>NZ_JBYNTT010000005.1:0-299715 GCF_057784995.1 Ramlibacter sp. G4-7
CGCCGGCCGCGACCAACGCCGCCGCGGCCGCCCCGGGTGCCGCGGCCGCCGCCGCGCCCAAGCGCAGCTGGATGGGCCCGGTGGCCGGCATCGCCGCGGGCCTGGGCATCGCCGCGCTCGCTTCGCACTTCGGCTTCGGCGAGGCGCTGGCCAACATGCTCACCATCGCGCTCGTCGCGATGGGCGTCCTGTTGCTGGTGGGCTTCGTGATGCGCAAGCGCGCGCAAGGCCAGGGCCCGGCACTGGCCGGCGCCGGCATGCCGCGCGCAGCGCAGCCGGACGCGGGCATGTTCCGCAGCCCCGTGCAGCAGCCGCAGGGCGGCTCCGTGATCGGCTCGCGCATCGGTGGCGGCCTCGCGCCGGCGACCACCGGCGTCGGGACCATCCCGGCCGACTTCGACACGGCCGCCTTCGTGCGCAATGCCAAGTCGCAGTTCCTCGCGCTGCAGGCCGCCAACGATGCGGGCGACGTCGAGCGCCTGCGCGACTTCCTCACGCCGGAGATGCACGAGGTCGCCCGCGCCGAGATCCTCGAGCGCGGCCAGGCCACGCAGCAGACCGAGGTGTTCGGCCTGGAAGCGCAGGTGCTGGACGTGGCGGAGGAAGACAGCCGCTACGTGGTCAGCGTCCGCTTCACGGGCAGCGTGCGCGACCAGCACGGCGCGACGCCGGAGGACCTGGACGAGGTGTGGCACCTCACCAAGCCGCGCACCGGCTTCGGCGGCTGGATGGTTGCCGGCATCCAGCAGGCGTCCTGAGCGAGCGGGCCGCATGTCCCCGGACGACTTCGGCCTGATGGCGGCGCTGTTCGCCGCCGCCTGCGGGGTCGCCGCCTTCTTCGGCTGGCGCAGCGGCAACAGCCGCTCCGACGTTGCCCTCCTGGGTGGCTCCGGCCTGGTGTTCGGCACGGCCGCGGCGCTGCTCTACGCGCTGTGAGCCGCGGGCGGGCGGGGCGCCCGTCCGCCTGAAGGCACACTTGCGCCATGGCAGCACCCATCAACTACCGCCACCTCTACTATTTCTGGGTGGTGGCCAAGGAAGGCGGCATGGCACGCGCCGCCGCCCGGCTCGACATGGCGGTGCAGACCGTGAGCGCGCAGGTGCGGGCGCTGGAGCAGTCGCTGGGCTACGCGCTGTTTCGCCCCGCCGGACGCGGCATGGCCCTGACGGAGGCCGGCGTCGCTGCCATGGCGCACGCCGACCAGATCTTCCAACTGGGTGAGCAGCTTCCCGCCGCCGTGCGGGAAGCGGCGACCGGCCAGGGGCTGCGCCTGGCCGTCGGCATCTCCGACGGCCTGCCCAAGCTGGTGGTGCGCCACCTGCTGCAGCCCGCGGTGGACGAAACCGGCGTGCGGCTCCTGTGCAACGAGGACGAATTCGACCGGCTGCTGGGCGACCTCGCACTGCACCGGCTCGACGCCGTGCTGTCGGACCGCGCGGCACCGCCCAATCCCAACCTGCGCCTGTACAGCCACGCACTGGGCGAGGCGCCGCTGGCGTGGTTCGCACCCGCGGCGCTCGCCAAAAAGGGCGGCAAGCGGTTCCCCGAATGCCTCGCGGAAATGCCCGTGCTGCTGCCCACGGGGCATGCGGCGGTGCGGGCCCGGCTGGACCAGTGGTTCGAGCGCCAGGGCTTCCGGCCGCACGTGGTCGGCGAGTTCGAGGACAGCGCCTTGCTGGCGACCTTCGGCCGCAGCGGCATGGGCGCCTTCCCGGCTTCGCGCTGGTCGCGCGCCGAACTGCTCGCGGACAAAGGCGTGCGGCTGCTGGGCGACACGCCTGAGCTGGTCGAGCACTTCTGGCTGATCTCGGCGGAGCGCCGCATCCAGCACCCGCTGCTGCAGAAGCTGCTGGGGCCCTCGGGGCCGGCGACCACGTCCCGTCGCGCCGGCTGAGCTGGAGTGGCGTGGGTGCCGCCGCGCCCGCGCGCTGCGACAGAGAAAGTCGGGCGGCTTTCTGCAATAGTCGCGCATGGTCCGCTGGTCCCCGCTCGCCACTGCCGCGGTCGCGGCGCTTGCACTCGGAGCGCTGCTGGCCCAGTGCGCAAGCCCGCCGGACAGCGGCGAGACCGGGCCGGGCCTGGTCTTCAGCACGGACCAGACCGCGGAGATGCTGCCCGGCACCTGGCTGCGCGAATACGGGGAGAAGGGCGTGCGCGTGCGCCGCCTGCTGACGCTGGAGCCGCAGGGCGCGTTCCGCGAAGAGGCCTTCGTCACCGAGGCCAGCGGCGCCGTCACGCGTTTCGTGCACGAGGGCACCTGGCTGTACGACGGCACCAACCTCAAGCGCCGCTACACGCTCATGAACGGCAAACCGCCTTCGCGCCTGAACGTGCCCTTCGCCACCTTCCAGATCGCCTTCGAGTCCAGCAACGAGTTCACCGGCGTCGACCACATCCACGCGCACACCGTGCACTACCGGCGCGTGCGGGCGGGGACCGAGCCTTAGGCCCCCACGTCACTTCGGGGCGCACCTGCGGCGCGACGCCCGCTCCGGCCAGGGTGCCGGATCTCCATCACCTCCGTGGCTCAGAGCGCGTTCACGGGAATCTTCAGGTAGGACACGCCGTTCTCGTCCCTCGGCGGCAGGTCGCCGGCGCGGATGTTCACCTGCACGGCGGGCAGGATCAGCACGGGCATCTCCAGGGTGGCGTCGCGCTTCGTGCGCATCTCGACGAACTGCTGCTCGGTGATGCCGTCCCGGATCTGGATGTTCCCTGCCAGCTGCTCCGCGACCGTGGTCTCGAACATCACGGGCCGGCCGTTCGGCGGGTAGTCATGGCACATGAACAGCCGCGTCTGCGGCGGCAGCGCCAGGATGCGGCGCACCGACGCGTAGAGTGCGTGCGCATCCCCGCCGGGGAAATCGCAGCGCGCCGTGCCCACGTCCGGCATGAACAGCGTGTCGCCGACGAAGACGGCGTCTCCCACGTGGAAGGCGATGTCCGCCGGCGTGTGCCCCGGCACGTGCATCACGCGGACCTGCAGTTCCCCGATGCGGAACGCCTCGCCGTCGCGAAACAGATGGTCGAACTGCGAGCCGTCCTGGCGGAAGCCGGGCTCCAGGTTGAAGATGCCCTTGAACACCTTCTGCACCGCCATGATGTGTTCACCGATGCCGGTGCGGCCCCCCAGCCTGGCCTTCAGGTAGGGCGCGGCAGTCAGATGGTCGGCGTGGGCGTGCGTTTCGAGGATCCACTCGACGTTCAGCCGGTTGGCCTTCACGAAGGCGATCACCTCGTCGGCCGACTTGGTGCGCGTGCGGCCCGACTTCGGGTCGTAGTCCAGGACGGAATCGATGATCGCGCATGCGGAGCCGGGGCCGGCGCTCACGACATACGTGGTCGTCCCGGTGGTCCGGTCGAAGACGCCGTGGACCTGCGGGCGGGGGGACGGTGACATTGCAGCCTCCTGGACAAGCTGCGGTCAATATATTGACTGATAGATTTAAAGTAAATAGACTATCGTCAAGCTAACCGATAGGAACCCGATGTCCACGTCTTCCCTCCCGCTGCCTCTCGCGCAGATGCAGGAGGCGGCCCGCGCGGCCTGCGGCCTGCTCAAGGTCCTGGCCAACCCCGATCGCCTCCTGATCCTGTGCTACCTCTCGGAGGGGGAGGCCCGCGTCGGCCAGCTGGAGGAGGCGCTGGGGATCGTGCAGCCCACCCTGTCCCAGCAGCTCACGGTGCTGCGCGAGGAGGAGCTGGTGAGCACGCGCCGGGAAGGCAAGAACATCTACTACTCGCTCGCCAGCCCGAAGGCGCTGGCCGTGATCGAGACGCTGTACGTGGAGTTCTGCTGCGACGACGGCGCCAATGGCACGGCCCGCCCCAAGGGCAAGGAGTGATTCATGATCGACTGGAGCCATTTCACGCCATGGGCCTCGCTCGCCGGCGGCGTGCTGCTGGGCGTCGCCGCCGCGGCCTTCATCCTGTTCAACGGGCGCATCCTGGGCATCAGCGGCATCGTCGGCGGCCTGCTCGGTGCGAAGCCGGGAGACGTAGGCTGGCGCGTCGCCTTCCTCCTGGGGATGCTTGTCGCGCCCTTGACCTTCGGCTGGCTCGCGCCGGCCGGCTTCCTGCCGGCACCGCGCATCGAGGCCGGCCCTGCCGCGGTGATGGCTGCAGGCCTGCTCGTGGGCTTCGGCACCCGCTACGGCTCTGGCTGCACCAGCGGCCACGGCGTGTGCGGCTTGTCGCGGCTGTCCCCCCGTTCGCTGGTGGCGACGCTGGCCTTCATGGTCGCGGGCTTCGCCACGGTCTTCCTCGTCCGCCACGCCTGAAGGAGGGGGTGATGCACCGCGCACTCGAGTTCCTCGTCGGCCTGCTGTTCGGCTGGGGCCTGCTGCTGTCCGGGATGACCGACCCCGGAAAGGTCCAGGGCTTCCTGGACCTGTTCGGCGCGTGGGATCCATCCCTCGCCTTCGTCATGGGCGGGGCGATCGTCGTGGGCTCGTTCGCCTTCGCGCTGGCGAAGCGCCGCACGAAGACCTTGCTGGGTGGCGCCCTGTACTTGCCAAGCGCGCGCGGCATCGACAAGCCGCTGATCGTCGGATCCCTCCTGTTCGGCGCAGGCTGGGGACTCGCCGGCTTCTGCCCCGGCCCGGCGATCGTGTCCATGGCGGCCGGTCAGCCCAAGGCAGCCCTGTTCGTCGCGTCCATGCTCGTGGGCATGCTGGGCTACAAGCTCCTCGACCGCGCTGCCCGGGCCCGCACCCGGTCCGAGCCCTTGCTGCCGGAGTGACCATTGCTGTCGGCGCCCGCCGGCGTGTATCGCGGGCGGTGCAGCGCACCCGCATCATGCGCGCAATGCTGCGGCTAGTCCCCCGCGTCCTGCAGCCGGATCTCGCCGTGGAAGTGCGTACGCAGCTTCAGCTGCGGGATCTCCAGCGTCATCGTGGCGGGGAAGGTTTCGGTGCCGGCGATCGCGCCTTCCTGCAGGGCCTTGGCCACCGCCTGCTCGATCTCGCGCTGCGAACTCACGCCCACCATCTTCAGGAACTTGCGCAGGCTGAGGTTGAACACTTCGTCGTCCATGGCGTGACTCCTGTGAGGCGGGGCTCTTTCACGGAACGCGCAAGCTCGCCCGGCGCCTGCCCTGATTGTCTTCCGTTCGGCTGCCGGGAGCAGCGCGCGTGCGCTCATTCCCAACTAAGACAACCCTAAGAACCGCCTAAACGGCGCTTCCTACAGTGCATGCACGGACGGCGCAGGAGCACCGCCCGGACCGAAACCCCGATCGAACACTGAAGGAAGCACCATGAACGCCAAGCTGACCGTCTCCGCCCTGCTGCTCGCCGCCTTTGCCGGCAACGCCCTGGCCGACGACCCCACCGTCGTGAACGAACGCTTTGCCGGCACGAAGAGCCGCGCCGAAGTCAATGCCGAACTGGCTGCCTACAAGGCCACGGGCGTGAACCCCTGGGCCACGCACTACCAGCCGCTGAAGTACTTCCAGGGCAGCGCCACGCGCCAGGACGTCGTCGCCGGCTACCTGGCCTCGCGCGGCGAGGTGCAGGCGCTGACCCGCGAGGACAGCGGCTCCGCCTACCTGGCGCAGGCCCGTGCGAGCGCGCTGCCGGTGCGCACGCTGGCCGGCACGCCGACGAACGCGCAGTGAGGGCGCAGGGGGACGGCGCGCTGCCGTCCCCCTCCGGAGCGAGGGGTTGCGGGCCAACGCATAATCCCGGTTGCACTCCGCACAAGGGATCCGCCCCATGACCTACCCCAATACGCAGCTCTTCATCAACGGCCAGTGGCAGGATGCCGCCGAAGGCCGCTCGCTCGCCGTCTTCAATCCCGCCAACGGCAAGGAAATCGGCCGCGTCGCCCAGGCCGGCAAGGCCGACCTCGACAAGGCCCTGGCGGCCGCGCAGAAGGGCTTCGAGGTGTGGCGCGACATGCCGCCCGCCGACCGCGCCAAGATCATGCGCAAGGCCGCCGGCCTGATCCGCGAGCGCGCCGCCGAGATCGCCCCGCTGCTGACCCAGGAGCAGGGCAAGCCGCTGGTGGAAGCCAAGGGCGAGACGATGGCCGCCGCCGACATGATCGAGTGGTATGCCGACGAGGGCCTGCGCGTCTATGGCCGCCTCGTGCCCTCGCGCTTCAAGCCGGAGATGCGCCAGATGGTGGTGAAGGACCCCGTGGGTCCCGTGGCCGCCTTCACGCCCTGGAACTTTCCCATCAACCAGGTGGTGCGCAAGGTCGGCCCGGCGCTGGCCGCCGGCTGCTCGATGCTGGTGAAGGCCGCCGAGGAGACCCCGGCCGGTCCGGCCGCCTTCGTCAAGGCCTTCGCCGATGCGGGCATCCCGCCCGGCGTGCTGCAGCTGGTGTACGGCAACCCCGCCGAGATCTCCGGCTACCTGATCCCGCATCCCATCATCCGCAAGGTCACCTTCACCGGTTCCACGCCCGTGGGCAAGCAGCTCGCCGCGCTGGCGGGCCAGCACATGAAGCGCGTGACCATGGAGCTGGGCGGCCACGCCCCCGTGATCGTGTGCGAGGACGCGGACATCCAGCTGGCCGTCAAGGCCGCCGGTGCGGCCAAGTTCCGCAACGCCGGACAGGTCTGCATCTCGCCGACGCGCTTCCTGGTGCACGAGAGCGTGAAGAACGACTTCGCGCAGGCGCTGGCCAAGTACGCGCAGGGCCTGAAGGTCGGCGACGGCCTGGCCGAGGGCACGACGATGGGCCCGCTGGCCAATCCGCGCCGCGTGACCGCCATGAGCGAATTCCAGGAGGACGCCGTCAAGAAGGGCGCCACCGTGCTGACCGGCGGCAAGCGCATCGGCGACTCCGGCAACTTCTGGGAGCCCACCGTGCTGGTGGACGTGCCGCTGGAGGCCAAGGTGTTCAACGACGAGCCTTTCGGTCCGGTCGCGGGCATCCGCAGCTTCACCAACCTCGATGACGCGATCAAGGAAGCCAACCGCCTGTCCTTCGGCCTGGCCGGCTATGCGTTCACGAAGTCGCTGAAGAACGCCGACCTGCTCACGCGGCGCGTGGAAGTCGGCATGCTGTGGATCAACATGCCGGCGATGCCCAGCGCCGAAATGCCCTTCGGCGGCATCAAGGATTCGGGCTATGGCTCCGAAGGCGGTCCGGAGTCGCTGGAGGCGTACCTCAACGCGCGCTCGGTCGCGATCATGAACGTCTGAGCGCCTGCGCGAAGGCGAGAGGAGGGGCCCGGCTTGCCGGGCCTTTTCTTTTTCGGCGTGCGCGGGGCGGCCCCATCACCCATTCACCCCACCACCAACCCGCCGTACTCCTTCTCGTGCCGCGCGATATACCCGGCCATGAACCGGCAGCTCGGAATCACCTTGCTTCCGCGCGCCTTCAGATCGTCCAGCACGAAAGCCGCCAGCCGCGACCCGAACCCTTGCCCTTCGTACCGGGAATCCACTTCGGTGTGCGTCAGGCGGACCGTGTCGCCTTCGCGGCGGTACTGCGCCTGGCCGGCGAGATCGCCGTTCACCCGCAGCTCGTAGCGCGAGCTGCTTTCGTCGTGGAGGAACTGCGGCGTGCTGCCTGCTGCTTGTTGTTGCTGCTTCATGCGCCCATGGTGCCGCAAAGCGCCAGCGTGCGGGGGTCGGGCAGCCCGCCGTAGAAGCGCTCCAGGCCCTCCCGGAACAGTGGCTCGGCGGGATCGGCCAGCGAGAACAGCGTCAGGCAGGAGCGGAACTTCAGGTCGTCGGGCGAGCCCAGGATCTCGTGGGCGGAACGTTCTGGTACCTGGAGCATGAGCGCGCAGCACGTGCGCAAGCGCGGCCCCAGCAAGGGATGGGCCAAGTACGCCCGCGCTTCCTCTACGGAAGCGATGCCGAAGAACTCCGCCGTCGGGCTCATGCCCAGCCCGCGCAGCTGCGGAAAGACGAACCACATCCAGTGCCTGCGCTTGCGGCCGGCACGCAGTTCGGCCAGCACCTGGTCGAACACCGGCGCCTGGGCGGTGAGGAAACGGTCGAGGTGATCGGATGCGTTCATGAGCTCGCGCCAGACAGCGTACCAGCACGCCGATCGTGGCGAATCGTAAGTTGTTGCGCTGCACGTTCCACGAAGGTTACAGACCAGCGCGTGACAGTCTCGCTTTGTTGTTTCGCTTGCGCCCGCCCGCTCACGCAACAAGACTGCACAAGTTGTTCGAACGAGAAGCCCCTCCACGCAGCACATCTCCGGGCAAGCGACGTCGTTGGTCCCATGAGGAGGACCGACATGCAGATACACCGCAGGCTCTTTGTCGTGGCTCCGTTGGTAACGTGGGCGTCACACGCTCGCGCTGCCGCCACGCCCGCCACCGCAGAAACCGAATTGCCCAATGTGCGCCTGCTCGACCAGGAAGGACGCGCCCTGCGCTTCTACGACGACCTGGTGCGCGGCCGCCATACCGTGGCGATCAACTTCATCTACGCCCAGTGCGCCGACATCTGCCCCTCCACCACGGCCAATCTCGTCCGGGTGCAGACGCTGCTGGGCGAACGCCTGGGGCGGGAGGTCCGCATGGCCTCCATCAGCATCGACCCGGCGCACGACACGCCCACGGTCCTGAAGGCCTATGCGGCCAGCTTCGGTGCGCGTGCCGGCTGGCAGTTCCTGACCGGTAGACCGCGCGACATCGACCTGCTGCGGCGGGCGCTGGGCGTCTTCGAACGCGATCCGGCGCTGGACCGCGACATCACGCAGCACACCGGCATGGTCGTGTACGGCAACGACGCGCTGGGGCGCTGGGCCAAGGTCTCGGCGCTGGCGGACCCGGAGCGCATCGTGGAAAGCATCACGCGCTGGTCCTGAGCCGCCACCCCGAGGAGAAGAACATGATGAATCGGAGAACCCTGTTCCGTGCGACCCTCGGCGGTTCCGCCGCGGCCGTCGCCTTGCCCGCCTTTCGCGCCGACGCGCAGACCGGGCGGGTGCTCACGCCTTTCGTCGACCCGCTGCCCCTGCCGCCTTCGCCGATCGCGTTCGACCGCGATGCGGCGAACAACAAGCTGCCACCCGAGTTCTCGGACTTCAACCAGAAGGATTTCTACAACTACGTCGGCTCGGCTTCCCGGTTCTACAAGGTGGTCGCCGAGGTGCGCCAGGTCAAGTTCCACCGCGACTTGCCTTACACGGAGATCTGGGGCTACCGCGACGGCCACCCGTCCGTGAAGTACTGGCCGTATGCGCTCGGCCCCACGTTCCGCGAGCAGCTCTCGAACCACAACAAGAAGGCCTGCGTGGTGGTCCGGCACGAGAACATGCTGCCCGCGCTGCACGAGCACCACGGCTTCGGCGAGCCGCTCCTGTCCGTGCACCTGCATGGCGCCCATGTGCCCTACCGCTTCGACGGCTTCCCCGGCAAGATCACGGTCGACGGCAAGGAGTTCGAACCGCGCTATGCGCGCGGCGAGCACTACGACTACATCTACCCGCTGGTCGACCCCAACTACCCCACCGCCCAGGACCACGGCGAGCACTTCGAGCGCCCGTGCACGCTCTGGTACCACGACCATACGCTGGACTTCACGGGGCCGAATGTCTACCGAGGACTGGCGGGCTTCTTCCTTGTCCACGACAACCCGAACCCGGACGAGAACGACGACCTCCGGAGCTTCCTCTTGTCGAACACGCTGGATACCGGCGAGGAGGACCCGGCGACCCTCAAGGACATCAGCCCGCTGCGCCTGCCCAGCGGCGAGCACGACATCCCGCTCGTGCTGCAGGAGAAGACCTTCGGCGCCAACGGCGAGCTGGTGTTCAACCAGTTCGACACCGACGGTTTCCTGGGAGCGAACTACCTGGTGAACGGCAAGGTGCAGCCTTATGTGAACGTCAAGCGCCGCAAGTACCGCTTCCGCGTGCTCAACGGATCCAACGCCCGGATCTACCAGTTGTTCCTGACGGATTCCACCGGCAGGAGCTACTCCATGACGCAGATCGCCACGGAAGGCGGCCTGCTGTCGCGGCCCGTGAGGCGGCCCAGTTTCCTCCTGGGGATGGCGGAACGCGTGGAGGTGGTGATCGATTTCAACGCTCCTGAGTTTGCGTATCCCGGCATCACGGAGCTTTACCTCGAGAACCGCCTGATCCAGACGGATGGGCGCGGGCCGGAAGGCAAGTTCGAGGAGCCCAAGCTCGCCTCGCGCGGCACCCGCGTTCTCAAGTTCGTGCTCGGCGAGGTGGACTACAACGATCACAGCCGCGTGCCCGCCACGCTGCGGCCGTTCGCGCCCATCTGCGAAGCCGATCTGGCGGAGGCGCGCAAGCGCACGAGGACCTTCAGGTTCGAGCGTGGCAACGGCCAGTGGCAGATCAACGGCAGGCTGGCCGGCGACCTGCACACGCCGATGGCCACGGCCGTCAACAGCTTGCCCGAGGTCTGGCGACTGGTGAACGGGGGTGGGGGCTGGTGGCATCCCATCCACGTGCACCACGAGTTCATGCGCGTGTTGAGCCGCAACGGCCAGCGCCCCTTCGACGGCACGCAGCCCGACCGGGGCCAATCCGTCGAAGCCGATGGCCTCGCGCGCAAGGACACCATCCTGCTCGGGCCCAACAGTGCGGTGGAGGTGTACGTGCGCTTCGCGGACTACCCCGGGCCGTTCGTGTTCCACTGCCACAACATGGAGCACGAAGACCACGCAATGATGGCCCGGTTCGACGTGGTCGACCCTCCGACGGGGACACCGCTGTTCAAGACGAAATGCCAGCCGCCCCCGGAGCACCATTGAGCTACTTGCGCAACTTGCTGGTGACCTGCGTGATCGTGTCGTACTCGTGCGTGATCTCGGCGGCGAGCCGGTTCGCCGGCTCCCACTCCTGCACGATGCCCAGGGGCAGCAGGCGTGCGGCCACGCCGGGGTCGCGCGCCGCCTTCTGCAGGGCCGGCAGCAAGGCCTGCGCGACCTCCGGCGGCGTGCCCGCGGGCAGCATCCACGCGAACCACACGCCCAGGATCTCCTGCTTGTAGCCCAGCTTGCCCAGCGTGGGCACGTCCGGCAGTTCGGGGAAGGGGCTGGAGATCGCGATCGCCTTGAGGGTGCCCGCCTTCATGTGCGTGGCCACGGCGCCGAGCGCGAGGATCACGCCTTCGACCTGCCCGCCCAGAACGTCGGTGACGGCAGGCGCCGCACCCTTGTACGGGACGGACGTCATGTCGGTGCCGGCCGCGGTGTTGATCACCTGCACGCTCAGGTCGCCGGACGATCCCGGGCCGGCGTTGCCGATGCGCACCTTGCCCGGGTTCTTCTTCGCATACGCGATCATGTCCTGGAAAGTGGAGAAGGGCGCGTCCTTGCGCACCACGAGCACCGAGGGCGTGCGCGTGGTGATCGCCAGCGGGCTCAATTCGCGCAGCGGGTCGTAGGCGGCCGCGGCCGGCTCCAGCACGCGGCGGATCGTGAGCGGACTGTTCTGCGTGAACAGCACCGTGTAGCCGTCCTTCTTGGCGGCGATCACCGACTGCACGCCCAGCGCGCCGCCCGCGCCGGGCTTGTTGCTCACGACCACGGACGTGTCCAGCTCCCTGGACAGGACTTCGGACATCGCGCGCGCCGTGGCGTCGCCGCCGTCGCCGGCCGCGAGCGGCACCACGACCGTGATGGTTCCCTTGGGCCAGGCTTGCGCGGACGCGCCCAGGGGCAGGGCGCCCAGGGCCAGTGCAGCCGCGAGCACCGCGGCGATGTTGCGGATCATGTCGTCTCCTTGTTGTTCGAAGGGCTCAGAGCGGGATCACCATCAGGGTCTCGACGACGCGCGAGTCCAGCTTGAAGTGGCGCGCGCGGAACAGCGGCTGCGCCCCGCTCACGTCCACCACATCTTCGCATTGTCCGGCGGCGAACAGTTTCATGTCGCCGTCGAGGTCCAGCGTGCGGACCACCAGGAAGCTCGAGCGCACCTGCAGCGCCTGCGCGTCCCCGCCCACGATCTGCACGCCGGAAATGACGTGCCGGTAGTGCTGCGGCTCGTAGATGTTGGCCAGCCGCATCGACTTGATGCGGTCGCGCAGCTGCGCCGCGGAGTGCGCGTCCATGAGCGCATGCGGCAGGCCGCGGTCGGCATTGAAGCGCGACTGCACCGTGTAGCGGCCGTCCGGCAGCATCAGCTCGCAGACGGCCTCGACACGGTTCTCGTCGATGCAGCGTGCCCACTCGTGGACGAGGTTCTCGACGGCGCGGAAATGGTTTTCGTGCAGCAGCGCCATCGTCAGATCCCCATGTCCTCGCGGTACGCGTTCCAGAAATTGCGGATCGCCCGCTCCGACAGCTTGCTGCTGCCGCCGCTTTCCAGGGTGCTTCCGCCCATGTGGATGTAGCTCTCGCCATCCTGTCCGTCGCCAATGGCGCGCTTGATCATCTCGCAGACGGCGGCGTCCTCCACCGACACCATGCCGGCGGAGCCCGCCAGGTTCATCTGCGCCAGCCGCGCCTTGGCAGTCGCCTCGTCGTCGTCGGCGAAGCCGAAATACGTCCAGACCAGGTCGCACTGGCCCGGGCCCTTGGGCAGCAGCTGCCGGGTGGCCAGGCTGTTGGCGATCTGGTGCAGCACGAAGGAAGGGTAGGCCGAGAGGATCTGCACGCTGACGCCGTCGCCGAACTCATCGCGCCACTTCAGGATGCTCGGGTCCTCCAGCTGCAGGCCCTCGTTGTGCGAGCGCAGGGCCGAAGCCGTTTCCTTGTAGTCGGCCGATTGCTTCTCGGTGCCGGCCTTGGTGTAGAAGTAGACGTGGCGCCCGGACCGGTCCAGCACCATGCCCGACTCCTGCGACTGCCGCGACAGCCCGAAGGTGCCGTAGAAGGTGTGCAGGATGTTGGCGTGGTAGGAGTCGCGCGGGTTCTCGTGATAGGCCTTCCAGTTCGCGTGGATGCGCTGGGTGTCGTAGCCCAGCACCTTCAGCGGCTTCCTGCACACGCGGCGGATGCCGTCGCCCACGTCGCCCAGCCACTCCTCCAGCGGCGGCGTGTCGTCCCGGAAGGTGGCGAACACGACGCCGGCGATGGACGCGACGCGCAGCTTCTGCAGTCCGTGCGCGGCCATGTCGAAGTCCTTGGGCAGGCCGCCTTCGCCGCGCAGCCCGTTGCGGAAAGCCACGAAGGTGAGGTCGCCCTTGAGGTTGTAGTTCCAGGAATGGTAGACGCAGTGCAGCTTCTGCGCCTTGCCGAAGGCCTCGCGGCAGACCATGTTGCCGCGGTGCGCGCAGCGATTGAGCATGGCGTGCAGCGTGCCGTCCTCGGCGCGCGTGAGCAGCACGTTGGCCTCGCCGATGTAGGTGTTCTTGTACGAGCCCGGTTCGGGCACCTCGGCTTCCAGGCCCACGTAGTGCCAGGAACGGCCGCGGAAGATCTGCTGCTGCTCGCGGGCGTAGACCGCGGGGTCGCTGTACACCCAGTAGGGCGCGCTGGTGAAGCCGCCGGCGGGCCAGGGCCGGCGGATGGCGGCGGCAGGGATCTCCTGCACCGCGACGGGGGAAGAAGGGCATTCCATTCGCCGCAGCATGCGCCATGCCGGCCGCCCTGCCAATGTCGTTTTGCGCATAGCGCACAATCGGCGCCATGCCTGCTGAAGAGTCCGATCGCAACAAGGACCACATGGGCGGCCTGGCGAAGGGCTTGCGCCTGCTGGAGTCCTTCGACGCGGCGCATGCCAGCATGACCGTGACCGAAGCGGCCCGGCGGGTGGACCTCAGTCCCGCCTCGGCGCGCCGCTGCCTGCTGACGTTGTGCGGGCTGGGCTACCTGCGCACGGACGGCAAGCGCTACTGGCTGGACCATGGCGCATTGCGGATCAGCTATGCGTACGCGTCCTCGACGCAGTTGCCGCGCCTGTTCCAGCCGGCGCTGGACGCACTGAGCGAGCGCAGCCGCGAGTCGGCCTCGCTGGCCGTCCTGAACGGGGCGCGGGTGCTGATCGCCGCCCGGTCCACCGCGCGTCGCACGATGCGCGTGGGCCTTGCCGTGGGTTCTTCGCTGCCCCTGCATTGCTCGGCGGCGGGGCGTGCATTGCTGCTGGGGCGGGCCGACAAGGAGGTGCGAGCGCTGCTGGGTGCGGGGCCGCTGGAGCGCTTCACGGCGCGCACGATCACCAGCGTGCGCGACGTGCTGCGGGAACTGGCCGCCTCCCGCGCGCGGGGCTACACGGTGTGTGACGAGGAAATCGAACTGGGCGTGCGCTCGATCGCGGTCCCCGTCCCGGACCGGGAAGGCGCGACGATCGCCGCGATCAGCATCTCCACGCGGGCGGAGAGGATGACGGTGGCGGAGATGGCGGGGGCCTATCTGCCGCTGCTGCTGCGCAGCCGGGATGCGGCGCGGATGTCATGGCGCGCCTGATGTGACGTGGGCGGCGGAGTGACCGGCTTACTCCGCCTTGATGTCGAGCCGCTTGACCACCGGCTCCCAGCGCGCCGTCTCCTTCTTCACGTCCGCCTCGGCATCCTTCATCGAGCTCCCCACCACCACCAGGTCCGAGGCCTGCAGTTTGGCGCGCACTTCCGGTTTCCTCATGATGTCCATGGCCGCGCGTTCGAGTTCCGCGAGCACCGGGGCCGGCGTGTTCTTCGGCGCCTGCAGCACGAGCTTGAAGCTGATGTCCAGGTCCGGCCGGTTCAGCGCCTTGGCCAGCGTGGGCACCTCGGGTGCGAGCGGGGAGGGCTCGACGGAGGACACGGCCAGGGCGACCAGCTTGCCGGCCTTCACGTGCGGCAGGACGGTGGGCGTGGCGAGGAAACCGCAGTCGACTTCGCCCGAGAGCACCGCCAGCGTTGCCGGTGCCGGCCCCTTGTACGGTACGTGTTCCATCTTCGCGCCCGCGGTCTGCAGGAACATCTCCGCCGCCAGGTGCCCCGGCACGCCGGGGCCGCCCGAGGCGTAGTTCATGCGCGTGGTCTTCGCCTTGGCGACGAGTTCGGGCACCGTGCGCACGCCCTTGCCGGCGTTGCACACCAGCATCTGCGTGAACGCCGCCAGCACGGACACGTTGGCGAGCTCCGTGCGCGCATCGAAATTGAGCTTGGTGTAGACCAGCGGGTTGACCGTGACCACGGTGTCCGGGCTGATGACCAGCGTGTAGCCGTCGGCCTCTCCCTTGGCGACCACGCCTGCGGCCAGGCTGTTGCCGACGCCGGGCCGGTTCTCCACTACCACCGGCTGCTTCAGGCGCTGGCTGAGCTGCTCGCCGAAGACGCGCGTGGTGATGTCCGAAGGACCGCCGGGAGGCGAGCCGACCAGGATGCGGATCGGCTTCGTGGGCCAGGCCTGGGCGTGCGAGTGGGCGGGAACGAGCAGCAGTGCGCAGGCTGCGAGGGCGGCGAGAGGTCTTTGCATGGGGAGTCTCCTCCCCGGATGGTAGTGCGCTTCAGGGCTTGACCGGCGCGTCCTTGTCCAGGGCGCGCCGGTGTCCCGCGCCGCCCTGGTTGCCGGCGTCGCCGCCATTGAGGATCAGGGTCACCAGCACCGCCGACTCCTGGTCGCGCGCCCGCACCGAGTGCTTTTCCCTGGCGGGCAGCAGGATCACGTTGCCCGGGCGCAGCTGGCGCACGCCCGCGCCCGTCACCACTTCCACGAAGCCTTCGAGGCAGTGGATCGTGCACTCCTCGTCGACGTGGTGCTGCGCCACGTCCTGGCGCGGCGCCAGCACCATGTGCAGCAGCTGCATGCGATCGGTCTTGATCAGGCTGGTGCTCACCTGCCCGTGCAGCTCCTCGCCATACGGGCCCACGTTGATCACGTCCATCGGTTGTGCATGCGGCAGCGCCATCGTTCACCTCGTGCGTCTTCTTGGGCCATCATGGGCGCAAGCCGCGTTGCGGCTTGTAGGACGGCTCCGCTGCCGCGGACCCAGCCTGCTCGTCAGCGGTCACATGGGGGCGCCGGCGGCCGGCGCGGGGCCGGGCGCGGACCCCGCGCGGTGCAGCCGCATCAGGCCGGCCGTATGGGCGTTGCGCTGCCAGTTCTGGTTGGTCCAGTAGAGGCCTTCCAGCACGCGGCCGGAGCGGGCCTGGCGCACGTCGATGAAGCCGCCGCCCTGGTAGACCGCGGGATCGCCCGGCAGCGGGCCGGGCGTGCGGGCCTCGTACATGTACCAGAGGCGCTGCTTGCGCTTGGCCACGTCGCGCTCGGGCCAGACCGTGATGGTGTGCGAGTCGGTGCGGCTGCGGTTGGAGGTGAAGGTGATCTCCAGCTCGAAGAAGTCCTGCTCGATGTGCACCTCCACCTTGTCGGCCGGACCGCGCGAGCCGGGGACCTGCGCGGCGGTGGCGCTTTGCAGCAGGCCCACCCAGTCGCCCGAGACGTCCGCGAACACGGCGTCGGAGAACCAGCGGGTGGAGGCCAGCGGCGTCCACAGGAACTTGCCGGCGAGCAGCGTGACGATCGTGAACACCGTGACGGTGGTCCACAGCGTCGTGAACAGCTTGAACAGGCCCTTGCCGCCCTTCTTGAGGTAATTGGGCTGGCCCTGCACCTTCCACATCAGCAGGAACACGAGCACCAGCCCGAACAGGAAGTAGTAGACCAGCCACTGGAAGGGGAGCACGCGCCACATGGTGCGATCCTTCAGCCGATGCGCGCGAAGCGCGGTTGCCGCACACCGGCGACCACCACCTCTTCGAAGAACATGGCGTGCGGGCGCACCCACCAGCCGCTGTCGTCGTAGAGCGGGCGGTAGACCACCAGGGGCTCGTGCGTCTCGCTGTGGCGGGCCACGCCCATCACCTCGTACTCGCCGCCCTTGTAATGGCGGTAGCGGCCCGTGGGCGTGGGCGGCAGCGGCGCCAGCTCGCTCACTGCTCGGCCCAACGCGCCAGCGCTTCGAGTTGCTCGAACTGGGGGAGCTTGGTGTTGACGTCCAGGGCGCCGGCATCCAGCAGGGTGACGGCGCGCATGCACACGTCCTCCTTGCGTCCCTGCAGCAGCGCGCGCAGGCTGGACTCGGCGCTGGCCTGCACGGCGGCGCGCACCTCGGCCAGGGCCGACTCGCGCCGTTCCTTGCCGCCGGCCGCCTCCGCTTCCTGGAGCCGGACGTCCAGGTACTTCGCCGAGGCGCCGACGTAGCGCGCGTTGCGGTCCTGCCAGGAGGCGAGCAGGGTTTGCGGCGACTCGGTGCGACCCACCACGGTGAGGCATTCAGCCGCCAGCCGCGCGACCACCACGCTGCCCTGGGCGATGAAGACCGCCGCCGAATCGCGCGCCGGCGTGGCGACGGAGGCGGCGGTCTGCGCCGCGGCCGCGTGGGCGACGCAGGCGGCGGCAAGGCAAGGCATCAGGCGGCGAAAGCGCATCCGGGAATTGTCGGGGCAGGCCCGGGGACCGTCCACGCTCCGGCCGGGAAAGTTGTCACGCAAGCTTGCAGGCCCGTGTGCGGCGTTGCGCGCAGGGCACGATGCGGGGCCTCAGGAGTCGTCCGGCAGCAGTTCCGGGTTGAACGCCACCTCCCAGAGATGCCCGTCCGGGTCCTGGAAATAGCCGGCGTAGCCGCCCCAGAAGGTGTCCTGCGCCGGTTTCACGATGCCGGCGCCGGCGCGCCTGGCCTCGCCCATGACCGTGTCGACCTCCTCGCGGCTGCCCACGTTGTGCGCCAGGCAGATCTCGGTGGCGCTGCGCGGGCCGACCGCGATCTGCGCATCGTGCGCCAGGCTGGCGCGCGGCCACAGGGCGAGGCGCAGTCCGAACGCGAGGTCGAAGAAGGCGACCGCGCCGTGTTCGAACTGCTCGCCGACGATGCCTTGCGTGGGCAGGCTCAGGCCGTCGCGGTAGAAGCGCACGGCGCGCTGCAGGTCGTCGACGCACAGGGTGAGGAGGGTGATGCGCGGCTGCATGGCGGGCTCCCGGAGCGTGCGGTCATGTTCGCTCCAAAGGGGCCACTTGGGAAGCGCCCGGCGGGTTTCAGCCGCGCGTCCAGGCGACGAGCACCAGCGCGGCCGCGAGGAACCAGCCGGCCGTGGCGGCGCCCAGCGTCGCAAGGAGTCCGGCGCGCACGCTGAAGAAGTACACGATGCCGAGGTACACGGCGTAGGGAAGCAGCGACCACAAGCCGAAGAGGGCGGTCTGCCGCAGGTCAGCGCCGGAGCGCTCCGTGCCGACGATGTAGTGCGCGATCAGGGCAAACGTCGGGAAGAGCGGAACCATCCCCGCGACGTAGTAGGCCTTCGACTTGGACAGCAGTGCGATGAGCAGCACGACGCCGGCCCCGAGCAGGGCCTTGAGGAGGAGGGACAGGGACAAGGGAGGCTCAGGCTTCGGCGATGGCAGCGATGGAGACCTTCAGGCCGGGAATGCGCACCGGCAGCTTCGCGCCTTGCCTCGCCGGTGGGTCGGAAGGGAACCAGCGGAGCCACTCCTCGTTCATGCCCGCGAATTCAGCCTCGTCGGCGAGCACGACGGTGGCGCTGACCACCTTGTCCAGCGAACTGCCTGCCGCCTCGAGGATCGCCTGGATGTTGGCCAGGCACTGCCTGGTCTGTTCCTGGATGGTCGTGCCCTGGATGGCGCCCGTAGCGGGGTCGTTCGGCGCAGTGCCCGAGACGAACACCAGACCAGCCGCCTTGACCGCCTGGCTGTAGGCCGGCGGTGGCTTGGCTGCGTTGGGCGTGAAGATGATCTGGCGAGGCATGGTTGCTTTCCTTCGGGGGTGACGAGAAGCAGGTGGAGGTGCGGTGGCCGTTGCGGCGCTGGCCCGAAGGGCGCGTGCGACGCCGGCGTGGACGGGACAGGTCACGCCTCACGGTGCAGGAACACGTCGATCGTTCGAACGAAGATGAACCCGAAGGCGCACAGGGCCCACGTGAGGCCGACTGCGAACGGGCCGACATTGGGTGGAAAGGGGGTTCCCGCGACATTGAGCCAGAGGCCCGCGACCGCAAGCGTGGAAGCGGCGTAAACGATGACGACCCAGGGCGGAAACCGGCCCCCTTCGACTGCGCGCCGGCGACGGAACTGGACCACGAGGACGACAGTGAAGATCGAGGCAGCCACCGCACTGGCCAGCGGCCAGGTGACGCTGTCGGGGACGTGGAGAAGGCTCAGAAGCGCGGGGACCAGGGCCAGGGCCGTGACCAGGAGGCCACCTTCGATGTAGAGGCGCACGAGTCGCAGGTGCCGGTCGGCGATCTCGCCTCGCAATGCGCCCCGCAGCGTGACGACCACCGCCGAAAAACCGACGAAGGACAGGGAGAGGCCTGCAAGGCGCATGAGGTAGTCGGATTCTGCCGGTGTCACGATTGCCTCCCCTTGGTCGGTGTCAGACCGTGGCGCGGCCTGAACCGGTGCAACGTCCGCTGCAACCGCTGGTCCGGCCGCCTCTTACTGGCGCACGTAGCGCAAGTGCGTGGCGGAGGGACCATCGAGCACCCTGTCGATGCGGAACTGCGGTGCGGGCTCGCGCAGGTTTTCGAAGAGGCGCCGTCCGCCGCAGAACAACACGGGGGCCAGGGCGAGCTCCAGCTCGTCGACGAGCCCCAGGTTCAGGTACTGCTGGATCACGTCCGCCCCACCCGAGATGCGGATGTCACGGCTGCCCGCCGATTCCCGCGCCAGTTCCAGGGCACGCTCCGGGCCGTCGTTGATGAAGAAGAAGGTCGTGCCGCCGGGGCGCACCCAGGGTTCGCGCTTCTGGTGGGTCAGGACGTACACCGGTGTGTGGAACGGGGCTTCCTCCGGCCAGGCGACCTCACCCTGGTCGAACATCCGCTTGCCCATGATGTTGGCGCCGATGCGCTCGTTGGTGCTGCGAAGCAGCTCATTGACCGCCCCGGTCTCGCCCCCTGGCCCGAGCCCGAGGAGGTCGCGGAAGTACTGCTGCCGCAGCGCCCAGCCCATCATCGCGCCCCACTTGGCGCCCCAGTTCTTGTACTCGGGCTTGCCCATGGTCATGCCCTCGGGAGCCAGGTAGCCGTCGAGGCTGAGTCCGATGTTGACGAAAACTTTGCTCATGGTTCTCCTGCCGGGTGTTCGAAAGGGGGGCCGAATTGAAGGTGTCCACTAAACTGATACAAGCTCCGCGTCCGAGTGGATCGACTTGTTAGGACTCATAGACGCTAAGTAGCCCATGTTGTCGCACCCATAGGATGAACTTCTCCGCCTCCGCCGGGAGCGCACGGCCACAAAGTTGAAAATTTATGACCGCTCGGACCAGCATCAGAACAGCGGCTTCGTCGTCAAAGGTGAACCTGTCCTCCGTTGGGCTCTTCGCGTGCTTTAGCGCGTTCCGTAGCTTTGACGCCCTCGCATACAACGTCTCTTCGGAGAGATTGAGGCCTTGGCGCTTGCTCTCCTCGTGCATGACCCCAAGAATGTTCATCTTGCCTTGCCGCCGAAGAAGATTGCCGCAGATTTCTTCGGCTGCGCCTGCCAGCGTCATAACGGAGACCAAGTCGCCGTGCAAGAAGTAGAGGTCACAGCAGTCCGGATTTGACGCTCTGCGGCTTTCAGCTTGGTTAGGACATGGCGCGCCATTGTGAGGTCTAACGAATGAAACGGACTTCCCCGTCCCGAGACGACCGCGGATTTGCGGTAACCGGCAACGAAGTGCCACGATGGGATTGTCGAAGTCTCATCAACGCGCTCGAAAGGGGAAGTCCATGGACATTCTGACCTTGGGTATCGATCTCGCCAAGAACGTGTTTGCCCTCCATGGTGTGGATGCGACGGGCCGGTCGGTGCTGGTGCGCCCGAGCGTGCCTCGCGGCAAGCTGCTGGAGGCGGTCGCGGCCCTGCCGCCGTGCCGGATCGGGATGGAGGCCTGCTCTGGCGCCCACCACTGGGCTCGCCTGTTCCAGGCGCACGGCCACACTGTGCGCCTCATCGCCCCGAAGTTCGTCGTTCCCTATCGGCTCTCGGGAAAACGTGGCAAGAACGACGCCGCCGATGCGGCCGCGATCTGCGAGGCCGTCTCCCGCCCGAGCATGCGCTTCGTTCCGCTCAAGAGCCTGCAGCAGCAATCGGAGCTGATGGTGCACCGTGCGCGCCAAGGCTTTGTCGCCCAGCGGACCGCCACGATCAACCGCATCCGCGGGCTGCTGTCGGAGTTTGGCATCGTGCTGCCGCTGAAGGCCGCGACGGTGCGGCGCGAGGCGCTGCTGCAACTTGAAGATCTGCCTGGCTGGGCGAACACCGTTGTTGGCGACCTCCTGAGCGAAGTGCATCACCTGGACGAGCGCATCGCGCAATACGACCGGCACATCGAGAGCATCGCCAAGGAGAGCACCGCGGCGCAGCGCCTCATGCAACTGCCTGGCGTGGGCCCAACGACCGCCACCGCGCTGGTTGCGATGGTCAGCAGTGGTCATGAATTCAAGAGCGGTCGCCAACTCTCCGCGTGGCTTGGCCTGGTGCCAGGCCAGTACAGCTCCGGAGGCAAACAGCGCCTGGGGCGCATCACCAAGGCCGGCGATCCGTATTTGCGCATGCTCCTGATCCTGGGCGCCCGCTCGGTGTTGCAGACCGCCACGAACAAGACTGATGCGGTCAGCCGATGGGCCGTGCAGCTGGCCAGCCGCGTGGGCTACTGGAAGGCTGTTGTGGCCATCGCGGCGAAGAACGCCCGCATGTGTTGGGCGGTTCTGCAGCGAGGAGAAGGTTTCAAGCTGCCGGCCTGAGCGCCAGTAGCCAGATCACCGCGTGATGTGCAAGCGTTGATGTGAGTGAAGGTTGGACCTGCGCGGGGTGTACCTGTTCATCTTATGGAAGCCGTGGTCTTCGGCTAACGATTGAGGCCCCCGCGTGCGTCTTTCATCAGGGTCCGCAGCATTGAACCGCTGCATCAATGACCGCTTGTAGTTTCGCTGTCCGCACCCTTCGCTCAGAGAGTCAGCATGTCACCAGGACAGTACGCCACGCGATTGCCGCGCGCGATCAAGGCGTCAATTTGCTTGACAGGAAGGGAAGCCCTTGTAGTGAAGGTGACCGGCACGTTGCGGCAAGCGGCCGCGCGGTGCAGGATTTCCAACGGCACTGTGCGGCCCCTTGCCGCAACGTGTCCGAGTCGACCGGTCTGTTATACGGCGACATCCACGTAGTCGACCGTGCTCGCACCTGGAGGGACAGGGAGGCCGTCTTCGCGGAGACCCTCGAGATGGAACACGATGGCCTCGCGAATTTCGGATTCGACTTCCGCGAGAGTTGCGCCCGTGGCGATGCAGCCCGGGAGATCCGGAACGTAAGCGGAGTAGTTGCCTTCCGCCTTTTCGATCACGATCGCGTAGCGCATACAAGCCTCACTTCAACCCGGCCTGCTTCCGGATGCTGTTCAGGGTTCCAAGAGCCACATCGTCACTCGGCTTGCCTGGCACGGTCACTCGACCAGGCTCGTGGGGTGCTTGAACTGGCGGTGGCTCCCGCGAGTTGCCACAAGGTACCAGCCGTCCTCATGGAGCAGGCGGAGCACCTCGGCAATCTTCATCGCCAAAAGGATAGCAGCAGGGGCCTCATGCTCCAAACGGACCGTTGCACTCGCCGTATAACGTAATGTAGACCGCACGCCGAACTCCCATATCCCGCACGTGACGGATAAAGCAACGGCCGCGATCTGAAAAACTTCGTCCTGACAAGCCTTTGCAAAAACTGCGGCCCTCTGCCGGCGCCTTCGCAAGACGGGCTCTTGTCCCGCACTCGGTCCTTGCGCGTCTCTGCCGGAAAAAGCCGCCGGACAAGCTGGCCGGGCACCGCCATCTGCTTGCCTCTTTCTTTGCAAGTCCGCGGCAGGACTGCGGTTCGCCCGGATGGTAAGTGCCGGCCGGCATCGCTACAAGAATCAGAGCCTCGTGGTGTGCAAACGCAACAAGCCGCGGACCCGGCGGCCAGGCGCGCGAACTGCCACGGCTCCCCGCGCCGCGCCCCTGCTCACCAGCCGACGCAGCGGCTGGGTCTGCCCCTTGTCGCAGAATGCCCCCAGGAGACCCCTCACCACCATGCCCGGCTCACCCGCGCTCGACTTCGAGGCCGCACGTACCGTCCTCGCCACCCTCCGCACCGCCCTCGACGAGGCGGCACTCGCGCTCGCGCGGCAATGCACAGCGGACGGAAAACTTGCCTCGCGCCAGCTCGACGCGCACCAGGTCCCTTCCTTCGAACTGGCCTGGGCCGCCGCTGAACTGCTGGCTGCCGAAAACACGATCGGGCTGCTCGGCCCGCAAAGCCCCGACCTCGACACACGTCTCTCCCTCCTGTTCGCGGTCGACGCCGCGACGTCCGTCCTGGGCCGGCTGGAATCGCTCTCGCTCGACCTCGACCTGTCGGACCCAGCGCTGCGCACGCTTCGCGACGACCCCCGCTGGAGCGCACTGCGCAAAGCCGCTTCCGCGTCCGCCGCCCTCGACGCCGCAGGCCAGGCGGTCGCCGCTTCCCGCGGAGAAGTCGGCGTGCTGCCCCTGGACGAGCCGCATGCCCTCGCCCAGGACAGCTTCCGCCGCTTCTCGGAGGAGGTCGTCGCGCCGCTGGCCGAGCAGATCCACCGTGAGAACCTGACGGTGCCCGAGTCGCTGCTGCAGCCGCTGCGCGAGATGGGCGTCTTCGGCCTGTCCGTTCCCGAGTCGCACGGCGGCAGCGCGCCCGAGGAGCACGAGGATTCGTTGCTCATGGTCCTGGTGACCGAAGCCCTCTCCGAAGGCTCGCTCGCCGCTGCCGGCAGCCTGATCACGCGCCCCGAAATCCTCACGCGCGCCTTGCTCGCCGGCGGCCACAAGGAGCAGCAGGCGCACTGGCTGCCCAGGCTCGCGGCCGGCGACCCGCTGTGCGCGATTGCGATCACCGAGCCCGACCACGGCTCCGACGTGGCCGGCCTCACGCTGCGTGCCACGCGCGTGGCGGGCGGCTGGCGGCTTGCCGGCGCCAAGACCTGGTGCACCTTCGCCGGCAAGGCCGGCGTGCTGATGGTCGTGGCGCGCACCGATCCCGACCGCTCGCTGGGGCACAAGGGCCTGAGCGTGCTGCTGGTGGAGAAGCCCTCCTACGACGGCCACGAATTCGTGTTCCGGCAGGAGCAGGGCGGCGGCAGGCTCACCGGCCGTGCCATCCCTACCATCGGCTACCGCGGCATGCATTCCTTCGACCTTGCTTTCGAGGACTTCTTCGTGCCGGACGCGAACGTGGTCGGCGGTGAAGCCGGCGTGGGCAAGGGCTTCTATTACACGATGGCCGGCATGGTGGGCGGGCGCATGCAGACGGCGGCGCGCGCCTGCGGCGTCATGCGCGCGGCGCTGCGCGCGGCCATCCGCTACGGCGAAGACCGCAAGGTGTTCGGGCAGGCGCTCGTCGCGTATCCGCTCACGCGCGCCAAGCTCGCGCGCATGGCCGCGCGGCTCGCGGCGTGCCGGCAGCTCGCCTTCCATGTGGCCGGCCTCGTGGACAAGGGCGAGGGCCGCATGGAGGCGAGCCTGGTGAAGCTGCTGGCCTGCCGCTCGGCCGAACTGGTCACGCGCGAGGCGCTGCAGTTGCACGGCGGCATGGGCTACGCGGAGGAGTCGGCGGTCAGCCGCTACTTCGTCGATGCGCGCGTGCTGTCCATCTTCGAGGGCGCGGAGGAGACGCTCGCGCTCAAGGTGGTGGCGCGCAGCCTGATGGAACGGGCACTGGGCCTCGCCGGGAGCGCGGCATGAGCGCGACCCCCGGCATCCTTACCGGCATGCGCGTGGTGGAGGCCGCGGCCTTCGTCGCCGCGCCGCTCGGGGGCATGACGCTCGCGCAGATGGGCGCGGACGTCATCCGCATCGACACGCTGGGCGGCGGCCTCGACTACCGGCGCTGGCCCGTCACGGAAGACAACACCAGTCTCTTCTGGTGCGGCCTGAACAAGTCCAAGCGCTCGGTGGCGCTGGAACTCGCCTCGCCGCAAGGCCGCGAGATCGCGATGGCGCTGGTGTGCGCGCCGGGCGAAAACGCAGGCCTGTTCCTCACCAACTTTCCGCCGCGCGGCTGGCTGGACCCCGACAAGCTGCGCGCGCGCCGCGCCGACCTGATCCAGCTCACGCTGATGGGCGACCGGCACGGCGGCTCCGCGGTGGATTACACCGTGAATGCGCGCCTGGGCGTGCCCTTCTTCACCGGCGATCCGGGCACCGATGCCGCGGTGAACCACGTGCTTCCGGCCTGGGACCTGGTGACCGGCCAGATGGTTGCCGTGGGCCTGCTCGCGGCCGAGCGGCACCGGCGCCTCACCGGCGAGGGGCAGCACGTGAAACTCGCGCTGCAGGACGTGGGACTGGCCGTCATCAGCCACCTCGGCTTCGTCGAGGAGGCGCGCCGCGGCCAGCCGCGCCAGCGCCACGGCAACGAGCTGTTCGGTGCCTTCGGGCGCGACTTCCTCACCGCGGATGGCGTGCGCATCATGGTGGTGGGGCTGACCTTGAAGCAGTGGCGCACGCTGTGCGAAGCGCTGGACCTGCAGGCGGAGGTCAACCAGCTCGCCGCGCGCCTGGGCCTGGACCTGAACGAGGAAGGCAACCGCTTCCGCGCCCGGCGCGAGCTGGCCGCGCTGGTCGGCCCGGGCATCGCGGCGCGCAGCTACGCGGCCATCGAGCAGGCGTTCCATCGCCTGGGCGTGTGCTGGGACCGCTACCAGGACATCGCGCAGCTGGTGGCCGAGGACCCGGAATGCTCGCCGGCCAATCCGATCTTCTCCACGATCACGCAGCCGGGCGTCGGGCCCATGCTCGCCGCTGGCTTGCCGCTGGACTTCTCGGCGCGCGAGCGCATCCCCGCTGCGCCCGCCCCGCGCCTGGGCGAGCACACGGAGCAGGTGCTGCACGAGCTGCTCGGGATGCCGCACGAGGAGTTCGGGCGCCTGCACGATGCGGGTGTCGTCGGCCAAGCGGGCTAAGGTGAAGGTTGTAAGGCCCAACCCTTTCGGGGTAAGCCCGGCTGCCAGCGCGGCAGCGCGGGGCCTACCGTCGGCCCTTTGCAGTGCTCAGGAGCCTCCCCCAAATGACGACGGCCTTCACGCCACAGGCGAAGAACCACCAGAACCTCGGGCCGATGGCCTCGCGCGTGGTGCATGCGAACGAGATGGACTGGGAGCCGATCCGCTACCCGGGCTGCAAGGTCAAGACGCTGATGGTCGACCCGAAACTGGGCCTGCTCACCGTGCTGCTGAAGATGGAGCCGGGCGCGCAGCTGCCCGACCACGAGCATGCGCTGATGGAGCAGACCTACATGCTGGAAGGCCGCCTCGTCGACTGCGAGGGCCCCGAGAAAGGCCTGGAGGTCGGTCCCGGTGAATTCGTCTACCGCCCCGCCGGCAGCCGCCACGCCGCGTACACGCCCGAAGGCGGCCTCATGGTCGCCATCTTCCAGGTGCCCAACAAGTTCTTCGAGAAGGACGGCAAGGTCGTCGACCTGATCGGCAACGACTGGGGCACGAAGTGGAACCACGTGCTCGGGTGAGCGGAACGGTTTTCGCAGGGTGGCGGGGAACGAAGCGAACCCCACCGATCGCCCATCCAATCAGGAGACAGCCATGAAGACGACTTTCGCCGCCTGCGCGGCGCTGTGCCTTGCCTTGTCCACGCCCATCGCGTGCGCCCAGAAGGTGAAATGGGACCTCCCCGCCGGCTACGCCGAGCACAACTTCCACACGCAGAACCTGCGCTGGTTCGCCGAGGAGGTGAAGAAGGCCACCAAGGGCGAGGTCGAGATCCAGGTGCACGCCAATGCCTCGCTGTACAAGCTGCCCGAGATCAAGCGCGCGGTGCAGGGCGGCCAGGTGCCGATCGGCGAGATCCTGCTGTCGAACCACGGCAACGAGGACGCGCTGTTCGAAGCGGACATGATCCCCTTCCTCGCCGCCGGCTTCGACCGCTCGTGGAAGCTGTACACCGTGCAGAAGCCGCTGCTGCAGGACAAGCTCGGCAAGCAGGGCATGCGCATGCTGTACTCGGTCGCGTGGCCGGGCAACGGCATCTTCAGCAAGACGCCGATGGACTCGCTCTCGTCGTTCAAGGGCGCGAAGTTCCGCGCCTACAACCGCATCACGGCGCGCTTCGCCGAGGAGCTGGGCGCGCAGCCGACGACGATTCAGGCGGCGGAGCTGGCGCAGGCCTTCACCATGAACATCGCCACCACGATGATCGCCTCGCCGCAGATCGGCGTCGACACCAAGGCGTGGGAGTTCCTCACCTCGTTCTACGACACCAACGCCATGCACCCGCGCAACGCGGTGATCGTCAACGAGCGCGAGTTCGCCAAGCTCTCGCCGGAGAACCAGCAGGCGATCACGCGGGTCGCGGCGCAGGCGGAGCAGCGCGGCTGGAACCTGGCGCGCGCGGCGGCCAAAGAGTCGACGGACGTGCTGGCGAAGAACGGCCTGAAGGTCCACGAACCCTCGCCCGCGATGCGCAACGACTTCGAGAAGGTCAGCCAGGTGCTGATCCAGGAATGGAGCAAGCGCGCCGGGCCGGACGGCGAGAAGATCGTCAAGGGGATGCAGTAGGCGCGGGCGCGGGGCGCCTCATGGCGGCGGCCGGGCCGTTCTACATCTTCAACCGCGTCCCGTACCCCGTCATCTCCAGGTAGCCGCGCCCCACGCGCTTGCCATGGCTGTCCAGCAGGTCCGACAGCCCCTCCCAGTAGATCGCGCCGGTCGACGCGCGGCTATCGAGTTCCTGGTTGTCGATCACCGCGCGCACCGTGTAGAAATCGGCCGGCGTGCGCAGTCCCCATTCCACCGGGTAGCTGGTGCCCGAGAGCGGACTCGTCCAGCGCCGGTGCGGCTGGAATTGCGTTTCGCCGGGGCTGGCGATGTACAGCCCGCCGCGCGCGCTGCGGAAGGCGCCGCCGTCCCACACCGTGCTGCCATCCGGCCGACGGATGCGAAACGCCATCAGCGCGCTGCCGTCGTCCAGGTTCATCCCGACCCAGTCCCAGCCCGCCGCCTCCTTCGCGAGGTACTCGTCGCTGAACTCGTGGTCCATCCAGGCGCGGCCGGTGACCTCGAAGCGCTGTCCGCGCAGCGACACCGCACCGCTCACCGCGAGCTGCGGTTCGCTGTAGTAGTAGCTGGCCTGTTGCTCCAGCGGGCCTTTGCGCGAGAGCCCGGCCTTGCCTTGCAGCAGCACGGGCTGCGTCGGTGCGCAGCGCAGGTCCAGCGCGAAGTCCGCGGCCGGCACCACCGCGCGCCAGGCGCCCGCCTCGCGCACCAGCGACCAGTCGCGCAGGTGCAGGCGCGCGTCGTCGGTGGCCGCCTCCGCGATGCCGAAGCCCACGCGGGCGATGCGCTGGTCGTGCAGCAGGCGTGCGCCTTTGACGTCGGTGAGGGCCGCATGCGCGAACAGCAGCTGCTTGGCGGCGAAGCCGGATCGCATCTCCTGCGTTGCCTCGACGCGCGAGCGGAAGAAGGTCACCTGGAAGCCGAACAGGCGTCCGCCCGACTGTGCCTGGCCGGTGATGTACCACCACTCGGTGCGAAAGCCCGGGTGCGCGCCGTGGTCCGCGGGAAAGACAATGGGCCGCGCAGGCAAGGCCCATCCCGTGCGCGCGAGCATCACACCCGGCAGTAGGGCCAAGAGCGGTCGGCGGCCGATGTCCTTCATGGCAAGCGGGTTCCTAGCACACGCCGCGTGAGAAACTTCCCACAGCTGGTGTGAACAGGCCTGTGGACAAGCCTGTGCAGGCCGCCGCAAGCCCGCGCCAGTGCTTGCTTTGCACGCGCTGCCGCTTTGACAGGCAGCCGCCTCCGCCGTGAGGAGGAGGTGTCGCATGGACGCATCACCAATCCTCCTTGACGGCCAGCACGGCGTCGCGGCCGGCCGCCGCGCGCCCCGCCACCCAGGCGGTGATGGTGCCCGCCAGCACCACCGCGAGGCACAGCGCGAGCAGGCGGCCCCAGGGCAACAGCAGGTCCATGGTCCAGTGGAAGCTTTGCGGATTCACCACGTGCACGAGCACCACCGCCACGCCCAGCCCCAGTGCCAGGCCGGCGATCGCGCCGATCACGGTCCAGGCCGCTCCTTCACCGGCGACGACGCTCAGGATCTGGCGCCGCGTGAGCCCCAGGTGCGCGAGCAGGCCGAACTCCTTGCGGCGCGCGAGCACCTGCGCGCTGAAGCTCGCGGCCACGCCGAACAGGCCGATCGCGATCGCCACCGCCTGCAGCCAGTAGGTGACGGCGAAGCTGCGGTCGAAGATGCGCAGCGACACGGCGCGCACCTCCGAGGCCGAAGCGAATTCCACCAGGTCCGGCTGCGCCGCCTCGCGCGCGACCAGTTCGCGCAGGTGCTGCTGCACGTCCTGTTGCGAGGCGCCGGGCGCCAGCCACAGCTGTGCGTCGTTGATGCGCGTGTCGGCCGTGAGGCGCAGGTAGTCGGCGTGGTCGATCACGATGGCGCCGGTCTGCCGCACGTAATCGCGCCACACGCCGGCCACGACGAAGGGACCGGGCCCGAGCGCGGGCTCCAGCGCGCGCAGCAGCTGGCCGCGGCGGGCGCCGTACAGGTCCACCATCGCTTCGCTGACGTACACGGCGACCGCGCCCGCAGGCACGGGCACCGGGTCGCCGACGAGGGGGAGATCGCGGCGCGCGTCGGTGATGCGGCGCGCCAGCAGCACCACCGCCGGCCGTGCGGGGTCGAGCAGCAACTGGCGCGCGCGCTGCGTCGCCACGCGCTGCACCCCGGGCACCCGTGCCAGTCCCTGGACCAGGCGCGGCTCGAGGAAGGCGGTGTCCCCGGCCGCGGTGCCGTTGCTGGTGCGCAGGTACAGGTCCGCCGGCAGCAGCACGTCCAGCCAGTCGGTCACGGACTGGCGAAAGCTCGCGACCATCACGGTCAGCGCCACGGCCAGGCTCAGGGCGGCGACGACGCCGCTGACGGCGACGGCCGCGGTCTCGCGCACGCGGCGGGCGCGCTCCACCGCAAGCAGGGGCAACAGCCGGTGCGCCACGTGCGGCGCGACCCTGTCGTACAGCGCGCCGACGGCAGTGGGCAGCACCGCGATGCCGCCCACGAGCAGCAAGGCCACCGACAGGTAGGCCGCAAGGGGGACGCCTCCGATCGGCGGCAGCATGGCAAGGCCGACCGCGCCCAGCAGCGCCAGCCATCCGAGCGCATGGTGCCGCGAGCGCGGCAGCCGCGTGCCCAGGCCCTTGAGCGTCTGCGCCAGGGGCAGGGCTGCCGCATGGCGCGCCGGCAGCCATCCACCCACCATCGCGGCCGCCACGCCCAGCAGCCCGTATGCCGCGGCCGCGCCCGTGTTCCATTGCAGCCGTGGCTGCACGCCGGGGAAGTAGCCGCCGCCGAGGTCGCCACCCAGCAGCGACATGGCCGCCGCCGCGAGACCGGTGCCGAGGGCGATGCCCAGGGCACTGCCGATCGTGCCCAGCACGGCGGACTCCGCCAGCACCAGGTGCAGGCGCTGGCGCGGCGTCAGCCCCAGCACGCCCAGCAGGGCGAACTGCTGGGCCCGCCGCGCGACGCTGAGCGCGAGCACGGAGAACACGAGGAAGGCGCCCGTGAACAGCGCGACCAGCGCCAGCACGGTCAGGTTCACGCGGTAGGCGCGCGAGAGCTGGCTCACGCGCTGGCCCGCATCGCCCGGCTCGCCCGCCTGCACCTGCGCGGGCAGTTGCATGCGATCCAGCCACTCGCCGTGGGCGACGCCGGGACGCAGCTTCACGTCGATGCGCGTGAGCTGCCCGGCACGGCCGAACAGGTCCTGCGCCGCCGCGATGTCCATCACCAGCAGCGGCCCGCCGCCCGCCGTCGTGGTGCCCGCGACGCTCACCTCGCGCAGTGCGAGGCCGGCCTGCAGGCGCACGTGCTCTTCTGCCAGCAGGCGCTGCGCCGCCGGGTTGAGGAACACCTGGCCGGGCGAGAGCACCGCCAGGCGATCCACGCCGGGCGCGGGGGAGGGCATCAGGCCGGGCGCGACCGCCGCGACCACGAGCGGGTCGATGCCGAGGACGCGCACGCTGGTGCGGCTGCCGCTGCGTGCGATGGCGAAGGTCTGCAGTTCGAGCACGGGGCTGGCGACTGCCACGTCGCGATCGGTCGCAACGCGTTGGTAGAGCGCCTCGTCCATGGCGCCTTGCGCGGCGCGCAGTTCCAGGTCCGGCTGGCCGCCGGCCGAGCGCGCGGCGCTGGAGAACTCGGCCAGGGCCGAGGCGTTGATCAGGTGGACGGAGAAGGCGAGCGCCACGCCCAGCATGACCGCCAGCACCGCGGTGGCGCTGCGCCACGCGTGCTGCCGGACTTCCTGCCAGGAATAGGTCGCCAGGAGCGCGAGCATGCGGCCATTGTGCCGCCCGCGTGCCTGGCTCACCTGCCCATGTCCCTGGGGTCGGGCCCGCAGGGACATGGTGCGGGTCATCCCGGGCGCGACCCGGGATCCATGGTGCGCGCGATCAGGCCGTCTCGCCCATCAGTTCTTCCTTGCGCGCCATCAGCTCGTCGCGCATGGACACCAGGTCCAACTTGCGGGCCGAGCGGGCCTTGGGGAAGATTTCGTTGCGCTCTTCCTTCACGTGGTGGTCGATGTACTCGCCCAGCACCGTCACCTTGGCGTCGAACATCTCGTCCGCTTCGCCCATGCCCTCGATCTGCGCGATCAGGTCCTTGGCCGACTGGTGCTCGACCTCGGCTTCGGCCAGCAGGTCCGTGTCCTTCAGCACGGCGCGCAGCGCGGGGTAGAAGATCTCCTCCTCGATCTGCGCGTGCACGGTCAGCTCGTTGCAGATCTGGCGCGCCAGGTCCACCTTCTTCTGCGCGACGGTGCGGCCGCGCGAATTGGTCAGTTCCTCGTACTCCTTGAACATCTTCTTCACGGCCTTGTGGTCGGCGTCGAGCAGGTCGCAAGCGTCTTTCTGGGCACGGGTTGCCATCGGTCGTTCTCCTTGGTGTTAAGCGGATCGCAGCATGATCGCGAGGCTCTGCGTCACGACTTGTAGGAGAACTCCGGTAGCTGGAGCTCCCGCGACCGACGCGTGCGCTGCCGCCTGCCGCGCGCGCATGCGCGCTGTTCCGATGAGCGTGCGGGCGGATGGATGACGGTTGAGCCTTTGCGGCGCCGCTTAACCTCCGGCCATTCGTCAGAAGAAAGGAGCTCCAATGAGTCACGTGCCGTCCCATCCTTCCATCGCGAAAGCACGAACCAAGACCGACCAGGTGCAGCGCGACCTCGAAGTCGCCAGCGCCGAACTCGGCTTGACCCACGGTGCGCTCGACCGCGAACTGCCGCCGAACGTGAAGAAGGGCGACGTGGCGTGGGCCTTGCACCAGAACAAGGAGCTGGAACGCAAGGTCCAGAAGGCGGCGGAGGAGCTGGAGGAGGTCACGGAGCTGCTGGACCAGGCCAAGGGCGCCGCGCCCTGAGGCCGCACTAGAATCGCGGAAGCTGAAGAACACACATGACGGTTCGCGTTTTCCTGGTCGAGGACATGAAGCACGTGCAGGCCGCGCTGTCGGATCTGCTCGCGGCGCTGGGCGACTTCCGCCTGGTCGGTGTCTGCGCCACGGAAGCCGAGGCCCGGCTGTGGCTCGCCGAGCACCCGGGCGGCTGGGACCTCGCGGTGGTCGACCTGGTGCTGGACCAGGGCAGCGGCATGGGGGTGATCCCCGCCGCCGATGCGGCCCGGGGCGAGGCCAGCGCGGTCGTCGTGTTCAGCGACTATGCCAGCGACGGCATCCGCGCGCATTGCCTGCGGCTCGGGGCCGACGTGGTGTTCCTCAAGTCCCAGATGCAGGAATTCATGGACTACTGCTCCGAACTCGGCGGCCTCGCGGCCACGCCCGCGGCGTGAAGCGCCGCAGTTGCATGGCCGCCGCTGCGGCCTCCCTGGTGCTGGCTGCCTGCGGCAAGAAGGAAGCAGGCGGCGACCAGCCCGCGGCACCCGCGGCCAGCGTACCGGTCTCGCTGGAGAAGATCGCCTCGGACGCCAAGGGCTTCAACGTCGGCCCGGCGATGAGCGCGCGGGTCGTCTACGTCTTCTTCGACGCCCAGTGCCCCCACTGCGCAGCGCTGTGGGAAGCCGCCAAGCCGCTGAAGTCGCAGGCGCGCTTCGTCTGGATCCCCGTCGGCCTGCTCGGCGACAAGAGCATCGCGCAGGGCGGCGCCATCCTGGCCGCGCCCGATCCGGTGGCGGCGATGGAGGAGAACGAAGCCTCCGTGCAGGCCAAGTCTGGCGGCATCGGCGCGGTGAACGTGGCCGACGCGCACAAGGAAGCCGTGCGGCGCAACACGCAGCTGCTCACGGCCTTCGGCTTCAACGGCGTTCCCACCGTCGTCGGCAAGCACGCCACCACGGGCGAGCTGGTGACGATCGACGGTGCCCTGCCCACCGCGCCGCTGGCGCAGCGCCTGGGCCTGAACGCCCCCGCTTCCTAGCAGCGCACGCCGTCCGCCTGCAGTTGCAGCACGCGGTCCGCCTGGGCCGCCGCGGCGGACGAGTGCGTCACCAGCACGAGTGCCGCGCCGCTGCTGCGCGCCTGCTCGCGCAGCACGCCGAGCACGCGCGCCGCGGTGGTCGGGTCGAGGTTGCCGGTGGGCTCGTCGGCCAGCAGCAGCTTCGGGCCGTGCACCAGTGCCCGGGCGATGGCCACGCGCTGCAACTGGCCGCCACTGAGCTCCTGCGGCAGGCGCTGCCCCAGTCCGGCGAGGCCGACGGCCTCCAGCATCGCCTCCACCCGCGCCGCATCGGGGCGCTGCAGCAGCAGCAAGGGCAGGCCCACGTTCTGCGCCACGTCCAGGTGCGGCAGCACGTGGAAGGCCTGGAACACGAACCCGAGCTTGTGCCGGCGCAGCAGCGCGCGCCCCTCGTCGTCGAGCGTGGACAGGTCGGTGCCGTCGACGACCACGCTGCCGGCGTCCCAGGTGTCCAGGCCGGCCATGCAATTGAGCAGGGTGGACTTGCCCACGCCGGACTCGCCGACAATGGCGACGAACTCGCCCGCGCCCACGCCGAGCGAGACCTCGCGGAACACGGGCACCTCGCCGTAGCGCTTGGCAAGCCCTTGCACCGCGAGCATCAGGCGGGCACTCCGCAGGCACGCAGGACCTGCTGCAGCGCGTCCGGCGCGTCGCAGGCGATCACCTGCCGCTGCGCCATGCCGCGCAGCCAGGTGAGCTGGCGCTTGGCCAGCTGACGGGTCGCGGCGATCCCGCGCTCGCGCACGCTCTCCAGCGGATGGTCGCCAGCCAGCGCCTCCCAGGCCTGGCGATAGCCGACGGCGCGCATGCTGGGCAAGTTCGCGTGCAGGTCGCCGCGCGCGCGCAGGCGCCGCACCTCGTCGAGAAAGCCGGCCGCGAGCATCGCGTCGAAGCGCTGGGCGATGCGCTCGTGCAGCCAGCCACGGTCCCCGGGCTCCAGCGACAGGAAACGATCGGGCCGCAGCGCCTCGCCGCGCCGCGTGCCCTCGTGCAGCTGCGCCAGCGGTTGGCCGGTGAGACGGAACACCTCCAGCGCGCGCTGGATGCGTTGCGCATCGTTGGGCGCCAGCCGGGCGGCGGTGACGGGGTCCACCTGCGCCAGCTGCGCATGCAGCGCGGGCCACCCCGCCGCCGCGGCCTGCGCCTCGATCTCCGCACGCAGGTCCGCGTCTGCCGGCGGCAAGGCGGCCAGTCCTTCGAACAGCGCCTTGAAGTACAGCATGGTGCCGCCGGCGAGCACCACGCGCCGGCCGCGTGCGCGGATCTCGCGCACGGCGCGCTGCGCGTCAGCGGCGAAGTCCGCCGCACTGTAGGTCTCGGCGGGATCGCGGATGTCCAGCAGGTGGTGCGGCACCAGCGCGCGCTCCGCGGGCGTGGGCTTGGCCGTGCCGATGTCCATGCCGCGGTACACGAGCGCGGAGTCGACACTCACGATCTCGGCATCGAGCCGCAGCGCGAGTGCGAGTGCGGCCGCGCTCTTGCCGGATGCCGTGGGGCCGGCGAGCGCCACGATGGCGGGCAGCGCGTCGGTGGACATCCGGTCGAGGTTAGCAGATGCCATGGACGGCGAGCGGTACGCAAATGGTTGCAGCGACGGCCCTCGGCCGGCGCGAACGACGAGAATGGCCGCAGTGCAATCTGGAACGGGAGGCTGGCGTGGAACTGCGCGTGTTCCTCGTCGAAGACCTGCAACGCATGCGTGGCCTGCTGGCCGACCTGTTCTCTTCCATGGGCGGCCTGCAGGTGGTGGGGTCCGCTGCGACCGAGGCCGAGGCGCGGCTGTGGCTCAGCGAGCATCCGGACGCCTGGGACGTCGTGGTGATCGACCTCGTCCTCGAGCAAGGCTCCGGCATGGAGGTCATCCGCAGCTGCAAGGCGCAGGCTGGCGGCGGCAAGGTGGTGGTCTTCAGCAGCTACGCGACCCCCGGCGTGCGGCAGCACTGCCTGGAGCTGGGCGCGGATGCCGTCTTCGACAAGACCGAGACGGCGGGATTCATCCACTGGTTGGACGAGCTCGCGTCGCGGGAAAATTCCGGTCCGTGAGGCGGGAACTGTCGGCGTCTTCGTACAACAGTTCCCCGACGCTGACTACAGATGCGCCTGGGCGTTGGAACTATGTTCTGCGCATGAACGACATCGGGTCCGACGGACCAGCAGGTGAGGGTGACTCGTGGGCGTGCGAGACGCTGCCCATGGACGTGCGCAAGCAATTGCTGGAGCGTGAACTGAAGAAGCTTGGCTTTCGCAAGGCGGGCGGCCGCGATGCGCCCGTAGGCCAGCAACAGCAGCAGCCGCAGGCGTCTTCGCATCCGAACGCCACGGACGCGGGCGAAAAAGACTGAGAGCCTGAGCTCCTACAATCGCTCCGGCGCACCGTGCGGTGCGGGAGCGTGAATTGCGGGCCTTACCCATCCTCTTGCGCGGCCAGCCCCTGGCGGGTGGGCGCTTGCCGGCCGTGTGTGCGCCGCTGGTTGCGCGCACGCGCGCAGCCCTCGTGCAGGAAGCGGCCGCGGTCGCCGCGTTGCAGCCCGACCTGCTGGAGTGGCGCGTCGACTTCTTCGCGGCCCTGGCGGACACGCCCGAGGTGCTGGCTGCCGCCGGCGCCGTGCGCGAGGCAGCGCGCCGCATTCCCATCCTTTTCACCCGGCGCGCGCAGCGCGAAGGCGGACAGCCCATCGCCCTGGACGAGCCGCAGGTGCTCGCCCTGTACGAGGCAGTGGCCGCCAGCGGTGCGGTGGACGCGATGGATTTCGAGATGGCCAACGAGCCCGCCCACGTCGCGCAGGTGCGCACGCTGACGCGCCGCCACGGCCTGGCCCTGGTCCTGTCCTTCCACGACTTCCAGCGCACGCCGCCGGATGCGCAGCTCGATGCCAGCTTCGCGCAGGCGCAGCGCCTGGACGCCGACGTCGCCAAGGTCGCCGTGATGCCGCAGGACATGGACGACGTGCACCGGCTGCTCGGGGCGACGCTGCGCGCGAGCGCGGCGCTGCGCATCCCGGTGGTCAGCATGTCCATGGGCGGGCTGGGCGCGGTGACCCGGCTGGCCGGCGGTGCCTTCGGCTCGGCGCTGACGTTCGCGGTGGGCTCGGCCCCTTCGGCACCGGGGCAGATCCCGATCGCCGACGTGCGCGGGACGGTCGCCGTGCTGCAGCGCGCTACTTCAGGCTGAAGAAGCTCGCCAGCGCCTGCTGGTACTGCGCCAGGCCCACGGCCATGGTGCTGTAGTGCGTGCCGCCGTCCACCAGCAGGAACTGCTTGCGGCCGCGCGCCGCCTCGTACAGGCGCTCGCCGAGTTTGCTCGGGATGAGGGCGTCCTCGGCACCGTGCACCACCAGCAGCGGCGAGTGCACCTGGGCCACCTTCCTGAGCGAGTCGAAGCGCTGCGTGATCAGCGGCCCCACCGGCAGCCAGCCCCACTTCATCGAGCTGGCCACGTCGGCGATGGAGGTGAACGTGCCTTCGACGATGACCCCCTGCTCGTCTTCCACGCGCGAGGCCAGGTCGATCGCGATGGCGCCGCCCAGGGAGTGGCCGAACACGTAGCGGGCGCGCGCGGGATGGTGGACCGCCAGCCAGTCCCATGCCGCCCGCGCGTCCTCGTAGGCCATCTGCTCCGACGGCAGTTCGTGCGTGGACTTGCCGAAGCCGCGGTAGTCGATGGCGAGCACGGAAAAACCGAGCTGCTGCAGGCGGCGGATGCGCGGGGCCGAGCCGCTGACGTTCCAGCGCGCGCCGTGCAGGTACAGCAGCACGGGGCCGCCTTTGGCCTGGCGTTCCGCCGGCAGCCACAGGCCATGCAGGCGCGACTCCCTGCCGGTCACTTCGGAGTGGAAGGCGATCCAGACGTCTTCCATGCCCTCGGCGTCCCGGGCGCTGCCGCCCCACGCGCGGTCGCTGGGCTGGAAGATCCACTCGCGCTGGCGCTCGTCGAGCGTGGAGCAGCCGACGCTCAGGGCAACGGCGCCGGCGGCGATCAGGCTGTAGAGGAGTCGGCGCTTCATCCGGCTGCTGAGTCGTTGGTGGCGCGGAAGTTCAGCCGTTTACCTGCCGCGCAGGAACAGGCCGTCCAGTTCGCGCAGCGTGAGCTGGCGCCAGGTGGGCCGACCGTGGTTGCACTGGTCGGAGCGCTCGGTCTCCTCCATCTGCCGCAGCAGCGCGTTCATCTCTTCCAGGGTGAGCTTGCGGTTGGCGCGCACCGCGCCGTGGCACGCCATGGTGGCCAGCAGCTCGTTGCGCGCGCGTTCCACCACGCTGCTGGCGTCGTGCTGGGCGAGCTCGGCCAGCACGCTGCGGGCAAGCTCCACCGGGTCGCCCTGGGCGAGGGTGGTGGGCACGGCGCGCACGGCCAGCGTCTTCGGCGTGAAAGGCGTGACCTGCAGGCCCAGCATCTCCAGGGTGGCCTGCGACGCTTCGGCTGTTGCGATTTCGGCGGGCGTCGCGGGGAAGGTGGCGGGGATGAGCAGCGGCTGGCTGCGGATCGCCTGCGCGTCCATCTGGGTCTTCAGGCGCTCGTAGACGATGCGCTCGTGGGCCGCGTGCATGTCGACCACCACCAGGCCCTGGGCGTTCTCGGCGAGGATGTAGATGCCCTGGAGCTGGGCGATGGCGCGGCCCAGGGGCCAGGCGCCGTCGGGGATGGGAGCGTCGGCGGCGGGGCGTTGGGGTTCGCTTTTCGCACCGGCCGCGGCTTCGCCGCGCCACCCTGCCTCGGCCGCGGGTGCCGGGTTCCACAGGGCGCCCAGGTCCGCGACCCGCTCCCCCGCGAACGGGATGGCCGGCTGCCGCCACTGGGGCGTGCCGGGCGCAGCAAAGGCGGGCACGGCGGGCAAGGCCGCTTGCGGCTGGCCCGCCTGCGCGGCGCGCGGCGCGGACAGCGCGCCTTCGGCCGCGTGCCGCACGGCCTGGTGCACCTCGCGGCCATCGCGAAAGCGCACCTCGATCTTGGTCGGGTGCACGTTGACGTCCACGCGCGTCGGGTCGATCTCCAGGAACAGCACGTACACGGGCTGGCGGTTGCCGTGCAGCAGGTCCTCGTAGGCGCTGCGGGCTGCGTGCGTGATGACCTTGTCGCGCACGAAGCGGCCATTGACGTAGGCGAACTGCCAGTCGGCGCGCGAACGCGCCGCATCGGGCATGCCGGCGCGGCCGGTGACGCGCAACGGGCCCACCCGGTGGTCCACCGACACGCTGTCGGCCAGGAAGTCCTCGCCCAGCACGGCGGACAGGCGCTGGTCGCGCGTGCCGGCGCGCCACTGCTCCACCAGCTTGCCTTCGTGCCAGACCGTGAAGCCGACGTCGTGCCGCGCCAGCGCGTGCCGCCGCACGGCTTCCAGGCAATGGGCGAGCTCGGTCGCATCGGTCTTGAGGAACTTGCGGCGCGCGGGCGTGCTGAAGAACAGCTCCTTGACTTCCACCGTGGTGCCGGTGGAGCGTGCCGCCGGCCGCAGCTCGCCGCTGGAGGCATCGAGCAGGAAGGCGCTGGGCTGGCCGGCGGTGCGCGAGAGCAGGTGCAGCTCGGACACCGAGGCGATCGCCGCCAGCGCCTCGCCGCGAAAGCCCATGGTCGCCACCGATTCCAGGTCGGCCAGCGAGCCGATCTTGCTGGTGGCATGGCGCTTGAGCGCCAGCGGCAGCTGCTCGCGCTCGATGCCGCAGCCGTCGTCCTCCACCGAGATCAGGCGCACGCCGCCGGCCAGCAGCCGCACGGTGACCTGCGTGGCGCCGGAGTCCAGCGCGTTGTCGACCAGCTCCCGCACCACCGAGGCCGGGCGTTCGACCACCTCGCCGGCGGCGATCTGGCTGACCAGCTCGTCGGGCAGCTCCCGGATCGGGCGGCGGGGGGCAGGGGAGAGGACGGCATTCATCTGGGGCCCATTCTAGGGAACTACAATCCGCGCCCCCATGACCGCAGCAACCAGCCCCGGCGCCTTCTGCGCCATCGATTTCGGCACCTCGAATTCCGCCATCGCCGTGCCCGGCGCGCACGGGCAGATGGCGCTGGTCCCGGTGGAGGACGGCCAGCCGACCATGCCCACGGCGGTTTTCTACCAGGTCGAGGGCCGCGCCGCCCACGAGCCGCCGCTGCGCCTGTATGGCCGCGCGGCCCTGGCCGCGTACATCGAGGGCCACGAGGGCCGGCTGATGCGGTCGATGAAGAGCGTGCTCGGCTCCACCCTGGCCGACCAGCAGACGGAAGTGGGCGGCGGCCACGCGGTGCGCTACCTGGACGTCGTGGGCGGCTACCTGCAGCATCTCAAGGGCCTCGCGGAACAGGCGGCCGGCGCACCGCTGCGCCGCGCCGTGCTGGGGCGGCCCGTGTACTTCGTCGACGAGGACCCGGTGCGCGACGCCAAGGCGCAGCAGGCGCTGGAGGCCGCGGCGCACAGCGTCGGCTTCGCCGAGGTGAGCTTCCAGTTCGAGCCGATCGCCGCCGCCCTGGACTACGAGCTCGCGCTGGAGGCGGAAGAACTGGTGCTGGTGGCCGACATCGGCGGCGGCACCTCCGACTTCTCGCTGGTGCGGGTGGGCCCCCAGCGGCGCAAGCGCCTGGACCGGCGCGCGGACATCCTGGCCAACCACGGCGTGCACGTGGCCGGCACCGACTTCGACCGGCAGGTGGAACTGGCCACCATCCTGCCGGCCTGCGGCTACCGCGGGCTGGGTCCGGCGCGTTCCGGCGCTTCGCCGCGCGAAGTCCCCAGCCGCGTGTATTTCGACCTGGCGACGTGGCACCTGGTCAACACGGTCTACACGTCGGCGCGGGTGCACGAGCTGCGCCGCATGAAGTCCTTCTACGGCGACCCGCGCCAGCACGAGCGGCTGATGACGGTGGTGCAGGAGCACCTGGGGCACGCACTGCTGGCCGATGCGGAGGCGGCCAAGATCGCCGTGGCCGCAGGCGGCGCCACGCACATCGACCTGGGGCGGCTGGAACGCGGGCTGGCCGCTCGGCTGGACGAGGCCGAAGCCGTGCAGGCCCTGGAAGGGGACCTGCAGCGCATCGTCGATGCGGCGCACGAGACGCTGCAGGCGGCCGGCGCCGCGCCGGGTGACGTCGACGTCCTGTACCTCACCGGCGGCTCGACGGGCTTCGCGCCGCTCGTGCAGCGCATCGCCGCGGCCGTTCCGCAGGCCCGGGTGCGGCAGGGCGACCGGCATGCCAGCGTCGCGCAGGGCCTGGGCGTGCATGCGCAGCGGCTGTACGCAGCCGGACGGGGATAATCCCGGCCATGGATGCCATCATGCTGCTGGTCGACTTCATCCTGCACGTCGACCGCTACCTCGAAACCTTCGTCACCAACTACGGAGCCTGGGTCTACGCGCTGCTGTTCCTCATCATCTTCGTCGAGACCGGCGTGGTGGTGATGCCTTTCCTGCCCGGTGACTCGCTGCTGTTCGTGGTCGGCGCCCTGTGCGGCGTCGGGCTCATGAGCTATCCGCTGTCGGTGGCGCTGCTGTTCGCGGCGGCGGTGCTGGGCAACCAGAGCAACTACACGATCGGGCGCTACTTCGGGCCCAAGGTCTTCCAGTGGGAGGATTCGCGCTACTTCAACAAGCGTGCGTTCGAGCAGGCGCATGCCTTCTACGAGAAGTACGGCGGCATCACCATCGTGGCGGCGCGCTTCATGCCCTTCCTGCGCACCTTCGCGCCCTTCGTCGCCGGGGTGGCGCAGATGACGCGCAGCAAGTTCAGCCTGTACGACGTGACCGGCGGCGCCCTGTGGGTGGGCGGCGTGATCACCGCGGGCTACTTCTTCGGCAGCATCCCCTGGGTCAAGGAGCACCTGGACAAGATCATCTGGGCCATGATCCTGCTTCCCGGCCTGCTGGTGCTGGCCGGCGCGTGGAAGGCACGGCGCGCGGCAGCGGCGGGCGCGGGCGGCTGAGCCTCCCGGATCCCGGGCCAAGCCCCGGGATGGCGCAGCCCGGCCGGACCTGGCTCGGCCGGAGCGACGCCCGCCTATCATCCGGGGCAGGAGACGCCCCCATGAACGCCCCTGACGCCTTGTCCCGCTGGAGCCGCACGGGTTCCAGCCGCGTGCCCTTCTGGGCCTATACCGACCCGCAGCTCTATGCGCGCGAGCTGGAGAAGATCTTCTACGGCCCGCACTGGTGCTACGTGGGGCTGGAGATCGAGGTGCCCAACGTCGGCGACTACCGCCTGACCTGGGTCGGCGAGCGGCAGGTGCTGCTGGTGCGCGACCGCGTGGCGCCCAGGGACCGGGGCATGGACCACGGCATCCGCGTGGTCGAGAACCGCTGCGCGCATCGCGGGGTGCGCTTTTGCCAGCAGCCGCACGGCAACGCGCGCAGCTTCGTGTGTCCCTACCACCAGTGGACCTACAAGCTCAACGGCGAACTCGCGGGCCTGCCGTTCAAGGACGGCGTGCCGGCCGTGGATGCGGACGGCCAGCCCTGCGTGCATGGCGGCATGCCGGCGGACTTCGACGTGAAGCAGCATGGCCTCACGCGGCTGCGCGTCGCGGTGCTGCACGGGCTGGTGTTCGCCACCTTCAGCGAGGAGGCCGAACCCTTCGAGGACTACATCGGCCCGCAGGTGCGTCCCTGGCTGGATCGCATCTTCGCCGGCCGCAAGCTCACGCTGCTGGGCTACAACCGCCAGCGCATCCCGGGCAACTGGAAGCTGATGATGGAGAACATCAAGGACCCGTACCACCCGGGCCTGCTGCACACCTGGTTCGTCACCTTCGGCCTGTGGCGCGCGGACCAGAAAAGCCGCATGGTGATGGACGCCCATGGCCGCCACGCGGTGATGATCTCGCGCCGCAACGACGGCGGCGAGAACAAGGCGGTGACGCAGGGCGTGACCAGCTTCAAGGCCGACATGGCGCTGCACGACACGCGGCTGCTGGACGTGGTGCCCGAGCCCTGGTGGAAGGTGCCGGACCCGTCGAACCCGGGCACGGAGATCACGCCCTCCGTCACGATGATCACGCTGTTTCCCAGCCTCATCATCCAGCAGCAGGTGAACTCGCTGTCCACGCGCCACATCGTGCCGCGCGGGCAGGGCGCGTTCGACTTCGTCTGGACGCACTTCGGCTTTGCCGACGACAGCGAGGAGATGACGCGCAGGCGCCTGCGGCAGGCCAACCTGTTCGGCCCGGCCGGCTTCGTCAGCGCCGACGACGGCGAAGTGATCCAGTTCAGCCAGGACGGTTTCCGCCAGTGGGGCGAAGAGGGCGAGACGCTGTGCGAGCTCGGGGGCACCGACACGCAGGCCACGGAGCACATGGTCACCGAGACCCTGATCCGCAGCATGTACGGCTACTGGCGCAAGGTGATGGGGGTATGAGCGAGCGACTGCTGTTGCAGCTGGAGGTCGACCAGCTCAATGCGGCCTATGCGGCGGCGCTGGATGAGCGGCGCTTCGACGACTGGCCCGGCTTCTTCCTGGAGGAGGGACGCTACACGGTGCAGGCGCGCGAGAATTTCGACCGCGGGCTGCCGCTGGCGCTCATCGCCCTGGAGAGCCAGGGCATGATGAAGGACCGCGTGTACGGCATCACCCAGACCATCTACCACGGCCCTTACTACACGCGGCACGTGCTGAGCCCGGCGCTGGTGCTGGGCGAGGAAGCAGGGCGCATCCGCACCCAGGCGCACTACGCCGTGTTCCGCACCCGTCCCGGCGACGCCAGCGAGGTCTACAACGTAGGCCGCTACATCGACGAGATCGTCCGCACGCCGGCCGGCCTCCGGTTTGCCAGCCGCACGTGCGTGTACGACAGCGAGATGGTGCTCAACTCGCTGATCTACCCGATCTGAGCCTGTGTCATTTCGGGCCTGGCCCGCATCCATGCGACGCCCGAAGGCCGCATGGACCGCGGGTCGGGCCCGCAGCGACAAGGACGGTTTTGGATCGGGCTTAGCGGTTCAGCGCGTGTCCGGGCTTGGTCAGCTGGTTGCCCACCAGCGCGCCGGCGCCAGCGCCCAGGATCGTGGCACCCGTGCCGCCGACCGCGTTGCCGACCACGCCGCCGACCACCGCGCCGCCCACCGTACCCATGGTCTGGCGGTCCATCGTGGCGCAGCCGCCGAGGCCCAGAAGCGAAGCGGCGAGGACAGCCGCGGACAGGATCTTGGTTTTCATGGATCTCTCCGGTTTGAATTGCGACATGCCGCGAAGGGCCGCGGCGACCTGTGCCTTTGACTCTAGGAAGTGGAGCGTTGCCGGGTTGTAGGAGGCGCGAGGCTGTGGCTGTCGTCTGTCCCGGGCCTTGCGTGCAGGCGCAGGCAGCTTTGCTGAGTCACCATGGAAAAGGGCCGGGACTTGCGTCCCGGCCCTTGGGCGATGGCGGTCCGGAAGGCTGCCGCTGCGGGCCGCGCCTCCAGAGCTACATCAGCGCTTGGCGGCCTGGTTGCCCAGGTAGGCACCGGCGCCGGCACCCAGGATGGTGGCGCCCGTGCCGCCGATGGCGGAGCCCACCACGCCACCCACGACGGCGCCACCGACGGTGCCGACGGTCGTGCGGTCCATCGTGGCGCAGCCACCCAGGCCCAGGAGGGAAGCGGCGAGAACGGCCGCGGAGAGGATCTTGGTCTTCATGTCAAACACCTTCCGATTCGAATTTTTCGCAAACCGCTGGAGGCGCGGCAACCTGTGCCAGTGAATGTAGGCAGGTGCGATTTGCCGGACTGTAGGAAGCGCGCCGAAGGGGCTGTCGTCTGCGGCAAGGCTTCGTTGCAGGCTGATGCTCATTGGCTGAGACAGGCCTGGAGGTCCGGATGGCGGGTCCGGCCCGCAATGGCATGGAAATCAGAGCGGCCGGTTGCGCGCCAGCGGCGGGTTGCGCGAGAAATAGCGCTCGATGCCGCGGATCAGGGCATCGGCGAGCTGCTCCTGGTAGTCGCCGCTGCGCAGCCTGGCCTCTTCCTCGGGGTTGGAGATGAAGGCCGTCTCCACCAGCACGCTGGGAATGTCGGGGGCCTTCAGCACCGCGAAGCCGGCCTGTTCCACCTGGCCCTTGTGCAGGCGCCCCACGCTGCCGATCTCGCCGAGGAGGGCGCCGGCCAGCTTGATGCTGTCGTTGATCTGCGCGGTGGTGCTCATGTCCAGCATCGCGCGCATCACGTGCTGGTCCTGCGCCTTGATGTTGACGCCGCCGATCAGGTCCGCCTTGTTCTCCTTGTCGGCCATCCAGCGCGCCGCGGTGCTGGAGGCGCCGTTCTGGCTCAAGGCGAACACGCTCGCGCCGCGGGCCGTCGGCGTCATGAAGGCGTCCGCGTGGATGCTCACGAACAGGTCGGCCTGCACGCGCCGCGCCTTGTCCACGCGCACGTGCAGCGGCACGAAGAAGTCCGCATCGCGCGTGAGGTAGGCGCGCATCGGGCTGCCCTTGACGCTCCTGGCGTTGATGCGGTCGCGCAGCAGGTGCGCGATCTGCAGCACCACGTCCTTCTCGCGCGTGCCGCCGGGGCCGACGGCCCCCGGATCCTCGCCGCCGTGGCCGGGGTCCAGCGCCACGATGATCAGCCGGTCCGTCTTGGCCATGGCCAGTGCCGGAGCCTGCACTTCGGCGGCCGGCGTGGTCGTGGCGCGTGGCGCGCGCTGCATCTGCTGCGCGATCAGTTCGCCCAGCGGATCGACCGCCGGCGCGGGAGCCCCCACCGGCCCCTTTTCCTTCATGCGCTCGGCGATCAGGGCTTCCAGCGGATCGACCTGCCGGGGCGGGAACAAGTCCACCACGAGCCGGTTCTTGTACGCGGCCACCGGCGGCAGGTTGAACAGCTGCGGCAAGGCCGGCTGCTTGAGCTCCACCTGCAGGCGCACGGTGTTCGCCGCGTGCTGCAGGATGCGGATGGAGCCGATGTAGGGATCGTCGGCCCGCACCTTGGCGACCAGCTCGCGCAGGGTGGGGTCCAGGGCGAGGCCGTCGATGTCCAGCGTGAGGGCCTGCGCCGTGGCATTCATGCGGCTCGCGAGCAGGCCGTCGGATTCGATGGTCAGGCGCGTGTACTCGGGCGCGGGCCACAGGCGCACGGCCACGATGGTGGCGCCGAAGGCGAGTTCGCGCGCACCGAGCAGCAGCACCACGCTGCCGCCCCGCAGGAGGGAGCGTCGCTTCATGCGAGCAGCTCCCGGCCGCGCGCCGTGTTGGCCCGCAGCGTCACGTTGCGGCCGACGTCGTCTTCCGCCAGTGCGATGTGGATGTCCAGGTCGGCCACCGGCAGCACCGCCGCGGCCTTGTCCGGCCATTCGGCAAGCTTCAGGCCCGGGCTGGCGAAGATGTCGCGCAGGCCGGCGTCCTCCCATTCGCGCGCGTCGTCGAAGCGGTAGAAGTCGAAGTGCCAGGCGGGCAGGCGCGGCAGCTCGTAGGGCTCGACCACCGCGTAGGTCGGCGACTTGATGCGGCCTTCGGCGCCGAGCGCGCGCAGCAGGTGGCGCACCAGCGTCGTCTTGCCCGCCCCCAGGTCGCCGTGCAGGGCGATGAACGCATCGGCGATGCCCGGCTGCGCGGCCAGGCGCTCGGCGAAGGCGCGCGTGTCCTCCTCGCCCTGCCAGGTGAGGGGTCGGGGTGCCGTTCCTACAATCGGCGGGTGGTGTTCGACGGTGCCCAGAGCGATGGTCCTTTGCAGCTTGCCCAATTGCGTGATTGGGCCAGCGAGACGGGATTTTCCCAAATCGGCGTGGCCGGTGTCGATCTTTCGAGCGCCGAACCGGGCCTCCTTGCCTGGCTTGCCAACGGTTTCCATGGTTCGATGGACTACATGCAGGCCCACGGTTTGCGCCGGGCGCGGCCCGCGGAACTGGTGCCGGGCACGACATCCGTGATTACCGCACGCATGGACTACCTGCCCGCCACACCGGAGGGCTGGCAGGCGATCGAGTTCGAGCGCCTGCAGCGGCCGGGGGAAGCCGTCGTTTCCCTTTACGCGAGGGGCCGGGACTACCACAAGGTCCTGCGCAACCGGTTGCAAAAGCTGGCCGACCGCATCGCTTCGGCCGTCGGGCCTTTCGGCCACCGGGTCTTCACGGACTCGGCCCCCGTGCTCGAAGTGGAGCTCGCCGCGCGCAGCGGCCAGGGGTGGCGCGGGCGGCACACGCTGGTGCTGAACCGGGAAGGCGGCTCGATGTTCTTCCTGGGCGAGATCTACGTGGACCTCGCGCTGCCGCCCACGGAGCCGGTGGCCGACCATTGCGGCAGCTGCCATGCCTGCCTGGACGTCTGCCCCACGGGGGCGATCGTGGCGCCGTACCGGCTCGATGCGCGTCGCTGCATCTCCTATCTCACCATCGAGCACGCGGGCTCCATCCCGGTGGAACTGCGCCCGCTCCTGGGCAACCGCATCTACGGCTGCGACGACTGCCAGCTGGTCTGCCCCTGGAACAAGTTCGCGCAACCCGCGCTGGTGCCTGATTTCGCGCCGCGCGCGGGCCTGGTGGGCGGCAGCCTGGTCGAGCTCTTTGCCTGGAGCGAGGAGGAGTTCCTGCGCCGCACCGAGGGCAGCCCGATCCGGCGCATCGGCCATGCCCGCTGGCTGCGCAACATCGCCGTGGCCATGGGCAACGCCTTGCGCAAGGGCGAAGACGCGGCCATGCGGGCCGGCCTGCAGGCGCGCCTCGGGCATCCGGACCCCGTGGTACGGGAGCATGTCGCGTGGGCCCTGGCGGGCGAGGGCCACGGCGATCCCGTGGCGTAAGGCCCGTCCTACGGCGATCGCGGCCTTTTCTGACTTACTCAACCGTGCAATTCACATCGAATGTGCATGGCACGTCGCCGTTGTGCGTGCACAGGAAGGTACGCGTGCCAGAGCAGGTCCCGGTATTCATCGTCGAAGACTCCCCGCACATGCAGAGTGCCTTGCGGGAGCTGCTGGCCGTGACCGGCGCCTTCGAGGTGGTGGGGACGGCCGGCTCCGAGACCGAGGCCACCGACTGGCTGCAGCGCCACCAGAGCGCCTGGCGCATCGCGATCCTGGACCTGCTGCTGGCCGAAGGCAGCGGCTTCGGGCTGGTGCCGCGCTGCCGCGGCAACGATCCGCAGGTCAAGGTGGTCGTCTTCAGCGAGTTCGCCAGTCCCGCGGTCAAGGACCGCTGCCTGCAGCTGGGCGCGGACGCCGCCTTCCTGAAGTCGGACATGAACTCCTTCATCCACTACCTGGAACAGGCAGCGTCGGGCCAGGCGTCCTAGGCGGTCGTTCCGGCGAGCTCCTCGACGTAGCGGGCGAGCGCGGCGCTGTCGGTCTTGTGGAACACCTCGTCGGCGCCCAGCGTGTGGCAATGGCGGCGGATCACGTCCGTGACAAAGGCGCTGAAGACCACCACGGCGCCGCCATCGGGGTCCTGCTTCAGGCGGCGCACGATGTTGAAGCCGTCGCCTTGTTCCAGCGTCAGGTCCACGATCGCCAGGTCCCAGCGACCCGCATGCGCGGCGGCCCAGGCCAGGGCCGCGGCTTCGGACGCGGCCACGCCGACGATCTCCGCCTCGGCCACCGAGCACACCAGTTCCTTCAAGGCCACCTGCATGTTGACGGCGTCTTCGACGATGAAGATCTTCAACGCATCCGCTGCATCCGGCGCTTTCGCCGCTCCCGACCGCACGACGTCCTGGCTCATGGCGTTCCTTCCCTCAGCGGCGCATTGGCGCATGCCGGGCTGGGCGGCACTGTAGGCAATGTCCTGCGCGCCTGTCAGTCCCCGCCCGGTGTGCGCAGCACTTCACGGCGTGCACGCGCAACTTTTGTGTCAACCCCCCGGCCACAACACGCCCAACGCGAAGGGCAGGCTGGCGAGACCGAGAAGCGTCGACAGCGTCAGCAGCCCTGCGACGTACGGGCCGTTGTAGCCCATTCGGGCGGCCAGGACGTAGCAACTCGACGCCGTGGGCAGGGCAGCGAAGGCGAGCAGCACGCTGGCTTGCACCGGATCGAGCCGAAAGGCCCAGGCCAGCGCGGCGCCCACCAGCGGCAACAGCACGTGGCGGATGGCGAGCAGGCTGGCGCTCAATGCTTTTTGCTGCGCCAGGTGCGCCAGGCGCATGCCCGCGCCCGCCGCCATGAGCCCCAGCGGGATGGACGCGCCACCCACGCGCGCCACCGTGGGTTCCAGCCAGGCCGGCACGCGCAGGCCCGCGAAGTTGGCCGCCAGGCCCAGCGCGGTGGCGATGATCAGCGGATTGCGCAGCAGCGCGCGCGCCAGGCCGGTCTGCGAATGCCTGGCCATGGGCCACACCGCCGCCACGTTGAACAGCGGCACGCACACGCCGATCAGCACCGCGATCAGCAGCAGGCCCTGGGCGCCCGCGAGCCGCTCGGACAGCGCCAGCGCGATGTACGAGTTGAAGCGGAAGGCCACCTGCGCCGCGCCCGCGTGCTCGCGGGCGTCGATGCGGCGCGCCAGCCAGGGCAGGTGCGGCAGCAGGTACGCCAGCGCAATGCCGCTCACGCCCAGCAGCAGCCCGGCGCCGATCAGGCCCGAGGTGGCGCCCAGGTCCAGCGGGCTGCGCACGATGGACTGGAACAGCAGCACGGGAAACAGGAAGAAGTACACCAGGCTCTCGACCTGTTCCCAGACGGTCCGGTTCAAGGCGGTGTAGCGGCACACCAGGTAGCCGCAGAGGATGAGCGCGAAGTCGGGAAGGAGCAGCTGCAGGAAATTCACCGCGCGCAGGATAACGGAAGGCTTGCGTGCGGCTGAGGGCTTACCCGCAAGATGTCCGCTGCCGGCGGCGGCCCCGCGTTGCGGGCTTAGGATGCGGGTTTCGCATCGACTGCGACAAGGAGAGCTGAATGAATCGACGTGTCTGGATCGCCGCTGCCACGGGCGTGCTGGCGCTGGCCGCGGCGCCTGCCTTCGGGCAGGCCTATCCGACCAAGGTGGTCCGCCTCATCGTGCCGTTCGCGCCCGGCGGCACGACCGACATCGTCGGCCGCGTGATCGCCGAGCCGCTGGGCAAGCAGCTCGGGCAGAGCGTGATCGTCGACAACAAGTCCGGCGGCGGCGGCGTGGTGGGCGCGCAGGAGCTCGTGCGTGCCCCGGCCGACGGCTACACGCTGGGCGTGGCCACCGTCTCGACCACCGCGGCCAACCCGGCGATCAACCCCAAGATCCCGTACAACCCGGTGAGCGACTTCACGCCCATCATCAACATCGCGGCGACGCCCAACATCATCGCGGTGCATCCCGGCTTCCCGGCCAAGGACTACAAGACCTTCCTGGAGGTGCTGAAGAAGAACCCGGGCAAGTACTCGTACGCCTCCTCCGGCACGGGCGGCATCGGCCACCTGCAGATGGAGCTGTTCAAGACCATGTCTGGCACCTTCGTCACGCACATCCCCTACCGCGGCGCGGGCCCGGCCCTGAACGACACGGTGGCCGGCCAGGTGCCCATGATCTTCGACAACCTGCCGTCGGCGCTGCCCTTCATCAAGGAAGGCCGGCTGGTGCCGATCGTGGTGGCGGCGCCGCAGCGCCTGAAGGACCTGCCCAACGTGCCCACCTTCAAGGAGGTGGGGCTGGAGCCGGTGAACCGCCTGGCCTACTACGGTATCGTCGGCCCCAAGGGCCTGCCCAAGGAGATCGTGGCCAGGATCCACGACGGCACGATGAAGGCCCTGCAGGACCCCGCGGTGCGCAAGCGCATCGAGGACACCGGCTCCATCGTCATCGGCAACACGCCCGAGCAGTTCGCCGCCCAGATCAAGGCGGAATTCGACGTGTACAAGAAGGTGGTGGAGTCGGCGAAACTGAAGCTGGACTGAGTCCGGCCCACCGCAACCGACCCTTGTCATTGCGGGCCTGGCCCGCCATCCAGGCGGCCTCCCACGCCGCCTGGATGCCGGGTCCAGCCCCGCATGACATGCTCTGCGGCATGAGCACCGAAGCCATCGACACCTTCATCGACGCCCTCTGGCTCGAGGAGGGCCTGTCGCGCAACACGCTGGCGGCGTACCGGCGGGACCTGGAGCTGTACCAGCGCTGGCTGGCGCCGCGCGGGCTGCAGCTTCCCGCCACCGGCGAAGCGGACCTCCACGCCTATTTCGCCGCGCGCCACGCGGACACCAAGGCCACCTCCGCCAACCGGCGGCTCACCGTGTTCAAGCGCTACTTCCGCTGGGCGCTGCGCGAGCGCCTGATCGATGCCGACCCCACGCTGCGCCTGCAGTCGGCCAAGCAGCCGCTGCGCGTGCCCAAGACGCTCACCGAGGCGCAGGTCGAGGCGCTGCTCGATGCGCCCGACGTGGACACGCCCCTGGGCCTGCGCGACCGCACCATGCTGGAGGTGCTGTACGCCAGCGGCCTGCGCGTGAGCGAACTGGTGGGCCTCAAGACCTACAACGTCGGCATGAACGAGGGCGTGCTGCGCGTGCTGGGCAAGGGCAGCAAGGAGCGCCTGGTGCCCTTCGGCCAGGTGGCGCGCGACTGGATCGTGCGCTACCTCGCCGAGGCGCGCGCCGACATCCTCGCGGGCCAGCAGAGCGAGGACATGTTCGTCACCGCGCGCGGCCAGGGCATGACGCGGTCCATGTTCTGGATCATCGTGAAGAAACACGCCCGCGCCGCCGGCATCACCGCGCCGCTGTCGCCGCACACCTTGCGGCATGCCTTTGCCACGCACCTGCTGAACCACGGCGCCGACCTGCGTGCCGTACAGATGCTGCTCGGGCACGCCGACATCTCCACCACCACCATCTACACCCACATCGCCCGCGAGCGGCTGAAGGTGCTGCATGCGCAGCACCACCCGCGCGGGTGAGCCCCATGCCATGACTGTTCCTCGCTCCTGCTCCCGCCGCGCCGCGCTGCTGGCGCTGTCGGCGCTCGCGCTGCCCCTGCACGCGCAGAGCTGGCCCTCGCGGCCGATCCGCGTCATCGTTCCCTATCCTCCGGGTGGCATCAGCGACCTGGTCACGCGCGCGATCGGCGAGAAGCTGGCCGCGGCGCTGGGCCAGCCCGTGGTGGTGGAGAACAAGGCCGGCGCGAGCGGCACCATCGGCATGGATGCGCTCGCCAAGGCGCAGCCCGATGGCCACACGCTGGCGTTTTCGGCGATCAGCCCGCTGACGCTGAGTCCCGCGGTGGGCAAGGTGCCCTACGACGCGGAGCGCGATTTCACGCCGGTGGCGAGCGTCATGGTGTCGCCGGTGCTGCTGCTGGCGACTCCCGCCGCGGCGGCGCGCGACTTTCGCGAGCTGCTCGCGCGCGCCCGCGACTGGCCCAACACCGTCCGCTGGGCGACCTCGGGCCAGGCTTCGCTGGGGCACCTGATGCTGGAGCAGTTGCAGGCGGCGGCGAAGGTGCGCATGGTGCACATCCCTTACAAGGGCGGCGGCCAGCAGATCACCGATGCGCTGAGCGGCCAGTTCGAGGTGCTGTCCGTCAATGCGGGGCCCACGATCACCGAGCACATCAAGGCGGGCCGGCTGCGGCCGCTCGCCGTGGGCGCGCCGCGCCGCCTCGACAGCCTGCCGCAGGTGCCCACGCTGGCGGAGCTGGGCTATCCGTCGGCGAACCTGTCCTCGCAGTTCGGCTTCTTCGCCCCGGCCAACCTGCCGCTGCGCATCTCCGACCGGCTCAACGGCGAGATCAACCGCGCCATCGAGTCCGCCGACGTGCGCAATCGCCTGCTGGCCAGCGAGAACGTGCCCACCGGCGGCACAGCGCGCGAGTTCGCGCGCCAGGTGACGGCGGAGGCCGACAGTACCGCGCAGATCGTGAAGGCGGTGGGGATCAAGGTCGACTAGCCGAGCGTGTCTCGCCGCCTCGCTGCAAGCGGCGGGACGCGAAATCGGTTACCATCGCTGCGCTGACGTTTTACAAGAGTCTGCATCTCTAGGTTGCTCTTCCCCCGCTTCCGCTTCCGCGGCGAGCTTCAGTCGAATTTCCCACCGATGGTTTTCTTGGCGTTCGCGCCGCGCGGCGCAGTGCTGCCCGCCCGGAAACCTTTGCATAAAGAGAGTTCGACATGACGACGACCAACCAGACCGGAACCGTGAAGTGGTTCAACGACACCAAGGGCTACGGCTTCATCGCGCCCGATGACGGCGGCAAGGACCTGTTCGCGCATTTCCGCGAGATCCAGGGCGACGGCCACAAGACGCTCGCCGAGAACGCGCGCGTGCAGTTCGACGTGACCGAGGGCGCCAAGGGCCTGCAGGCCTCCAACATCCGCCCGGTTGCCTGAGACCGGCAATCGCGGAAGGCCCGAGGGCCCTCCCGTCGGTGGCTGCAAGGGCCACCGGCCCCGGTGGCCCGAAGCTGCCGCGCGGACGATCCCCGTCCGTTCCCGGATCGTCCCGTCACCACACCCCCGAGCGGCGTGAGCCGCAGCCCTGCAAGGAGCTTTTCATGGCCAAAGAGGAATTGATCGAAATGCGTGGCCGGGTGGAGGAAGTCCTGCCCGACTCCCGCTTCCGCGTGAAGCTGGAAAACGGTCACGAGCTCATCGCCTACAGCGGCGGCAAGATGCGCAAGCACCGCATCCGCGTGATCGCGGGTGACGACGTGACGCTGGAGCTGTCGCCGTACGACCTGAACAAGGGCCGGATCATGTTCCGCCACCTGCCGGAGCGCCGCACCGGGGCGCCGACGCCGCGCAAGACCTTCAAGCGCTGAGACGCACGTCCCGCGCACACCCTGGAGCCCGTCGGCATCGCGCCCGACGGCTCACTCCGGCTGCGCCGCCAGCCACGCCAGTTCCTCCGCGCTGAAACCCGCCCGCCGCCGTGCTTCCTCGTTGAACGGGGGATGCAGCCGCGGCGCCGCGTAGCGCTGCACCAGCACACCGTAGTGCGCCACCGGGTCCAGCCCGTTGCGCTCGCACAGCCATCGGTACCAGTGGTTGCCGATCGCGACATGGCCCACTTCGTCGCGCAGGATGATGTCCAGGATGTCGACGGCGCGCAGGGCGGCCGGCGTGCCCACCTGGCGCAGCTTCTGCTGGATCTGCGGCGTCGCGTCCAGGCCCCGCGCCTCCAGCGTGCGCGGCACCAGCGCCATGCGCGCCACGATGTCGTCCTTCGTCTTCTCGCACATGGCCCACAGGCCGTCGTGCGCGTCGAAGTCGCCATAGGCGTGGCCGAGCGAGGCAAGATGGTCTGTCAACAGGCCGAAGTGGTACGACTCCTCGGCCGCCACGCGCACCCAGTCGTGGTGGAAGGCCAGCGGCATGCCCTCGAAGCGCCAGGCGGCATCCAGCGCCAGGTTGATCGCGTTGAATTCGATGTGCGCGATGGCGTGCAGCAGCGCTGCCAGTCCCTCGGGCTTGGCCGGCGAGCGCCGCGGCACCCGGGCCGGGTGCACCAGGCGCGGGAGCGCCGGCCGGCCAGGCAGGCAAGCCGGCGGCACCGGGATGGTGGGGGAGAGGGGGCACTGCCCGGCCTGCGCATGCAATTGCGTCGCCAGCGCGGCCTTCGCGCCGGGATCGGCCTCGCAAAGGGCCCGCAGAGCCCGTTCACGGAGCTCCATCCCTACAATTGTAGGGAACACCGCGCTGCATGTTGTCCCGCGCGGTCCTCGCAAGATCCTGGTTTGGCTCTGCGTGCAGCGGCACGCAGGCCCGCCGGAATAACAAGGTCAGGAAAAAACGATGGCGATCTACGAACTCGACGGCATGGCGCCGGAACTTGCGGAAGGCGCCTGGGTCGCCGACAGCGCGGAGGTGATCGGGCAGGTGCAGATGGGCGAGAACGCCAGCATCTGGTACGGCTGCGTGGTGCGCGGCGACACCGAATGGATCCGCATCGGCAGGAACAGCAACGTGCAGGACCTGTCGGTGCTGCACGCGGACTTCGGCGTGCCGCTGACCATCGGGGACAACGTGACGGTGGGCCACCAGGTGATGCTGCATGGCTGCACCATCGGCGACGGCTCGCTGATCGGCATCCAGGCGGTGGTGCTGAACAACGCGAAGATCGGCAGGAACTGCATCGTCGGCGCCGGCAGCGTCGTCACCGAAGGCAAGGAGTTCCCGGACAACTCGCTGATCGTCGGCTCGCCGGCGAAGGCCATCCGCACGCTCGACGCCGAGCAGATCGCGCGCTTCCAGACCATCCCGCCGCACTATGTCGACAACGCGCTGCGCCACGGCCGCAAGCTCAAGAAGATCGGCTGATGTCCGAGCTGCACAAGTTCCTGTTCGACGGCTTGCCGGTGCGCGGCATGATCGTGCGCCTCACCGACGCCTGGCAGGAGATCCTGACGCGCCGGCGCGCCGACGACGCGCACTCGACCTGGCCCTGGCCGGTCACCCGCATGCTGGGCGAAATGGCCGCGGCCGGCGCCCTGATGCAGGCCAACATCAAGTTCAACGGCGCGCTGATCATGCAGATCTTCGGCGAAGGCCCCGTGAAGGTGGCCGTGGCCGAGGTGCAGCATGACCTGAGCCTGCGCGTGACGGCCAAGGTGGTGGGCGAGGTCGAGGCCGACGCGCACCTGCAGGACCTGGTGAACGTCAACGGCCGCGGCCGCTGTGCGATCACGCTGGACCCCAAGGACCGGCTGCCGGGCCAGCAGGCCTACCAGGGCGTGGTGCCGCTCAATGCGACGCAGGGCGCGGGCCAACCCAACCTGGCGGACGTGCTGGAGCACTACATGCGCCAGTCCGAGCAGCTCGATACCAGGCTCGTGCTCGCGGCCGACAACAACGTCGCCGCCGGGCTCCTCATCCAGCGCCTGCCCGCCGAGGGCGAAGCCAACATCAAGGGCATGGAGCTGGAGGAGCAGATGGAGCACTTCAACCGCATCGCGACCCTGACGGCCAGCCTCACGGGCGACGAGCTGCTGCAGCTCGACGTGGAAACCATCCTGCGCCGGCTCTACTGGCAGGAGAAGATCCTGCGCTTCGACCCGCAGACGCCGCGCTTTGCCTGCACCTGCAGCCGCGAGCGCGTCGCCGGCATGATCCGCGGGCTCGGCCAGGAGGAGTCGGACAGCATCCTGGCCGAACGCGGCGCGATCGACGTCACCTGCGACTTCTGCGGCCAGCACTACCGCTTCGACGCCGTCGATGCCGCGCAGGTGTTCATGGCACCGGGCGACCGGCCGCCGGCGTCGTCGACGGTGCAGTAGCACCTATTCATACATGGGGTGGCTCCCACCCCAAGGCATACGCGGCCGGAGCCACAATGCGCCCCATGTCCGTCACGACCGAGGTCCAGGAAGGCGTGCCCATCGCTTCGGTGGAACAGTCCACCGGGATCGCCAGGGCCACCTTGCGCATCTGGGAGCGGCGCTACGGCTTTCCGCAGCCCGGGCGGGACGTCCGCGGGGAGCGCAGCTACCCGCACGAACAGGTGCGCAAGCTGCGCCTCATCGCGGAACTGATGGCGCAAGGCCACCGGCCGGGGCGGCTGGTGCAGCTCACCGTGGCACAGCTCGAAGCCCTGAACGGGACTTCGGGCGAACAAGGCGGCGCGGCGCCGCGCCTGCCCTCGGTGGACCAGCCGGTGATCGCAGCCCTGCGCGAGCACGACGTCGCCGCCGTGATGCGCCTGCTGGAGCACGGCATCCGCGAACGCGGGCTGGCCGGCTTCGTCACCGGGCAGATGGCCCGCCTGAACGTGGACGTCGGCCTGGCCTGGTCGCGCGGCGAGCTGGAGGTCTACCAGGAGCATCTCTATACCGAATGCGTGCAGCACGTCGTGCGGAGCCATCTCGCGCGCGTGCCGGTGCCCGCGCGGGCCGGGCCGCGCGTGCTGCTCGCCACCTTCCCCGAGGAGGGGCACGGCCTCGGGCTCCTGATGGCGCAGGCCCTGCTGGTGCTGGAAGGCTGCCCCTGCACCTCGCTGGGCGTGCGCGTGCCGCTGCAGCAGATCGTCAGCGCCAGCAAGGCCGTGCACGCCGACGTGGTGGGCCTGAGCTTCACGGCCAGCATGAACCCGGCGCATGCGCTGCGCGGGCTGGAGCAGTTGCGCGCCGACCTCCCTGAGCAAGTCGCCATCTGGGCGGGCGGCCGCTCGCCGGTGCTGGCGCGGCACCGCATCGAGGGGGTGCAGCCCATGCCGCAGATCGCCGACCTGCCCGGCGCAATCGCGCAGTGGCGGGCGGCGCGCGTGCAGGCCGCCTAGCGCGACTCCTTCAGGCGGGTGAACAGCCGGTGCTCGCAGGCCGGGTCGCTGCACTTCTCGCAGACCCAGTTCCAGGCGCGGCCGGCGCCGCCCTCGTCCTGGCGCTCGACGAGGTCGAGCGCGCGCAGTGCCGATTGCAGCCGCTGCGCGCCGTGGCCGTAGATGATCTGGAAAGGCACGCCGGCGGCCTGCAGCAGCGCGCGCAGGCATGCGTCTTCGGCTTCGCTGCCGGCGGCAGCGGGCAGGTCCAGGCCCATCAGCAAGGCGGTATCGCAAGCCGCCAGGCCCTCGGGCCCGATCTCGGCGATCGCCAGGGCGGCCACGCCGTGGTCGGCGAGATGGGTGGAGAGTTCCGCCGCCAGCCGTGTCCGCCCGGTTCGCGGCGCACCGAGAACGCCGACGCGTCTCGGGGAGTTCAACGCCGCCTGCGCGGGGACGACGCGCGCTGGGCCGGGCGTCATTTGACGATCTGGACCAGCACCTCGTTGGGACGCACCATGCCCAGCTCGGAGCGGGCCTTCTCCTCCACCATGTCCAGGCCTTCCTGCAGGTCGCGCACTTCGGCGGCGAGCTGCGCGTTGGCCTGCTGGGCGGCGGTGTTGTGCGCCTTCTGTTCTTCCAGCTTCTGGCGCAGGTGCGCCACGTCGCCGACGCTGCCGCGGCCCAGCCAGAGCTGGGCCTGCACCACGGCCAGCAGGCCGATGAGGAGGGCGGCGACGGCGCGTGAGTCCAACGGTTCCTAGCGCAGGTTGTAGAACGCCGCGCGTCCGGGATACTGGGCAACTTCGCCCAGGTCTTCCTCGATGCGCAGCAGCTGGTTGTACTTGGCCATGCGGTCCGAACGCGAGAGCGACCCGGTCTTGATCTGGCCGGCGTTGGTGCCCACGGCGATGTCGGCGATCGTGGAGTCCTCGGTCTCGCCCGAGCGGTGCGAGATGACGGCCGTGTAGTTGGCGCGCTTGGCCATCTCGATGGCGGCGAAGGTTTCGGTCAGGGTGCCGATCTGGTTGATCTTGATCAGGATCGAGTTGGCGATGTTCTTCTCGATGCCTTCCTTGAGGATCTTCGTGTTGGTGACGAACAGGTCGTCGCCCACCAGCTGCACGCGCTTGCCCAGGCGCTCGGTCAGCAGCTTCCAGCCGTCCCAGTCGCCTTCGGCCATCCCGTCCTCGATGCTGATGATCGGGTACTTGCCGACCCAGCTCTCCAGCGTGTCGATCCACTGCGCGGCGTTCAGCTTCTGGCCTTCGGCGGAGAGGTCGTACACGCCGTCCTTGAAGAACTCGCTGGAGGCGCAGTCCAGGCCCAGGGCGATCTGCTCGCCGGGCCGGTAGCCGGCCTTCTCGATGGCCTGCAGGATCATCTGGATGGCCGCCTCGTGGTTCTCCACGTTGGGCGCGAAGCCGCCTTCGTCGCCGACCGCGATCGACATGCCCTTGTCGTGGATGATCTTCTTCAGCGCGTGGAACACCTCGGCGCCGTAGCGCACGGCCTCGCGGAAGCTGGGCGCCCCCACCGGGATGATCATCAGCTCCTGCAGGTCCAGGTTGTTGTTCGCGTGGGCGCCGCCGTTGACGACGTTCATCATCGGCACCGGCAGCTGGCAGCCGTTCATGCCGCCGAAGTAGCGGTACAGGGGCAGGCCGGACTCTTCGGCCGCGGCACGCGCGACCGCCATGGACACGGCCAGCATCGCGTTAGCGCCGAGGCGGCTCTTGTTCTCGGTGCCGTCCAGGTCCAGCAGGGTCTTGTCGAGGAAGTTCTGCTCGCTGGCGTCCAGGCCCAGCACCGCCTCGGAGATGTCGGTGTTGATGTGCTCCACGGCCTTGAGCACGCCCTTGCCCAGGTAGCGCTTGGGATCCCCGTCGCGCAGCTCGATGGCCTCGCGCGAGCCGGTGGACGCACCGGAAGGCACGGCCGCACGGCCCATGGTGCCGGACTCCAGCAGGACGTCGCATTCCACGGTGGGATTGCCCCGCGAGTCCAGGACCTCGCGGCCGACGATGTCAACGATGGCGCTCATTGTTCAAGCTTCTTTTCGAGTTTCAAAAAAACAAACGTCCGGTGGCCGGCTGTCAGGTGCCTTCGATCAGCACCATGCGCATGACGGCGATGCCTTCGCGGGCCTTGATCGCTGCCTTGTATTCGGTCGAGTCGTAGAAGGCCTTCGCCTTCTCCACGGAAGGAAATTTCAGCAGCACCACGCGGTGCGGCGTCCAGTCGCCTTCGAGCACCTCGGTCTTGCCGCCGCGCACGCAGACTTCGGCGCCGTGCGCCTTCATGGCGATGGTGGACAGCCGCTTGTACTCCTCGTACGCGGCCGGGTCCTTCACGTCGACGTTGGCGAGGATGTAGGCGCTAGGCAAAGTCGTTCTCCAGGAAGCCGTTCTTCTTCGTGATGCGATCCAGTTCGACCAGCGTCTCCAGCAGCGCGCGCATCTTGGCGAGCGGCACGGCGTTGGGGCCGTCGGACAGGGCCTTGGCGGGGTTGGGGTGCGTTTCCATGAACAGGCCCGCGATGCCTACCGACACGGCGGCGCGCGACAGCACCGGCACGAACTCGCGCTGGCCGCCGGAGCTGGTGCCCTGGCCGCCGGGAAGCTGCACGGAGTGCGTTGCGTCGAACACCACCGGCGCGCCGGTCTCGCGCATGATCGCCAGCGAGCGCATGTCCGAGACCAGGTTGTTGTAGCCGAAGCTGGCGCCGCGCTCGCAGGCGAAGAAGTTGTCCTCGGGGAGGCCCTTCTCGCGCGCGGCGTCGCGGGCCTTCTGGATCACGTTCTTCATGTCGCCGGGGGCGAGGAACTGGCCCTTCTTGATGTTCACCGGCTTGCCGGACTGGGCCACGGCGCGGATGAAGTCGGTCTGGCGGCACAGGAAGGCCGGCGTCTGCAGCACGTCCACCACTTCGGCCACGCGCGGGATCTCGGACTCGGTGTGCACGTCGGTCAGCACCGGCACCTTCAGCTCGCGCTTCACCTTGGCCAGGATCTCCAGGCCTTTGTCCATGCCGGGTCCGCGGAAGCTGGAACCGGAGGAGCGGTTGGCCTTGTCGTAGCTGCTCTTGAAGACGAAGGGGATGCCCAGGGCGGCGGTGATTTCCTTGAGCTGGCCGGCGACGTCCATCTGCAGCTGCTCGGACTCGACGACGCAGGGACCGGAAATGAGGAAGAAGGGCCGGTCCAGCCCCACCTCGAAGCCACAGAGTTTCATCAGGCCACCGCTTTCAGCGACTTGCCGCCCGCACCCTTGTGCGCGTTGGCCTGGTGCTCGCAGGCGGCGTGGATGAAGGAATTGAACAGGGGGTGGCCGTCCCAGGGCGTGGACTTGAACTCCGGGTGGAACTGCACGCCCATGAACCAGGGGTGCACGTCCTGCGGCAGCTCCACGATCTCGGTCAGGTGCTCGCGCTGCGTCAGCGCGGAGATCACCAGGCCGGACTTGCGCAGCTGGTCCAGGTACTTGACGTTGGCCTCGTAGCGGTGGCGGTGCCGCTCGGTCACCACGTCGCCGTAGATCTTGTGCGCCAGCGTGCCCGGGGCCACGTCGGAGCTCTGCGCGCCCAGGCGCATGGTGCCACCGAGGTCGGAGCTCTCGGTGCGCGTCTTGATCGTGCCGTCGGCGTCCTGCCACTCGGTGATCAGCGCGATCACGGGGTGCGGGGTGGTGGGCTCGAACTCGGTGCTGTTGGCGCCGGGCAGGCCGGCGACGTCGCGTGCGTACTCGATGGTGGCGACCTGCATGCCCAGGCAGATGCCCAGGTAGGGCACCTTGTGTTCCCGGGCGAAGCGGGCGGCGCCGATCTTGCCTTCGATGCCGCGCTTGCCGAAGCCGCCCGGCACCAGGATGGCGTCGTACTTGGCCAGGCTGCCCACGCTCTCGGGCGTGATGGTCTCGGAGTCGAGGTAGTCGATCTTCACCCGCACGTGGTTCTTCAGGCCGGCGTGGCGCAGCGCCTCGTTCAGCGACTTGTAGCTGTCCGACAGGTCCACGTACTTGCCGACCATGGCGATGTTGATCTCGCCGCGCGGATGCTCCACCTCGTACACCAGGTCGTCCCAGCGCTTGAGGTTCGCCGGCGGCGTGTTCAGGCGCAGCTTGTCGCAGATGAGGCCGTCCAGGCCCTGCTCGTGCAGCACGCGCGGCACCTTGTAGATGGTGTCCACGTCCGGCATGGAGATCACGCCCCAGCGCGGCACGTTGGTGAACAGGCTGATCTTCTCCGCCTCGTCCTCCGGGATCTTGCGGTCGGCGCGGCACAGCAGCGCGTCCGGCTGGATACCGATCTCGCGCATCTTCTGCACGGTGTGCTGCGTCGGCTTGGTCTTGAGCTCGCCCGCGGCCTGGATGAAGGGCACGTAGGTGAGGTGGACGAAGGCCGCGTTGTTGGGACCGAGCTTGAGCGCCATCTGGCGCACCGCCTCCAGGAAGGGCAGGGACTCGATGTCGCCGACCGTGCCGCCGATCTCCACGATCGCCACGTCCACCGCGTTGGGGGTGGCCACGCCGGCGCCGCGCCGGATGAATTCCTGGATCTCGTTGGTGACGTGCGGGATCACCTGCACGGTCTTGCCCAGGTAGTCGCCGCGCCGCTCTTTCTCCAGCACCGACTTGTAGATCTGGCCGGTGGTGAAGTTGTTGGCCTTGCGCATGCGCGTGGACACGAAGCGCTCGTAGTGGCCGAGGTCGAGGTCGGTCTCCGCGCCGTCGTCGGTGACGAACACCTCGCCGTGCTGGAAGGGCGACATCGTGCCCGGATCCACGTTGATGTAGGGATCGAGCTTGATCAGGGTGACTTTGAGGCCCCGCGACTCCAGGATCGCTGCGAGGGAGGCTGAGGCGATTCCCTTGCCGAGGGAGGACACCACACCGCCGGTGACGAAGACGAATTTGGTCATGTCAGGTCGGGAGGAGCGCTCCCGGGGAGGTGGTAAAGCGAGATTATAAGGAAGGTGCTCATGGCCCCCGTCGAGCCCGGCCATGCTGTGCCGAAAAACGACGGGTCATCAGTACACTCGGCCCTCATGAACGACCTCGCCGGCAGACACATCGTCCTGGGGCTCACGGGCGGCATCGCGTGCTACAAGGCCGCGGAGCTGTGCCGCGGCTTCGTCAAGGAGGGCGCGACGGTGCAGGTCGTGATGACCGAGGCGAGCGAGCAGTTCATCACGCCGGTGACCATGCAGGCGCTGTCCGGCCGCACGGTCTACACCTCGCAGTGGGACCCGCGCGAGCCGAACAACATGCCGCACATCAACCTGTCGCGGCAGGCGGACGCGATCGTGATCGCGCCTTGCAGCGCCGACTTCATGGCCAGGCTGGTGCACGGCCGCGCCGACGAACTGCTGTCGCTCATGTGCCTGGCGCGGCCGATCGCGCAGGTGCCGCTGCTGATCGCACCGGCGATGAACCGCGAGATGTGGGCGCACCCGGCGACCCAGCGCAACATGGCGCAGCTCGCCGCCGACGGCGCCACCCTGCTGGGCGTGGGCAGCGGCTTCCAGGCCTGCGGCGAGACCGGCGACGGCCGCATGCTGGAGCCGGCGGAACTGCTGGAGGACATCGTCGCCTTCTTCCAGCCCAAGCCGCTGGCCGGGCGCAAGGTCGTGATCACCGCCGGCCCCACCTTCGAGGCGCTCGACCCGATCCGCGGCATCACCAACCATTCCTCCGGCAAGATGGGCTTTGCCATCGCGCGCGCGGCCCGCGAAGCGGGCGCCGACGTGGCGATCGTCGCCGGCCCCGTGGCCGTGCCCACGCCGCGCGGGGTGCGCCGCATCGACGTGAAGTCGGCGCGCGACATGCTCGCGGCGACGCAGGCCGAGACCCCGCAGGCGGACATCTTCATCGCCGCGGCGGCGGTGGCCGACTGGCGCCCGGTGGCCGAGGCCGAACACAAGATCAAGAAGGACGGCAGCGGCAGCGCGCCCACCGTGGCCTTCACCGAGAACCCGGACATCCTCGCCACCGTGGCCAGGAGCGAACGCGCCAGGAGCGGCGCGCTGTTCTGCGTCGGCTTCGCCGCCGAGAGCCAGGACCTCGCCAGGCACGCCAAGGCCAAGCGCGAGCGCAAGGGCATCCCGCTGCTGGTGGGCAACATCGGCCCGCTGACCTTCGGCCAGGACGACAACCAGATGCTGCTGGTGGACGCCGATGGCGCCACCGAACTGCCCCGCGCCTCCAAGATCGAATGCGCCCGCCGGCTGGTCGCGGAAATCGCGCAGCGCCTGACGGCGCGCAGAACCTGAACCCACCCGATGCAAGTCGACGTCAAGATCCTCGATCCGCGCATGGCGGACCAACTCCCCACCTATGCCACGCCCGGCAGCGCCGGCCTGGACCTGCGCGCCTGCCTGGACGCGCCGCTGACGCTGGAGCCCAACGGATGGCGGCTGGTGCCCACCGGCATCGCCATCTGGCTGAAGGACCCGGGATTCGCGGCGCTGATCCTTCCGCGCTCCGGCCTCGGGCACAAGCACGGCATCGTGCTGGGCAACCTGGTCGGCCTGATCGACAGCGACTACCAGGGCCAGCTGATGGTCAGCGCCTGGAACCGCAGCGACACGGCCTTCACCCTGCAGCCCATGGAAAGGCTGGCCCAGCTGGTGATCGTGCCGGTGGTGCAGGCCAGCTTCAAGGTCGTCGAGGAATTTCCGCCCAGCAAGCGCGGGGCGGGCGGCTACGGCTCGACCGGCAAGAGCTGACGCCGGCCGGCGTGCGCCGCGGCTGACAAGCCGGCGAACCCTCTCCTACAGCAAAGCGCGGGGATGCCAGCGCCCGGGCGGGAGCACATCCCTGTTGAATCAGCTGTACAGGGCGCACCCATGGTGGGATGACGCCTGTCGTACAAGGAGAGAATTCCATGACCAAGCTCACCCGCCTCGCCTCGCTGATCACCGGCACCGTCGCCATCGCCACGCTGGCCGCCTGTTCGTCCTATGGCCCGACCTACGGCTCGGCCCCCACCTACTCCAGCTCGCCGACCGTCTCGTCGTACCCGGCCGCCGGCACCGAGTACGGCCGCATCGTGAATATCGAGTACATGCCGGTCGGCACGGCTGCCCCGACCAACAACATCCTCGGCGCCGTGATCGGCGGCGTGGCGGGCGGCCTGCTGGGCAACCAGATCGGCAGCGGCGGCGGACGTGCGGCGGCGACGGTCCTGGGCGCGGTCGGCGGTGCGGCGGTCGGCCAGCACCTGGCCCGCAACTCCTCCGGCGCGCTCACGCAGCCGGGCTATCGCATCACCATGCAGTCGGACCAGGGCGCGATGCGCACGTACGAAGTGCCCGCCACCGGCGACCTGCGCGTGGGTGACCGCGTGCGCGTCGACAACGGCGTGATCTATCGCGCGTAAGCGGCGGCCGTCCAAGGAAAGCCCGGCTTGCCCGGGCTTTTTTACTCGCCGACCTTGAAGAACCCGGTGCCCAGCGTGCCCCGGCCGACCTCGTCGTCGGTCGCTTCGCGCACGCCTTCCACCTTCAGGTGCAGGCGCAATGCGATGCCGGCCAGCGGGTGGTTGCCATCGAGCACCACGTGCTCCGGGTAGATTTCGGTGACGGTGTAGAGCAGGTTGCGCGGCGCGTCCTGGCTGCTGGCGCCGGCGGGCAGGCCTTCGTAGGTCATGCCTTCTTCCAGCTGCTCGGGGAACAGCGAGCGCGGCTCGAGGAAGACCTTCTCCTCGTCGTAGTCGCCGAAGGCGTCTTCCGGCTCCAGGTGCAGGTCCACGCGCTCGCCCGGCTCGTGGCCTTGCAGCGCCTCCTCGATCTTGGCGAGCAGGTCGTTGCCGCCCACGAGGAATTCCACGGGCTCTTCCAGCCGATCGAGTTCCTCGCCCAGCGTGTCCTTCAGGGTCCAGGTCAGCGCGACCACGCAGTGCGGTGTGATTTCCATAGGAGAATTGTCGCAGCTCCCCCCGACCGCATGGACATCGCGCAACCTTCGACCCTGCTGGGCGGCCTGACGCCGACCCGGTTCATGAAGAAGCACTGGCAGAAGAAACCGCTGCTGGTGCGCCAGGCCATCCCGGATTTCCAGCCGCTGCTGGCACCCGCGCAACTGTTCGAGCTCGCCGGCCGCGAGGAGGTGGAGTCGCGCCTCGTCGCCCGGGAAGGCAAGTCCTGGCGTCTGCAGCGCGGGCCCTTCGCGCGGCGCGCGCTGCCGTCCAGCAAACGGCCGGACTGGACGCTGCTGGTGCAAGGGGTGGACCTGCACGAGCCGGCCGCGCATGCGCTGCTGCACGGCTTTTCCTTCCTGCCGGCCGCGCGCCTGGACGACCTGATGATCAGCTACGCCACGGACGGCGGCGGCGTCGGTCCGCACTTCGACAGCTACGACGTGTTCCTGCTGCAGGCGCAAGGGCGGCGGCGCTGGCGCATCGGCCGGCAGCGCGACTTCACGCTGCAGGACGGCGTGCCGCTGAAGATCCTGGCGCGCTTCGAGCCCGAGGAGGAGTACGTGCTGGAACCGGGTGACATGCTCTACCTGCCGCCGCGCTGGGCGCACGACGGCATTGCCGAAGGCGAGTGCCAGACCTATTCGATCGGCTTCCGGGCGCCGGCGCAGGCGGAGCTGGCGCGCGAGCTGCTGCAGCGCATCGCCGACGAGGCCGCGGAGGAAGAGGGCGAGCCGCGCCTGTACCGCGATGCCGCCCAGCCGGCGACCGCGAGCCCCGGCGCCATCCCCGAAGCGATGACGCAGTTTGCGCGCGATGCACTGGCCGCGGCCATGAAGGACCCGCATGCGCTGGACCGCGCCCTGGGCGCCTACCTCACCGAACCCAAGCCCAGCGTCTGGTTCGAGTCGGCACGCGCACCGCGCCGCCTGCGCTCGGTGGCGCTGGACCCGCGCACGCGCATGCTGCACGATGGCCGGCACGTGTTCATCAACGGCGAGGCCTGGCGTGCCGCGGGGCGCGACGCCGCGCTCATGCGCCGCCTGGCCGACCAGCGCCGGCTCGACGCGAAGGAGCTGGAAGCCGCCAGCGAGGCCGCACGGGAGCTGCTGCAGTCCTGGTGCGAGGCGGGCTGGCTGCACGCGAACGGAGGTGTCCCATGAGCGAGGAAACGCAAGCACCGCTGCCCGGCAAGCGCTTCGAGGGCCGCGAGGAATTCCGGCAACTCGTGCGCGATGCGCTGGCCACGGCGGCCCGTGCGGGCTGGCGCGAGATCGTGCTGAGCGACGCGAGCTTCGAGGACTGGCCGCTGGGCGAGCGCGCGGTGATCGAGTCGCTGCAGGCGTGGTCCGCGGGCGGCCGGCGCATGGTGCTGCTGGCCCGCAGCTACGAACGGGTGGTGCGGCAGCACGCGCGCTTCGTGCAGTGGCGCGGCACCTGGTCGCACATCGTCAGCGCCAACGCCTGTCCCGCGGCCGACCCGCTGGACCTGCCCAGCGCCGTGTGGAGCCCGCACTGGGTGCTGGAGCGCCGCGACCCCGAGCGCAGCAATGGTTACTGCGGCAGCGAGCCCGAGCGGCGGGTCGCGCTGCGCGAGACGCTCGACGCGTGGCTGCGCCAGGCGACGCCCGCTTTTCCGGCCACCACGCTCGGGCTGTGACGAGAGTTCCCCATCTACTGGTTATCCCCGAGAAAAAGCATTTGAACGCTATAATGTTAGGCTGAGCTGGATAGGGTTCGAGCCTTTCCACTCGGTCACTCGCGGCTTCGACCGCGTGGACATCCCGGATCCCGCTTGTCCCACATCCCATAGAAGGAAACCTGAAATGAAGAAATCGCTCGTTCTGGCCACGCTGATCGCCGCCGCCGCCCTCGCCGCTTGCGGCAAGAAGGAAGAGCCGGCGCCCGCGCCCGCTCCGGCGCCCGCTGCTGCTCCCGCCCCGGCCCCGGCTCCTGCCGCCGACGCTGCCGCTGGTGCCGCTTCCGCCTCCGCTGGTGCTGCTTCCGCTGCTGCCGGCGCCGCGTCCGACGCCGCTGCCGCTGCTTCCGGCGCCGCTTCCGGCTCCAAGTAAGCCCTTTCCGCTTGCAAGAAAAAGCCGCCTTCGGGCGGCTTTTTCTTTGGGGGGAGAAGCTCCGGTGGGGTTCGCTCTCGCTCACATTCCCCCGGCGTGCGCCGCGGCCACCCTACAGGTTCCAATGCGCCAGCGCCCCGTCGTGTATGCGGTCCGGCGCGCCGGCGCCGGTCATGTAGGGTGGCGGCGCGCCAGCGCCGGACGGTGAGCGACAGCGAACCCCACCGCAGCGACCCCCACCGTGCCCAACCCGCCACCTCTCACGCCGTCAGCCAGCCGCTCCCCGTCGCCCCATCCGCGATATGGATCTCGGCCGCGGTGCCCAGCGCCGCGAGCAGCGCGCCGCGCGCGAGCTCGGGCGTGTTGTTCTGCTCGCTCAGGTGCGCGCCCACCACTTGCCGCAGCTTGCCGGCGGCGAGCAGGGCCTGCGCCAATGCGCCCGCGGCGCTGTTGGCCAGGTGGCCCCAGTCGCCGCCGACGCGCCGCTTGAGGAACCAGGGGTACGGTCCGTCCTGCAGCATGGCTTCGTCGTGATTGCACTCCAGCAGCAGCGTGCCGCAGCCGGACAACTCCTGCTGGACGTGCGCCGTGATGTGGCCCAGGTCGGTGAGCACGCCCAGGCGCACGTTGCCGTCCGTGCACGACAGCTGCAGCGGCTCGCGCGCATCGTGCGGCACCGTGAACGGCCGCACCTGCAGGCCCCGCACCTCGAACTCCTCGCCGTCCGCGGCCAGCCGCAGCAGCCCGTGGAAGTCGGGCTGGCGCAGGGACGCGTAGGTGCCCTCGCTCATGTAGACGGGGATGCGCTCGCGCACGGCCAGCCGCTGCGCGCAACCGATGTGGTCGGCGTGCTCGTGCGTGATGAAGATGGCGTCGATCTGCTCGGCGAGCATTCCGGCGGCGCCGAGGCGCTTTTCCAGCTCGCGGATGCCGAGGCCGCAGTCGACCAGCAGGTGGGTGGGCGCGCCGTCACCGCGCACCTGGATCACGGTGGCGTTGCCGGTGCTGCCGCTGCCCAGGGACTTGAATCGGATCACGTCGAAGGACAAGGCCCGCGCAGCGGGCCCCGGATCCTGCTTATTTCAGGTCGTCCGCGATCACCTGCACGATCCTCTGCGCATTGGCGGAGGTCTCGGGAGCGCCGCTGGCGTTGAGGATGGACACCGTGGTGGTCTGGCCTTCGGACTTCAGGTTGATGCGGTACTTCAGCGGCTGCTCGGCCGGGGTGGCGCGGCTGAACAGCTTGCCCAGGAATCCGGGCTCCTTCTTGTCCGGGTTCGGCGGCACGTAACGCACGAAGTACGTGCCCTGGCTGCGGTCGCGGTCCTCGACCGTGAAGCCGGTGCGGTCCAGCGCCAGGCCGACGCGGCGCCAGGCGCGGTCGAAGCCCTCGTCGATCACGACCACCGGCTGGTTGTTGAGCGAGGCCACGCGCGAGCTCGGCTTGTCCGAAGCGACGTTGGCCGCAGCAGCGGCCTGCGCCTGCGGCGCGCCGAGCTTGACCATCAGGCGGCGCAGGAACTCGGCTTCGAGTTCCGGGTCGGCCGCGCGCGGTTGCCACACGGTCTGGTCCTGCTCGCGGTTGGCGTACACCTCCTGCATGCCGCGGTGGCTGACGTAGATCTCGGTGGAGCCGGTGGCGGAACGCTCGAAGCGCGTGCGGAACTTGTCGCGCTCCGCGGTCGAATAGGCGGAGTCGATCACCTTGCCCAGCGAGTTGCGGATGAAGTCCTGCGGGATCTTGGCGCGGTTCTCGGCCCAGTCCGTCTCCATGATGCCCAGGTTGGGCTGGTCCATGGCGAGCAGGAAGCCGCTCTCCTGCCAGAAGTCGCGCACCGGGCCCCAGAGCTGGTCGGCCGGGCGGTTCACCACCAGCCAGCGCTGGTTGCCCGCACGCTCGATGCGCACATCGCCAACCGCGGTCGCGGCGGTGGGCAGGTTGGGGACGGACTGGCCCAGCGCATAGCTGCTCGCGGAAACGGGGCCGCCGCCGGGCACGACGTAGCGCGATTCGCGGTTGAGCTGCGTCAGGTCGGGCGGCACTTCCAGCGTCGGGCCCTTCTGCGCGCTCTTGTAGTCGATCTTGTCGCCTTCCAGCACGGAGCAGGCGGAAAGGGCCACGGCCATGGCCAGCAGGCCGAACTTCACGGTCAACTTCATCGAATCCCCTCTGTCTTGTCCTAGGCCGCCTGCAGCAGGCCCGCGGCGCGAAGCGCGCCTTCCACCACCGCCTCGTTGCCCTTGGCGAGCGGCGTCATCGGCAGGCGCAGCGCGCCGCCCATGAGGCCCATGCGGGCCATCGCCCACTTCACCGGGATCGGATTGGCTTCCACGAACAGGTGCTTGTGCAGCGGCATGAGCTGGAACTGGATCTCCATGGCGCGCCTGGCGTCACCGGCGATCGCCGCCACGCACAGCTCGTGCATCTGCCTGGGCGCGACGTTGGCCGTCACGCTGATGTTGCCCTGGCCGCCGCACAGCATGAGCGCGACGGCGCTCGGGTCGTCGCCCGAGTACACCGAGAAGCCCTTGGGCGCATCGCGCAGCAGCCACTGGGCCCGCTCGATGTTGCCGGTCGCTTCCTTGATGCCGACGATGCCTGGCACGTCCGCCAGGCGCAGCACCGTGTCGTGCTGCATGTCCGCCACCGTGCGGCCGGGGACGTTGTACAGCACCATGGGCAGGTCGCCGGTTTCCTCGGCGATCGCCTTGAAGTGCCGGAACAGGCCTTCCTGCGTGGGCTTGTTGTAGTAGGGGACGACCTGCAGCTGGCAGTCGGCGCCGACCTTCTGCGCGTACCTGGCCAGCGCGATCGCCTCCACCGTGGAGTTCGCGCCGCAGCCGGCCATGATGGGCACCCGGCCGCGCGCCTGTTCCACGGACACGCGGATGATTTCCTCGTGTTCCTCGACGTCGACGGTGGGCGATTCGCCCGTGGTGCCGACCACGCCGATGCAGTCCGTGCCTTGCTGGATGTGCCAGTCGACGAGCTTGCGCAGCGTCGGGTAATCGACGCTGCCGTCCTCGTGCATCGGCGTCACGAGCGCCACGATGCTGCCTGTAATCGGTGTCATGGGGTTCTTCCCGGGAATGGAGGATTCTAACTAGAGCAGGTAACGGGGAGGCGGGGGGCCGTCCGGCGCGCGCACGGCGGCGATCCGCTGCAGGTAACGGGGCGGGTGGTCGAGGAAGCCGTCCTCGTAGGCCACCACCCGCAGTCCCGGGTAGGCCTGCAGCAGTTCACCGTGCGCGAGCAGGAAGTCGGGACGCGCCGGCTTGCCGACCGTCTCGTTGCCCTGTGCGAAGGTCTCGTGCAGCAGCACGCCGCCGGGAGCGACCACCCCGGCGATCGGGGCAAAGAGAGGGCGCCAGAGGTAGTTCGTCACGATGACCGCGTCGAAGCTGCGGCCCGCCAGCGGCCAGGGGCCGTTCTCGATGTCGGCCTGCAGCGTCTCGGCCACGCCCTGCAAGGTGGCGAGCGCGTCCGCATCGCGGTCCACGCCCAGCACGCGGTGGCCACGCCGGGCGAAGAAGCGCGCGTGCCGCCCGCGCCCGCAAGCCAGGTCCAGCACTGTGCCGCCGGCGGGCACGAGGTGGGCAAAGCGGGTGATCCAGGGGGAAGGTTCTTCGGTACCGTGCATGGCTCTTTTTTCCCGTTCCGGGGGAGGGCAGGGTGGGCGCTATCGGGGGCGCACGTCTTCCTTGAGCGCCTTCAAGGCCATGTTCTCCACGAGCGATGGGGCGACCAGCTTGATGAAGCGTCCCAGCTTGCCCTTGGCCGTCATGACGATGTCGCGCTGGCGGCGCTCCATGCCCTCGACGATGAGCCGGGCGCATTCTTCGACGCTCATCGCGTCGTCTTCCTTCAATCCGCTGGAGCCGGCGGCCTGGCCCCGCGCGTCGTAGCCGCGATGGCGCAGGTTCGTGCGGACGACACCCGGGTACGCGATGGTCACGCTCACGCCCTGGTTCTTCATCTCGGCGCGCAGCGCCTCGAAAAAACCGGTCATGGCGAACTTGGTGGCTGCATAGGCAGAGCGGCCCGGCACGCCCAGCAGGCCCGACAGGGAACTGACGGCGACGATCCGCCCGCGGCTGGCCTTCAGGTGGGGCAGGGCGGCGTGCGTGCACCACACGGCACCCCACAGGTTCACCTGCATCAAGTCCTGGTACCACCGCAGGTCTTCGGCGCGTACGTCCTCGAACAGGGCCTGCGCCGAGATGCCCGCATTGTTCACGAGCGTGTCCAGCCGGCCGAAGCGTTCGACCGTGCGGGCGACGAGTCCGCGGCAATCGGCTTCGACCGCCATGTCCATGGCCACGGTCAGCACCTCGCTGCCCAGCGCCCGGCACTCGGCGGCGACGGCATCGAGCTTGTCCTGGCTGCGGCCCGCGAGGACCAGGGCGATGCCTGCCTTGTGCCTGGCCGCGAGCTGGCGCGCCATCTCGGCGCCGATGCCGTCGGAGCCGCCGGTGATGAGGGTGACGTTCATGGCCGCGGATTGTGAACGCGGCGGCCGGGCTGGCGCAGCCCCTGATGGGATAGGAGGAAACGCCTCGTCACCGGAAGCAGGCCCAGATCATCTCGCTCACCGCCACCATCATGTCGGGCCGCGTGTAAAGCGCGAACACGCCCGCGAGGACGGCCGTGGCGGCCAGCCAGGCCAGGACGTGCTTGGCGCGCGCGCTCATGTCACGCCGGTTGCGGCTGCGCCCGCTCGCGTGCGATCGGCGCCTCGCGCACCGGCAGGTTCACGATCGCCGCGAACACGCCCAGCGCGATCGAGAGGTACCAGACGATGTCGTAGCTGCCGGTGCGGTCGTACAGCAGGCCGCCCAGCCACACGCCCATGAACGAGCCGATCTGGTGGCTGAAGAAGACGAAGCCGCCCAGCATCGACAGGTGGGCCACCCCGAAGATGCCGGCGATGGAGGCATTGGTCACCGGCACCGTCGACAGCCACAGCAGGCCCATCACGGCGGAGAAGATGTAGACCGACAGCGGCGACAGCGGCGCCCACAGGAACAGGGCGATTGCCACCGAGCGGGCCAGGTAGATGAAGGCCAGGATCTTGCGCTTGGCCAGCTTCTGGCCCAGCGCGCCCGCGATGTAGGTCCCGAACACGTTGAACAGGCCGATCAGCGCCAGCGCGTAGCTCGCGACCTGGGGCGACAGGCCCTTGTCCTTCAGGTAGCTGGGCATGTGCACGCCGATGAAAACCACCTGGAAGCCGCAGACGAAGTAGCCGGCCATCAGCAGCTGGAAGCTGGGGTACTTGAAAGCCTCGGCGAGCGCCTGCACGATGGTCTGGTCACGCTTGACCGGCACGGCGCCGCCGCCGAACCCCGGCTCGCGCAGGCCGAAAGCCAGCGGCACCACCACCAGCACCACCAGCGACAGCACCAGCAGCGCCTGCTGCCAGCCGATGCCGCCGATCAGGAAGCCTTCCACCGGCACCATCAGGAACTGGCCGAAGGAGCCGGCCGCCGCCGCCACGCCCATCGCCCAGGAACGCTTCTCCGGCGCGATCTGGCGGCCGATGATCCCGTAGACCACCGCGTAGGTCGTGCCGGCCTGGGCCGCGCCGATCAGGAGGCCGGTGGTCAGGGTGAAGGTGAAGGCATCGGGCGACAGCGCCATCCCCGCCAGCCCCAGTGCATAGAGCGCGGCGCCCATGATCAGCACCTTGAAGGCGCCGAAGCGGTCGGCCAGCATGCCGGCGAAGATGCCGGTCACGCCCCAGGCCAGGTTCTGGATGGCCAGCGCGAAGGCGAAGGTCTCGCGGGTCCAGCCCTGGGCCTGGGTGATGGGCTGAAGCCAGAGGCCGAAGCCGTGGCGGATGCCCATGGAGAGCGTCACGATCATGGCGCCGCAGGCCAGCACCTGCGCCATCGAAAGCTTGCGTTCGGCGGGATTCATGCGCGGACTGTAGCGGGAAGGCCTCACGCAGGCTTGTGCCGCGCCTGACAACCCTGTTGAAATGTTTTGCGGGGATTGATGAGAGTCGCGCATGAATGTAGGCTCCTCTGTACATGCATCCAGTGGCGCAAGACTCGCCGACTACAATCCCCACCCCTATGGCCACCAAACCCTCCGAGTACTCCGAAGGTTCGATCCGCGTGCTGAAAGGGCTGGAGCCCGTCAAGCAGCGGCCCGGCATGTACACCCGCACCGACAACCCCCTGCACGTGCTGCAGGAGGTGCTGGACAACGCCGCCGACGAGGCCCTGGCAGGCCACGGCAAGCGCATCCGCGTCATCCTGCACGGCGACGGCTCCGTGAGCGTGGAGGACGACGGCCGCGGCATCCCCTTCGGCCTGCATCCGGAGGAGAAGGCGCCCGTCATCGAGCTGGTGTTCACCCGGCTGCATGCGGGCGGCAAGTTCGACAAGGGCAAGGGCGGCGCCTACAGCTTCTCCGGCGGCCTGCACGGCGTGGGCGTGTCGGTGACCAACGCGCTGGCCAAGCGGCTGGAGGCCACCAGCTACCGTGACGGCGAGGCGGCGACCATCGTGTTCGCGGGCGGCGACGTCGAGGAAAAGCTGAAGAAGCGCAAGACCGGCCCCGACGACCGCAAGCAGGGCACCACCGTGCGTGTCTGGCCGGACGCGAAGTATTTCGACAGCACCGCGGTGCCGATGAACGAGCTGGCGCACCTGCTGCGCAGCAAGGCCGTGCTCATGCCCGGCGTCACCGTGCAGCTGGTCGACGAGAAGAAGAAGGAAACGCAGACCTGGCAGTACAAGGGCGGCCTGCGCGACTACCTGATGCAGACCCTGACCGGGGACCCGGTGATCCCCTTGTTCGAGGGTGAAGGATTTGCCGACAGCAACGAGAACTTCGCCGAAGGCGAGGGCGCGGCGTGGTGCGTGGCCTTCACCGAGGACGGCCAGCCGGTGCGCGAGAGCTACGTCAACCTGATCCCGACCACCGCCGGCGGCACCCACGACAGCGGCCTGCGCGACGGCCTGTTCAACGCGGTCAAGAGCTTCATCGAGCTGCACAACCTGCAGCCCAAGGGCGTGAAGCTGCTGCCCGAGGACGTCTTCGCCCGTGCTTCCTACGTCCTGTCGGCCAAGGTGCTGGACCCGCAATTCCAGGGGCAGATCAAGGAGCGGCTGAACTCGCGCGACGCCGTGCGCCTGGTGTCCAGCTTCGTGCGCCCCGCGCTGGAGCTGTGGCTGAACCAGCACGTCGAATACGGCAAGAAGCTCGCCGAGCTCGCGATCAAGGCGGCGCAGTCGCGCCAGAAGGCCGGCCAGAAGGTGGAAAAGCGCAAGGGCTCCGGCGTCGCCGTGCTGCCCGGCAAGCTCACCGACTGCGAGAGCAAGGACCTGGCCAACAACGAGCTGTTCCTGGTCGAAGGCGATTCGGCCGGCGGCAGCGCCAAGATGGGCCGCAACAAGGAGTCGCAGGCGATCCTGCCCTTGCGCGGCAAGGTGCTCAACACCTGGGAGGTCGAGCGCGACCGCCTGTTCGCCAACACCGAGATCCACGACATCTCGGTGGCGATCGGCGTCGATCCGCATGGCGCGAGCGACACCAGCGTGGACCTCTCGGGGCTGCGCTACGGCAAGGTCTGCATCCTCTCGGACGCCGACGTCGACGGCTCGCACATCCAGGTGCTGCTGCTGACGCTGTTCTTCCGCCACTTCCCCAAGCTGATCGAGGCGGGCAACGTCTACGTCGCGCGCCCGCCGCTGTTCCGCGTGGACGTGCCGGCGCGCGGCAAGAAGCCGGCCGGCAAGGAGTACGCGCTGGACGAGGGCGAGCTGACGCACATCCTGGACAAGCTGCGCAAGGAAGGCGTCAAGGAAGGATCCTGGGCGATCAGCCGCTTCAAGGGCCTGGGCGAGATGAGCGCGGAACAATTGTGGGAAACGACGCTCAATCCCGACACCCGGCGCCTGTTGCCGGTGCAACTGGGCAAGATGGATTTCACCGGCACCGAGTCCCTGATCACGAAGCTCATGGGCAAGGGCGAAGCCGCCGCCCGCCGCGAGCTGATGGAACTGCACGGCGACGCCGTGGAAATCGACATATGACCCACCCCCGAAGCGCCTTCGGCGCATCCCCCTCGAGGGGGCGCCCCCAGCGGCCCGGCAAAGCCGGTTCCGCGGCGGCAGTGGATCCGGCAGCGCGCTCGTACGCGCCGAGTGCCGTCATGATCGCCATGGTGCACTGAGATGAACGGTGTCGCAGCCGCCGTGACCCGCCCGCACGCGCGCGTGCGGCTGCGCCCCACCATGCAGAGCGACCTGGAGTTCGTGCTGTCGCTCGAGCGCGATCCGGAGAACCTGCCGTACATCACGCCCTGGGAGCGGATCCAGCACGAGGCGGCGATCCGCTTTCCCGACTTCCGCCACTTCATCATCGAGGCGGGCGACGGGCTGGACGCCGGCGGCTTCATGATCCTCGTGGGCTGCCGCAACCAGCACCAGTCGATCGAGCTCAAGCGCATGGTCGTGCGGGACAAGAACCAGGGCTTCGGCCGGGCGGCCCTGCGCGTGGCCAAGAAGATCGCCTTCGACGACCTCGGGGCGCATCGCTTCTGGCTGGACGTCAAGAAGCGCAACGTGCGGGCCAGGAGCCTGTACGACACCGAAGGCTTCGTCGTCGAGGGCGAGCTGCGCCAGGCCGTGAAGGTGCAGGGCGGATACGACTCGCTCGTGGTCCTGTCCATGCTGCAGGAAGAATTCGCCGGCCGCCGGCAAGGCGGCCTGGAGCTGCCCGGATGATGCGCCGCCTCGCCTGCGCCGTGCTGTTCGCCGCCGCGCTGGCAGCGGCGCCCGCGCACGCGGAGGTCTGGGGCTACGTCGACGACAAGGGCGTGGCGCACTTCGCGTCCGAGAAGGTCGACGAGCGCTACGAGCTGTTCTTCCGCGGCGGCGAGAGCTTCGACACCGCCGAGGGCGTGCAGACGCCGCGCGCGGTGGGCGTGCCCACCCGGTCGGCGAGCAAGCTGCTGGCCTACTTCGACATCTCCCCCAGCTACCGGCAGGTCAAGCACCACCTGCGCGAGGCCTCGCGCGAGCAGGGCATCGACCTCGAACTGCTGCAGGCACTGATCGCCACCGAGTCCGGCTTCGACCCCACGGCGGTGTCGCCCAAGGGGGCGGTCGGCCTGATGCAGATCATGCCGGCCACCGCCGAACGCTACGGCGTTGCGGGCGACACCAGGACACCGGTCGCGCGCAAGCTGGCCGACCCGCGCACCAACATCCGCACGGGCTCGCGTTACCTGCGCGACCTGATCCGCATGTTCCCCGGCCAGCTCGAACTCGCCCTGGCCGCCTACAACGCGGGCGAGGGCGCCGTGCAGCGCGCCGGCAACCGCGTGCCCAATTTCCGCGAGACCCAGAATTACGTGAAGACCGTCATGCAGTTGTACGGGATGCTCAAGCCGCCGGCCATGGCGGCCGCGGGAGGCGAGGCGCCGCGGCGCGTGCAGATGGAACTGCCCGGCCCGTCCGCGCGGCGCAACCTGCCGCCTGCCCCCGGCGCCGCCGCGATGCCGCCGGCCGCAGCCGGGTCGGACGCCGACACCGTGCTCGATTACTGACGCATGCAGCAGCGCCAGGACAAGGGCTGCGGCCGGGAAGCGCCGGGCCCGTGAGCGAGCACATCGATTCCGCGCAGCTGTGGCTGGGTGCCTGCGTGGGCGCCCAGGTGCTGCTGGTGTTCCTGGCCGTCATCCAGGCCAACATCTACCGCGAGCGCAGCCTGCTGCTGCATGGCGCCGCCACGCTGATGGGGGTGGTCGCGGTGCAGGCGCTGGTGGGCAACAACCCGCTGCTGCGGCCCGCCGTGCTGCTGCTGGTGCCCGCGCTCGCGGGCTTGCAGCTGATCGAGCTCATGAGCCACGCCGGCGGCATGCGCCAGGCGCGCCGCTGGCTGCTCGCCACCAGCACCGGCGTGCTGCCGGTGCTCGGGATCGTGGCGATCTACACCGACGGGGCGCTGGTGGCCGGCATCGTGCTGTGGGCGTCCGTGGTGGTGCTGATGCTGCTGCGGGCCTGGCGCCAGAGCCGGCCCTGGGTGTGGTGGTTGCCGCCCGCGTGTTGCGCGCTGGTGCTCGCCGCACTGGTGGTCGCAGCCGACGAGCCGCCGTACGACCTGGACGATGCCGTGCTGGTGGCCGGCCTGCTCACCGTGTGGGCAGCCTGCACCTACCTGGCGAGCGCGTGGCGCGGACGCATCTTCGGCGAGACCCGCGCGCGCGTGCACGCCCGCAACACCGTCGACCCGCTCACGGGGCTTGCCACGCCGCTGGTGCTGGCCGAGCGCATCCAGGCCGCGCGCCACCTGACGCGCCGCTACGGCCACCCCAGCGTGGTCATGCTGGTGCACATCGAGAACCTGCCGGCGCTGGCCGACGAATTCGGCCCGGAAGCCGCCGAGTCGGCCGTGCTGGCCGCGGCCAGCCGCGTGCGCGACTCGCTGATGCGCGACGGCGACGTGGCCGCGCGGCTGGCGCATGCGCGCATCGGCGTGCTGGCCGAAGGCGCCGCGCCGGCGGAAGCGGCGGCCACGGTGGCAACGCGTATCCTTGTGGCCGGACTGAAGGAACCCCTGGCGGCGGCGCGGGCCGAGTACCTGCGCTTTCGCATCGTGATGACGGCGGTGCCGCCCGACGAGACGCCGCCCAAGCAGTTGCTGCACAGGCTGAACCAGCGCATGGACGCGGAGCTGCGCGGCGGCTCCGAACGGCGCATCGTGACCATGTCGCAGGAAGACCTGCAGTACACGGCACCCACCCCCTTGACCCCCTAGAAGAAACACCATGGAGCAGGAACTCATCTCCTTCGCGAACGGCGACGACGGCAGCGGGCTGGACCTGGCGAGCTACGCCCAGCGCGCCTACCTGGAGTACGCCCTGAGCGTCGTGAAGGGCCGCGCCTTGCCGGACGTGGCCGACGGCCAGAAGCCGGTGCAGCGGCGCATCCTCTACTCGATGTGGCGCATGGGCCTGGGCTTCGGCGGCGGCAACGCCGGCGCCAAACCCGTGAAGTGCGCCCGCGTGGTCGGCGACGTGCTGGGCCGCTTCCATCCGCACGGCGACCAGGCTGCGTACGACGCGCTGGTGCGCATGGCGCAGGACTTCGCGCAGCGCTACCCGCTGATCGATGGGCAGGGCAACTTCGGCAGCCGCGACGGCGACGGCGCGGCGGCGATGCGCTACACCGAAGCGCGCCTGGCCAAGATCTCCAACCTGCTGCTGGAGGAGATCGACGAGGGCACGGTCGAATTCATCCTCAACTACGACGGCAGCACGCAGGAGCCGGTGGTGCTGCCCGCGCGCCTGCCCTTCGCACTGCTCAATGGCGCCAGCGGCATCGCGGTGGGCCTGGCGACCGAGATCCCTTCGCACAACCTGCGCGAGGTGGCCGAGGCCTGCGTGGCGCTGGTGAAGAACCCCAAGCTCTCCGACGAGGACCTCTTCGCGCTGCTGCCCGGGCCGGACTACCCGGGCGGCGGCCAGATCATCTCCAGCACCGCCGACATCGCCGAGGCCTACGCCTCCGGGCGCGGGTCGCTCAAGGTGCGGGCGCGCTGGAAGATCGAGGACCTGGCGCGCGGCCAGTGGCAGCTGGTCGTGACGGAACTGCCGCCGGGCGTGAGCTCGCAGAAGGTGCTCGAAGAGATCGAGGAACTGACCAACCCCAAGGTCAAGGCCGGCAAGAAGGCCCTGTCGACGGACCAGGTGCAGCTGAAGCAGACCGTGCTGTCGGTGCTGGACGCGGTGCGCGACGAATCGAGCAAGGACGCCGCCGTGCGGCTGGTGTTCGAGCCCAAGACCAGCAAGATCGACCAGCAGGAGCTGACCACCACGTTGCTGGCGCACACCTCGCTGGAGACCTCCGCGCCGATCAACCTCACCATGGTCGGCCTGGACGGCAGGCCGGTGCAGAAGTCGATGCGCCAGATGCTCACCGAGTGGATCGAGTTCCGCCAGCGCACCATCGAGCGCCGGTCGCGGCACCGGCTGGACAAGGTGCTGGACCGCATCCACATCCTCGAGGGCCGGCAGCTGGTGCTGCTGAACATCGACGAGGTGATCCGGATCATCCGCCACAGCGACGAGCCGAAGCAGGCGCTGATCGCGCGCTTCAACCTCAGCGACCGGCAGGCCGAGGACATCCTTGAAATCCGGTTGCGCCAGCTGGCACGGCTGGAGGCGATCAAGATCGAGCAGGAACTCAAGGAGCTGCGCACCGAGCAGGGCAAGCTGGAGGAGATCCTCGGCTCGCCCGCCGCGCTGCGCCGGCTGATGGTCAAGGAGATCGAGACCGACACCAAGACCTTCGGCGATGCGCGCCGCACGCTGATCCAGGCCGAGAAGAAGGCCGTGGCGGAAGTGAAGGTGGTGGACGAGCCGGTGACGGTGGTCGTGTCGGAGAAGGGCTGGGTGCGCGCGCGCCAGGGCCATGGGCACGACGCGGCCAGCTTCGCGTTCAAGGCGGGCGACGGCCTCTACGGCACCTTCGAGTGCCGCACGGTCGACACGCTGCTGGCCTTCGGCAGCAACGGGCGCGTGTACTCCGTGCCGGTGTCCATCCTGCCGGGCGCGCGCGGCGACGGCCAGCCGCTGACGACGATCATCGAGCTGGAGGCGGGCACCCAGCTCGTGCACTACTTCGCCGGCGCCGGCAATACCTGGCTGCTGCTGTCCAATTCCGGCGGCTATGGCTTCGTCGCGGCGCTGGAGAACCTGGTGTCCCGGCAAAAGGGCGGCAAGTCCTTCCTGTCGCTGGGCGCGGGCGAGACCGTCTGCCGTCCTTCCCTGATCGGCGTGCCGCAGACGCCCGGCTTCGCCACGCACGTGTGCTGCGCGTCGACCGGCAAGCGCATCCTGACCTTCGAGATCAGCGAGCTCAAGCCGATGAGCAACGGCGGCCGCGGCCTGATGCTGATGGACCTGGAGCCCAAGGAGGAACTCGCGGGCGCGGCGGCCTACACGCGCTCGGTGCGCATCACCGGCCTGGGCCGTGGCGACAAGGAGCGCGAGGAAGTGCTGGAGATCCGCTCGCTGAACAACGCCAAGGGCGCGCGCGGCCGCAAGGGCAAGCAGGCCGACCTGGGCTTCAAGCCGCTGGGCGTCACCCGGGTCGAGTGATGGAGCGCCGTTGGCTGCGCGCCGGACGGCCCATCACGCCCCAGGAGTTCGACGAACTGTCGGACGAGGAGCTGGAGCGGCTGGTGCCGAAGAAGTACCGGGAATTCTTCCCCGGCAAGGACGGCTGCGCGGACGGCTTCTTCTACCTGCACGACGGAACGGCGTACAGCTTCTACAAGGGCGGGCTGCTGGACGAATGATGCTTTTCTCCCTCCCCCTGCGGGGAGGGAGCCGCAGGGTCAGACCTCCGCGATCAGCTCGATCTCCACGCAGGCGCCCGTCGGGATCTGGGCGACGCCGAAAGCGCTGCGCGCGTGCGCGCCCTTCTCGCCGAAGACCTGGCCGAACAGCTCGCTGGCGCCATTGGTGACCAGGTGGTGCTCGGTGAAGTCGGGCGCGGAGTTCACCAGGCTCATGACCTTCACGATGCGCTTGACCTTGTTCAGGTCGCCCACGGCCGCGTGCAGTGTCCCCATCAGGTCGATGGCGATCGCGCGGGCCGCCTGCTTGCCTTCCTCGGTCTGCATGGTCTTGCCCAGCTGGCCGACCCAGGACTTGCCGTCCTTCTTGGCGACATGGCCCGAGAGGAAGACGAGGTTGCCCGTACGGACGAAAGGCACGTACGCGGCCGCCGGCGTGGCGACCGGGGGCAGGGTGATGTTCAGTTCCTTGAGCTTGTCGTAGACGTTCATGTTCTGCTCCTGATGACGAAATGACTGGCGCTGCGCGCTCGACGGCGCGCAGCGCGCATGCGGGTCATTTTGTCATCGTCGGCGCAGCAGCGGCCATGGCGTCATCGCCGGCAGGCGCGACGGTCACCCCCACCCGCAACGTGTGGTGCGCGCCGCCGTGGATCACGCCGCGCATGGGCGAGACGTCGGAATAGTCGCGGCCGAGCGCCAGCGTGACGTAGTCCTCGCCGGGGCTGCGGTCGTTGGTCGGGTCCAGGTCGACCCATTCGCCGCCCGTTCCCGCGGCCGGCAGGTACACCGACACCCAGGCGTGCGAGGCATCGCTGCCCACCAGGCGCGGCCGCCCCGGGGGCGGCTCGGTCAACAGGTAGCCACTCACGTAACGCGCGGACAGGCCCAGGCTGCGCAGGCAGCCCAGCATCACGTGCGCCAGGTCCTGGCAGACGCCCTTGCGCAGCTTCAGCGCCTCCAGCGCCGGCGTGTTCACGTCGGTCGCGGTCGTGGCGTACTCGAAGTCCTCGTGCATGCGCGCCATCAGGTCGCGCGCCGCCTCGAGCAAGGGGCGTCCCTTGGCGAAGCTGGGCTGCGCGTAGGCGACGAAGGCGTCGTCGCGCGGCACGTAGGGCGAGGCGAAGGCGAATTCCGCCGCGGGGTCGTAGCGCGCCTCGCGGTGGTAGCGCATGCGTTCGACGACCTCTTCCCAGGGCAGGCTGCTGGCGGGCGCCTCGGGCTCGGACGTCGACACCACGGTGTCGGCGACGACCCGCAGGAATTCGTGCGCGTATTCCAGGCTGAAGAAGCTGCGCGTGTTGCCGAACACGTCGACGGCCTCGCCGCGCTGCACCGGCGCCGGGGCTATCGACAGCCGGTGGCGCAGCACCTGCTGGCGCTCGTCGGCGCGCGGCTTGAGGTGCACCATGTGCTGCGCGGTGCGCACCATGGGCGCGTAGTCGTAGGCGGTCTCGTGGACGACGTGCAGCAGCATGCTCAGGCCCCCACCGAGAAGCGCGCGTCGCCGGAGTGCGCGAAGTAGCGCGCGCTCAGGTCGTCGGACAGCCGGAAGGCCGCGTCCACGCACTGCTGCAGCAGTTCGAGCAGGACGGCGTGGCGCCCGTGCGCGTCGCGTGCGCACAGCGCCTCCAGCGTCCAGCGCTGCGGGTCGGGCACCACCATCGCGATCACGGGCATCACGCCCTGCGGAGAATTCGCCATGCGCGCGAGCCGCCCGCGCAGCGTCTGCGCCACCCAGCCCAGCGAACGCGGATTGTCGCGGTCCAGCACGAGCAGGTCGACCAGCGCGGCGATGTCGTGCCGCTGCTGGTACTGGGCGTGGAAAGTGATGGTGCTGTCGAACAGCGCCACCACGGCCTCGTAGCCGGCCTCGTCGTGCACGGCGCCGGTGTGGAAGGCGCCGGCCAGCGCCTGCGCCAGGAAGCCCAGTCGCTCCAGGTGGCGGCCGGTGGACAGCAGGCGCCAGCCGTCGTCGCGGGTCATGCGGTCGGTCTGCGCCCCGGTCATCGCGGCGGTGTGGCTGGAGAGCACCTCCAGCACGCGCATCGCCTCCACGGGGGAATAGTCGCCATCGCCGGTGCAGGCCGCGCAGCCGGCGCGGAACTCCTGCTCCGCGCGCACCTTCAGGTTCCACTGTTCCACCGACAGGCGCTCGCGCACGGCGGCGGCGGCGTTGCGCAGGGCCGAGAGGTTGTAGCCCACGCTCGCCACCTTTTTGGTGTCGCCCAGGCCGGCGATCAGCGAGCGCTCGAACACGCGCCGCGCCTGCGTCGGCGCAGGCACGGCGGGCAGCACCAGTCCGCTGCTCACCGCGGCCTGGCCCAGCCAGGCGAGCAGCGGCTGCGCCGACTGGTCCTCGCCGTTGAGGCTTTCGATGGCAAGGCGGGCGAGCCGCGAGGTGTTCTCCGTGCGCTCCGTGTAGCGTCCGAGCCAGAACAGGTTCTCTGCCGCGCGGCTGGTGACGGTGCGGTTGCGGTGCGGCGTGTCCACGGACGGGTGCTCGTGGTGCAGGAGGCTGGTGCGGTCCACCTCGCCTTCGGTCAGCACCCAGGTGTCGGCGCTGCTGCCGCCGCGCTGCATGGAGGCGATGTCGAAGTCGCGCGACCCGATGCGGGTGAGGCCGCCGGGCAGCACCCGCCAGCCCTGCGCGCCGTCGGAGACGGCGAACACGCGCAGCAGCAGCGAGCGCGGTACGATGCGGTTGCCGTGCGGGCTGCTGTTCCAGGTGGGCATCTGCGACAGCGGCAGGTAGGCCTGCACGGTGTACTCGCCGGGCTCGCGCATGATGCGGCCGGCCCATTCGTCCAGCCGCGCGCGCGGCAGGGTCCGGCCCAGGACCGCGCCGGCATTGGCGCCGCCGTAGGTGGACTTGATCACGCTCTGCCCGATCTGCGGCAGCACCGAGAGCATGGAAGCCCGCTCGCCGCACCACCAGGTCGGCAGGGCGGGCAGCTTCAGCTCCTCGCCGAGCAGCCGGCGGCTCATGGCAGGCAGGAAACCGAGCAGGGCGCTGGATTCCAGGAAGCCGGAGCCGGGGCTGTTGGCCACCAGCACGTTGCCCGCACGGATCGCCTGCAGCAGGCCCGGCACGCCCAGGTGCGAGTCGGCGCGCAGCTCCAGTGGGTCCAGGAATTCGTCGTCCAGGCGCTTGAGCACGCCGTGCACCGGCTCCAGGCCCTTGAGCGTCTTGAGGAACAGGCGCTCGTGGCGCACGGTGAGGTCGCTGCCTTCCACCAGCGTCAGGCCCAGGTAGCGCGCGAGGTAGGCGTGCTCGAAGTAGGTCTCGTTGTACGGGCCGGGCGTGAGCAGCACGATGCGCGGCTCGCGCTCGCCGCCGGGGCACAGCGCCGTGAGGCTTTCCAGCAGGGCGCGGTAGGTCGCGGCAAGCCGCTGCACCTTCAGCTCGCGGAAGGCCTCCGGGAACAGGCGCGAGATGATCAGCCGGTTCTCCAGCAGGTAGCCCAGGCCCGAGGGCGCCTGCGTGCGCTGCGCCACCACCCACCAGGCGCCGTCGGTGTCGCGCGCCAGGTCGAAGGCGGCGATGTGCAGGTGACGCCCGCCGGCCGGCTTGGCGCCATGCATGGCGCGCAGGTAGCCGGGATGGCCTTGCACCAGCGCCGGCGGCAGCAGGTTGCGCGCCAGCAGTTCCTGCGGCCCGTAGATGTCCTGCAGGATGCGTTCGAGCAGGCGCGCGCGCTGCAGCACGCCGGCCTCGATGCGCTGCCAGGATTGCGGCGTGAGGATCAGCGGGAACAGGTCCAGCGACCACGGGCGCTGCGGCCCGCCGGCGTCGGCGTAGACGTTGTAGGTGATGCCGTTGTCGCGCACCTGCCGCTGCAATTCCGTGGTGCGGCGGTCCAGGTCGGCGAAGCCTTCGCGCCCGAGCTGCTCGAAGAACCGGCCCCAGGCCGGGGCCGGAGCGGCGTCGTGGCCGAGCCCGCCGCGCAACTCGTCGTAGTGGCCGGCCGCAGCCGGGGGCGCCAGGGCCGCGGCGAGCGCGGCTGGCGTCTCACCGGCCTGGGCGCCGAACAGCGAGTCGTTGAGGGAGTCCACTGCGCGGGATTGTCCCATCCGCTTCGTGCGGCGCGCCGCGGATGTTGCGGCCGCCCGACGGCCGTGGGCTCTAGCTCGACGGAGGACGGCGCAGGTCCATCGTGAACGGGAATTCGCGGCTGCCCGGCACGTTGATGGTCGCCGGCGGCACCTGCAGCCGGCCCGGCGAGTGGCCCATGCGGAAGAAGCGCGCGAGGCGGCGGCTTTCGGCTTCGTAGGCGTTCACCGGGAAGGTGACGTAGTTGCGGCCGCCCGGATGCGCGACGTGGTAGCGGCAGCCGGCGATCGAGCGGTGCATCCACGTGTCCACGATGTCGAAGGTCAGCGGCGCGTGCACGCCGATGGTGGGATGCAGCGCCGAGGGCGGCTGCCAGGCGCGATAGCGCACGCCGGCCACGAATTCGCCGGCCGTGCCCGTGGGCTGCAGCGGCAGCGCCCGGCCGTTGACGGTGATCACGTGCCGGCTCTGGTTCAGGCCGGTGACCTTGAGTTCGACGCGCTCCAGCGAGGAATCGACGTAGCGCACCGTGCCGCCGGTTGCGCCTTCCTCGCCCATCACGTGCCAGGGCTCCAGCGCGTTGCGCAGCGTCAGCTCCATGCCCAGCACGTTCAGGTCGCCCGCGACCGGGAAGCGGAACTCGAAGTGCGGCGCGAACCAGTGGGGGTCGAATTCGTAGCCGGCCTGCTTCGTCTCGGTAAGCACGTCCTGCAGGTCCATCCAGATGAAGGTGGGCAGCAGCCAGCGATCGTGCAGCTCGGTGCCCCAGCGCGTGACGGGCGCGCGATAGGGCTCGCGCCAGAAGCGGGCGACGAGCGCGCGCAGCAGCAACTGCTGCACCACGCTCATGCGCGCGTGCGGCGGCATCTCGAAGGCGCGCAGCTCCAGCAGGCCCAGGCGGCCGGTCGGCCCGTCGGGCGAGTACATCTTGTCGATGCAGAACTCGCTGCGGTGCGTGTTGCCGGTGACGTCGATCAGGATGTTGCGCAGGGTGCGGTCGACCAGCCACGGCGGCATGGCCTGGCCGTAGGCCTGCCGGTTGCGGTCGATCTCCCTGAGCGCGATCTCGAGCTCGTAGAGCTGGTCGTTGCGCGCTTCGTCCACGCGCGGCGCCTGGCTGGTGGGGCCGATGAACAGTCCGCTGAACAGGTAGCTGAGGCTGGGATGGTTGTGCCAGTACAGCAGCAGGCTGGCCAGCAGCTCCGGCCGGCGCAGGAAAGGCGAGTCCGCCGGCGTCGCGCCTCCGAGCACGAAGTGGTTGCCGCCGCCGGTGCCGGTGTGGCGGCCGTCGGTCATGAACTTCTCGGCCGAGAGGCGGCACTCGAAGGCGGCCTGGTACAGGAACTCCGTGTGGTCGACGAGCTCGTCCCAGTCGTGCGCGGGGTGGATGTTCACCTCGATGACGCCCGGGTCCGGCGTGACCTGCAGCAGCTTCAGGCGCGGATCGCGCGGCGGCGGATAGCCTTCCAGCACGACCTGCATGTGCAGTTCTTCGGCGGTTGCTTCGACGGCGGCGAGCAGCTCGAGGTAGTCCTCCAGGCGCGCCAGCGGCGGCATGAACACGTAGAGGAGGCTGCTCTTGCCGCCCGCCTCGGCTTCGGCCTTCGGTCCGTTGGCGCGCTGCGGGTCGCGCACTTCGACGCACAGGGCCGATCGCGTGATCCAGTTCGCGGACTCGTGCCGGGCCGGCGCGCGTTGCAAGTCGGCGGCCTCGCCCGGCAGGCCGCTGCCCGTGCCGGTGCCAGCCTGCTCCTGGCCAGGCGCGCCGCGCACGTCCTGGAACACGCGCGGTGCTTCCGTGCGCTGGGTCGCGCCGCCTTGCTCGTAGCGGCCGCGCAGTTCGTCGAACGCCGGCAGCGCGTCCACCGGCGCCATCGGATCGCGCTCGACCAGGAAGGGGTAGTCGGCCTTGCGCACCCAGGGCTGGGAGTCCAGCGGCAGCCGGTAGCCCATGGGCGAGTCGCCGGGGATGAGGAACAGGCGGTCGTCGCGCAGGAACCAGGGGCCCGTCTTCCAGCGCGGCCCGCCCAGCTCCGGGGCGTCCTCCCGGGCCTCCAGCGGCAGCACGTGGCCGACGGCGGAGCCCAGCTTCTGCTCGAAGACCCGGCGCAGGCGCGTGCGTTCGAGTTCGTCGTCCAGGCGCGAGTCGAAGGGGTCCACGTTGACGGGCAGCTTGCGCTCGCGCCACAGGTAGTAGAAGACATCCTCGTAGGCGGCCTGGACGTACTGGTCGCTGATGCCCAGGCGCGCGGTCAGGCTGCGGATGAAGCGCTGTGCGTCCTCGCTCGTGTAGTGCGCGGCCTGGCGCTCGTCGGCGAACAGGTCCGGGTTGCGCCAGCACGGCTGGCCGTCGGCACGCCAGCAGATCGACAGCGCCCAGCGCGGAAGCTGCTCGCCGGGATACCACTTGCCCTGGCCGAAGTGCAGGAAGCCGTCCTTGCCGTACTCGGTGCGCAGCTTGTGCACCAGGTCGGTGGCATAGGCGCGCTTGGTGGGGCCGAGCGCGTCGGTGTTCCACTCGGCCGCATCGCGGTCGCCGACGGCCACGAAGGTCGGCTCGCCGCCCATGGTCAGGCGCACGTCCCCGGCCTGCAGATCACGGTCGACCGCGTGGCCCAGGGCCACCACGTGCTGCCACTGGTCCTCGGTGTACGGCTTGGTCACCCGCGGGGATTCGTGGATGCGCGTGACCTCCATGTGGTGGCTGAACTCCACCTCGGCCTCGTCGATCAGGCCCTCGATCGGCGCGGCGCCGGAAGGCTGTGGCGTGCAGGCCAGCGGAATGTGCCCTTCGCCCGCGAGCAGGCCGGAGGTCGGATCCAGTCCGACCCAGCCGGCGCCGGGCAGGTAGACCTCGCACCAGGCGTGCAGGTCGGTGAAGTCCACCTCGGTGCCGCTCGGGCCATCGAGCGCCTTCACGTCGGACTTCAGCTGGATCAGGTAGCCGGAGACGAAGCGCGCCGCCAGCCCCAGGCGCCGCAGCAGCTGCACCAGCAGCCAGCCGGAGTCGCGGCAGGAGCCGCTCGCGAGCTGCAGCGTCTGCTCCGGCGTCTGCACGCCCGGCTCCATGCGGATCAGGTAGCGCACGTCGCGCTGCAGCTGCTGGTTCAGTGCCACCAGGAAGTCGATGGTGGTGCGCGGCGTGCGGTCGATCTTCTCCAGGTAGGCCTGCACCATGGGCGTGAGCGGCTCGCAGGCGAGGTAGGGCACGAGCTCCTCGGCGACCTGCGGCTCGTACTGGAAGGGGAACTTGTCGGCGCTGGGTTCGAGGAAGAAGTCGAAGGGGTTGTAGACCGCCATCTCGACGACCAGGTCGACCGTCACCTTGAACTCGGTCGTCTTCTCCGGGAACACCAGGCGCGCCTGGTAGTTCGCGAACGGGTCCTGCTGCCAGTTGATGAAGTGCGTGGCCGGCTCGACCCGCAGCGAGTACGAAATGATCTTGCTGCGCGAATGCGGGGCGGGGCGCAACCGCACGACCTGGGGTCCCAGGTTGACTGCCCGGTCGTATTTGTAATGCGTGACGTGGTTCAGGGCAGCGTGGATGGACATGGCCCGGGATCGTAGCAATGAGCGCGCCACCGATGGGGCAGCTTCGCGCCGCCACGGCGATCAACCGGCTGCCGGCCGCGCGCTGCCGCTCTTCCGCGCGATTTGTAACAGACTGCCCGGATGTGCAGAGGTACCGCATTGCTGCGTTGCGACCGTGTGACAAAGTAGCCCGGCCGCTTGTGACGAGATGTAGTTGAACGGTACCATGTAACGAAATGCGACAACCTCTGGAAGCCCGTTCACCCGCCGAGGCGCCCCAAGCGCCCGGGCTGGCCGACTTCGTCGGAGAGTCGCAGCTGAGTTCGGTGCTGGGCACCACGGACGCCAGCCTGGTCGAAGGGCTGACGGTCGCCACTTTCCTCTATGCCCGCCTGCACAACTTCTCGGCCGTGGCCAACGCGCTGGGCCCGGACGAAGCCGCATCCTTCGTCAACGAAGTGCGGCGCGTGCTGACCGAACCCGTGCTGAAACTCGGGGGCGAGGTGGCGCAGCGACGGCCCGATTCCATCCTCGCGGTGTTCAGCAACAAGCACGACGACCGCAAGCCGAACCACGCCCAACGCGGACTGCACGCCGCCATCCTCGCCGTGCACGAAGCCGTGCAGCTGGCGCAGCTCGCGGCGAGCAAGCCGCAGCTGGCCGGCCTGCCGGTGCTGTCGCTCGCGGCGGGCGTTCACCTCGGACAGGCCGAATTGTCGCGACGCAACAACGGCGGCAGCGTCAAAGTGCATGCCATCGGCGATGCTGTCGAGGTGGCCCGCCTGCTGGAAGTCACCGCGATGGATCTGAACTGGAGCGTAGCCACATCGGCGGGCACGCGGCTCGCCGCCGCGGGCCGGGCCGACGGCGGCCGCATCGGCTCGGTCGGACTTCCGGACCACACCTTCATCGACGTGGTCGAAGTGACCGGCCTGGTGCCGCGCAAGGGCTCGCAGACGCCGCAGCGCGTGTTCGACATGCTGCGCGAGGCGCTCGCCGCCAACAGCCAGGGACGCAAGCGCCACGGCGCCGCCCCGGCCACGGCCGCGGGGATGTCGGGCGCCCAGTTCCTGATCGAGGGCTACCGCATCCTGCGCAAGATCGGGGAGGGCGGCATGGCCTCCATCTTCCTGGCGCAGGCCGCGGAGGGCGGGCCGCCGCAGGTGCTCAAGGTGATGCAGCTCGATCGGGCGGTGGAGGCCGACGGCCTGCAGCGCTTCATCCAGGAATTCGCGCTGCTCGCACAGATCCAGCACCCGAACGTCGCGCGCATCTTCCGCCAGGACTTCTCGGTGGCGCATGCCTACATCGCGATGGAGTACTTCCCGCAGGGCGACCTGCGCGCGCGCATGAAGGCCGGTCCGCTGGACCAGGCGACGGCGCTCTCGTACATCAAGCAGACCGCCGCCGGCCTCGCGGCGATCCACGACGTCGGCATCGTGCACCGCGACCTCAAGCCGGACAACCTGATGCTGCGCAGCGACGGCAGCCTGGCCCTGGCGGACTTCGGCGTGGCCAAGCAGACGGCGATGAAGATCACCGACACGGGCGACGGCGACATCGTCGGCACGCCTTACTACCTCAGCCCCGAGCAGGCGCTCGGAAAGGGCGTCGACGCCCGCTGCGACATCTACAGCCTGGGCGTGCTCGCCTTCGAGCTGCTCACCGGGCGCAAGCCCTACCACGCCAATTCCGCCCAGGAGCTGCTGCGCATGCACGTGCACGACCCCGTCCCCATGCTGCCGCCCGAGCATGCCCACCTGCAGGCCCTCATGGAAAGCATGATGGCCAAGGACCGGGAGCAGCGCTATCCCTCGGCCCGCACGCTGCTCGACGACCTCGCGCAGATGGGACTCTGACCATGCCGAGCGCAGTCGCCCCCGACGCATCCTTGTTCTGGCGCTCGCCCCGGGCGGCCAGCGACGACGAGACCATCATCGAAGTGCCGCCGCGCATCCCGGGCTACCGCCTGCTGCGCCCGATCGGCCGGGGCCGCAACACGCGCGCCTGGCTCGCCTTCGACCTGAACAAGCGCGCCGACGTCGTGCTGAAGCTGGAAGCGGCGCCGGGCATCTCGCTGGACCGCGACTGCGCCGTGGCGGCCCGCGTGCAAGGTCCCAACCTGGTGCGCATCCACAGCCAGGGCCGCACCGCGGCCTGGGCCTACCTCGCGATGGAACATCTTCCCGGTGGCGACCTGGCCTCCCGCATGGGACGGGCGCTGCCGCGTGAACAGGCCCTGCCGATCCTGCGCCAGGCCGCCGAGGCGGTGGCCCAGTTGCACCGGCACGCCCTGGTGCACCGCGACGTGAAGCCCGGCAACTTCCTGCTGCGCGCCGACGCCAGCCTGGTGCTGGCCGACTTCGGCCTGACCGTGGCGGCCGGCAGCGTCGACGCGGAGGCTGCGTCCGGCGCCTTGTACGGCACGCCGCGCTACGTCGCGCCCGAACAATTGCAGGGCGCGCCCGCCGCGCCCGCGGCCGATGTCTACAGCCTGGGCGTGCTGCTGCACGAACTGCTGGCCGGCCGCGCCCCGTTCCCCGGCGACACCGTGGAGGAGGTGCTCGCGCAGCGCCTGCTCGCCGAACCCGCGCGCCTGCCCGCCCCGGCGGCAGACCTGCAGCCGCTGGTGGACCGCATGCTTTGCAGGCAACCGCAAGGCCGGCTCCCGGATGCGGACGCCGTACTCGGCCTCCTGGGCCAGAGGTGCTGAAGTGACCTTGAACGAACAATACCTGGTCGACGTGATCGGATTCAACCCGGTGGAGCGCTCGATGCTGGCCAGCATCTTCGCGCTGGCAGCCCGGCGCGATCCGGCCTTCGTGCAGTTCGACCCTGCCACCACCGCGAGCGGCTCGGCCGACATCTACCTCGTGGATGCCGACAACCCCGAATCGCTCAACGAGTTCAAGACGCTGTCCAAGCGCACGAACCTGCCGGCCGTGATGGTCGGCGCGGGCGACAGCGCCGGCTACCCGCTGCTGCCGCGCCCGCTGCAGTGGGCCCGCCTGCTGCAGGCGCTGGAGCAGACGGTCAGCACCTCCGGCGGCAGCAAGCCCGACGAGGACGGCACGCTGCCCCTGGGCAACAAGGCCCTGACCGCGACCAGCGCCGGCCGCTCCCACCCGGGCGGCGCCAACACGCAGCCGCTGGACGCGGCGTCGGCGCAGAAGCGCGCGCTCGGCGACACCGTGCTGGTCGTGGACGACAACGCTTCGGTGCGCATGTTCATGAAGGCCAAGCTCGCGCCGTTCAACTTCGAGGTCGACTTCGCCGAGACGGGCGAGGAGGCCGTGGGCCTGACCGGCAGCCGCGAGTACACCTGCGTGTTCCTGGACGTGGTGCTGCCCGGCATCGACGGCTACCAGGTCTGCAAGATGATCAAGGCCAACAAGCAGGCCATGAAGAAGACGGCGGTGGTCATGCTCACCAGCCGCAGTTCGCCCTTCGACAAGCTGCGCGGTTCGCTGGCCGGTTGCGACGAGTACCTGACCAAGCCCCTCGACGAGGACCGCCTCCTCGAGGTGATCGCCCAGTTCCTTCCTTCCAGCCGCAAGAAGCGCGACAAGTCCGGGAGCAAGCAACAATGAACAAATCCATTCTGGTGGTAGACGACACCCGCTCCATGCGCGCCATGGTCGCCTCCGTGCTGCAGGGCGCGGGCTACGAGGTGTCGGAGGCCGGCGACGGCGTCGAGGCGCTGGAGCTCGCGCGCAAGCGCGTCTTCGACCTGGTCGTGACCGACCACAACATGCCGCGCATGGATGGCGTCACGCTGGTGCGCGAGCTGCGCGCCCTGCCCAATTACGACCCGGTGGCGCTGATCGTGCTGTCGACCGAAGCCAGCCCGGAGCTCAAGCAGAAAGGGCGAGAGGCCGGCGCGACCGGCTGGATGGCCAAGCCCTTCGATCCGCAGCGCATGCTCGACATCGTGGGCCAGTTCATCTGAGGCCCGGGAGCCCGCCATGTTCCAGCCTTCCAATTCGTTCGGCGACCCGGTTGCCTTCCGCACGATCTTCTTCGAGGAAGCGCAGGAGCACCTGGCCAACGTCGAAGCGATCCTGCTGCGCATGGACACCGACGCGCCGCTTCCCGACGACCTGAACGCGATCTTCCGCGCGGTGCACTCGATCAAGGGCAGCGCCGCGATGCTGGGCTGCACCGAGATCGCTGCCCTCACGCACCTGCAGGAGAACCTGCTGGACCTGCTGCGCAAGGACGAGCGCCCCATCACCGCGGAAGACGTCGATGCCATGCTCAAGGCCGGCGACGTGCTGCGCCTGCAGGTGCTGCACCGCCGCGGCAGCCTGGCGCAGGCGCCGGACCCGTCCGCCGTGGAGGCGCAACTGCGCGAGCGCGTGGCGCAGCCCGCCGCCGATGCGGGCGCCGGCCAATCGGGTCCGGTGACGCGCAGCTTCCGCGTCAGGCTCGGTCCGCTGGAGCAGCCGATCGACGAGCTGGAACTGGACATGATGCTCACCGGCCTGTCCGACATGGGCACGGTCAAGGACACGGTGGTGGACAACACCGCCGGCGGCGGCGTGAGCTTCGACGTGCTGCTGCAGGGCGCCGCAGCGGACCTGCAAAGCGTGCTCGCGCTGGTGGTCGCCCCCGAGCAGATCGCGATCGACACGCTGGGCGTCGTGGCGGTGCAGGACGACGAGCGCTTGCAGACCACCTTGCCCGGTGCGCCCAGGCTGGAAGCGGTGCCTTCGCCGGCGCCCGCGTCCGCCCCGGCACCGGAGCCGCTCGACGAGTTCTTCGTGGACCCGGCCGAATTCCGCAAGAACCGCGCGAAGGCCGCCGACCCGAAGCCGGCGGAGTTCGCGGCCGCCGAGCACGCCATCGAGAACGTGGACCTGTTCGTGTCGCCCGAGCAGTTCAGGAAGTCGCGCACGGCCAAGGCCGCCGCCGCGCCGGCTGCCGCGCCCGACGTGCTGCACGACCTGCTGCCCACCGCGCACGAAACCACCTTCATCCGCGTGTCCACCGAGAAGATCGACCTGCTGGTGAACCTGGTGGGCGAGCTGGTGATCACCGAAGCCATGCTGGCGCGCACCGGTGCGCTCGCGGAAGGGGCCAACGAAGGCCGCTACGGCGCCGGCACCGGGCTGGCGGACCTGTCGCGCCACACGCGCAATCTGCAGGAGGCGGTGCTCGCGATCCGCATGCTGCCGATCTCCAACGTGTTCCAGCGCTTCCCGCGCGTGGTGCATGAACTGGCGGCGCGGCTGGGCAAGAAGGTGGAGCTGAAGATGGTGGGCGAGACCACCGAGCTGGACCGCGGCCTGATCGAGAAGATCTCCGATCCGCTCACGCACCTGGTGCGCAACGCGATCGACCATGGCCTGGAGCCGCCGGAGGCGCGCATCGCGGCCGGCAAGCCCGCGGCGGGCACGGTCACGCTCAAGGCCAGCCAGCGTGGCGGCAACATCATCATCGAGGTGAGCGACGACGGCCGGGGCCTGGACCGCGAGCGCATCCTCGCGGGCGCCAGGCGCCGCGGCATCCCGATCTCGCCCGACGCGCCCGACAGCGAGGTCTGGCAGCTGGTGTTCGAGGCCGGCTTCTCCACGGCGGAAAAGGTGACCGACATCTCCGGCCGCGGTGTGGGCATGGACGTCGTCAAGCGCAACATCCACGCGCTGAGCGGCACCGTCGACCTGTCCTCGGTGCCGGGGCAGGGCACGCGCGTGACGGTCAGCGTGCCGCTCACGCTCGCGATCATGGAAGCGATGACCATCGCGATCGGCGGCGAGACCTACGTGCTGCCGCTGGCGAGCGTGGTGGAGTCTCTGTCCGTCGCCAGCGACGAACTGCACACGCTGCCGGGGCACGGCGACGCGCTGCGCGTGCGTGACGAGTATCTGCCCGTGCTGCACCTGGCCAAGCTGTTCCCGCCGCAAAAGGCGCGGGAGCAGGCCGCGGCGATCGCCGTGATCGTGGAGGCGGACGGCGCCAAGGCCGCCTTGCTGGTGGACGAACTCGTCGGCCAGCAGCAGGTGGTGGTCAAGAGCCTGGAGACCAACTTCCGCAAGGTGCCGGGCCTCTCCGGCGCCACGGTGATGGGCGACGGATCGGTGGCCCTCATCCTGGACGTGGCGCACCTCGCGCGCCTGTCCGGCCGCGAAGGGGCGATGCTGCTGTGAGCGTCCTGGCTGCGACTGCGGCCACGCGCCGCATCCGTCCCCCCGCGCAGACGCTTCGGGTTTTTTGCGTGAAAGCCGCAAAAGTGGACGCGCCTTTCGTTGTAACAAGACATTGCGGTTGCCAGCGCCCAGGGTGCATGGCATCCTGAACTCATCCGCGGAACGAGGAGAAAAGTACATGCAGCAGCAGGCCACGAACACAGGTTCGCGCCGCGACAACGCCGTGCAGGACGCCAGCGAATTCCTGACTTTCCGCCTGGGGGCGGAGAGCTACGGCATCGAGATCCTCAAGGTCCAGGAGATCCGCGGCTTCGAGGCGCCCACGGCGATCGCCAACGCGCCGGCCTTCATCAAGGGCGTCATCAACCTGCGCGGCGTGATCGTCCCCATCCTGGACCTGCGGATCAAGTTCCGCCTGAGCGAATCGAAGTACGACGAGTTCACCGTCGTCATCATCCTGAACGTGGCCGGCCGCGTCGTCGGCGTGGTGGTCGATTCGGTCTCCGACGTGCTGACGCTCGCCGACGAGGCGATCCGCCCGACCCCGGAGTTCGCCTCCGCGACCTTCGACACCAAGTACATCACCGGCCTGGGCACCGTCGACGAGCAGATGATCATCCTGCTGGACATCGAGAAGCTCATGACCGGTGCGGACATGGCGCTCGTCGACGGCGCGGTGCACTGACAGCGCTGCGCCGCACGCCATGGCGACCCAGCCCCGAGGCAGCGCGCACACGGCCGGCACGGAACTGGATCGGGCTGCGCTCGGTTTCTTTCGCCGCTCCACGATCCGCGTCCGGCTGACGATCGCCTTTCTCTCCATCGCCCTGGTCATGGTGCTGCTGGGCGCCGTCGGCGCCTGGCAGTTGCAGCAGCTTGCGGACGTCGCGGCGAAGCAGCCGTCGGCGGAGGCCCTCGCCGCGGCCACGCGGTCCGGGCAGGCCGTGGTGCTGGGACTGGCCGGCAGCGTGTTCGTCCTGTGCTTCGTCCTTTGCTATCCGCTGGTGGTGGCGATCGTGAAGCCGATCCGCGTGGCCGCGCGCATCGCCACCAAGGTGGCCGCCGGCGACCTCACCGTGCGCGTGCGCACAGGCGGGACCGACGAGGCTGCGCAGTTGATGCACGCGTTGGCGGACATGACCGGGAACCTGCGCAGCATCCTGGGCCAGGTGGTGGAGGGCGCGCACACGGTCGCGGAAACTTCGGCGCGCATCGTCCAGGGCAACGTGGAGCTGTCGCAGCGCACCGAGGAACAGGCGACGACGCTGGAAGAGAGCGCGAGCTCGATGGGGCAGATCACGGGCACCGTGGCGCAGAACGCCGACCACGCCCGGCAGGCCAGCCAGCTCGCGCTGGAAGCATCGGCGGTTGCGCGCCGCGGCGGCGAGGCCGTGGACCAGGTCGTGCACACGATGGACGAGATCTCGGACGCGTCCCGCAGAATCTCCGACATCATCGGCGTGATCGACGGCATCGCCTTCCAGACCAACATCCTGGCGCTCAACGCCGCGGTCGAGGCCGCGCGTGCGGGCGAGCAGGGCCGCGGCTTCGCGGTGGTGGCCGCCGAAGTGCGCAGCCTGGCACAGCGCAGTGCCGCCGCGGCGCGCGAGATCAAGGGGCTGATCGGTGCGTCCGCGGACAAGGTCAGAGCCGGCGCCGCGCTGGTGGACACCGCCGGCCACACCATGGTCGAAGTCGTGTTGTCGGTGGAGAAGGTCAGTGCCCTGATCGCCGAGATCGCGCAGGCGAGCCAGGAGCAGAGCGCGGGCATCGGCCAGGTGAACACCGCGATCTCGCAGATGGACCGCGTCGTCGAGCGCAACGCTGCGCTGGTCGAGGAAGCGACGCAGGCGACCGGGGCGATGAACGCACAGGCCGCCGCGTTGCTGGCGATGGCGCGGCGCTTCCGGCTGGAGGAAGGCGCAAGCGAAGCGGCGCACCGGGGCGCTGCCGGGACGGCTTCGGCGCCCCTGGCCGCGGTGGCACCTATCCGTTACCAGCCGGCGGCGATTCCGCGGCGGGCTGACGCAACGCCGCGTGCCAAGCCTGCTGACGGCAGCGACTGGACCGCTTTCTAGCTTTCGCACTTCCTTGATCCGGATGGCGGCCCGCGCCAAGCCGCTTGCGTCCGGGCGCTGTGCACGTTCTTTCTTTCATAGCGATGGACGGCCGGTCCACCGGCGCGAACGGTGTTGCCCCGGCGTCGATCCCTCTTCGATACTTCTTGCAACAAGTGTCACAAAGGAAAGACGTCATGGGATTCCTTCGCCGCCACGCCGCCGCCGTCCTGGCCACCGCGCTGCTCGCCTGCAGCCTGCCGACGCTCGCCGCCAACCCCGTCGAACGCGAGTACGAGAGCGCCGTGCGCTCTTTCCGCGCCGGCCGTCTTTCCGAAGCCTTCGGCCAGTTCATGGACCTGGCCAACCGCGGCGACGTCGACTCCGCGCGCGTCGCCTTGTTCATGCACTCCTACGGTCCTGTCCTGTACGGCAAGGACTGGGACGCGGGTCCGCAGAACGTCGCCTACTGGAACACGCTGGTGCGCAACAGCGGCACCTCGGCGCGGGCCATGCCGGATTTCCCGCCGACCGTGCTCGTCCCCGCCAAGGCCAAGGCGCGCCCGGCGCCCGTGCGGGTGCGCCCCGCCGCGATCGCCAACGTCGCGAAGAACTGAGCCCGTGCGCGCTGTTGAAGTCACGCCACAGTCGCTGCCGCGCGCGCCCGTTGCGGCGACGACCAGCGGCCGTGTGCAGGCGACAAGCAGCGCGCATGCAACAAATCGCCGCAGCCGCAATGACGTTACATGCGTTAACGATTGCTACAGGATGGCGGCGGTGGCATCCTCATCAGCAGAGTCGCCGCGAGCAGTTCCGCACGGGACCGCCCGCATTTCAGCCCGCCGTCCGGGCAGGGAGCCGGCCCGGATCTCCGGCATGTCGTGAGCCAAAAGGAAGTCGAGATGAACAAGAACGTGATCCTGGCCGCCGCCCTCGGCGTGGCCTTTGCCGCCAGCGCGATCGCCGCCGAACAGCGCGTGACCCCCAAGGAAGCCGAAGCCATGGTGAAGAAGGGCGTCGCCTACATCAAGGCCAGCCCGCGTGACAAGGCCATGGCCGACATCACGGACCCGAAGGGCTCCTTCGTGGACCGTGAGCTGTACCTGACCGTCTACCAGATGGACGGCACCGCCCTGGCGCACGGCGCCAACGCCAAGTTCGTCGGCAAGAACATGATCGAGCTGCGCGACGGCAACGGCAAGGAGCACATCCGCGAGCGCATGGAACTGGCGAAGACCAAGGCTTCGTTCTGGCAGGACTTCACGTTCATCAACCCGGTGAACAAGAAGATGGAACCCAAGCAGATGTACTGCGAGCGCACCGACGACAAGCTGATCGTCTGCGGCGGCATCTACAAGCCGGGCGTCTGATCGCCACCGGGGCGGCGCCTGCCGCCCCTTTTCGTTTTTCCAAGAACAGGTCGTCCCCATGAGAATCTGGCACAAGATCCTGATCGCCCCCATCCTCGCCATCGCCTTCCTGCTGGGCTTCGGTGCGATCTCCTACGGCGTGGTGAGTCAGCAGAACCGCGCGCTGGACGACCTGGCCAAGAAGCGGCTCGAAGGCGTGTCCCTCGCGATGGACGCGCAGAACGACCTGGCCGAAGTCCATTCCGGCGTCTACCGCCTGTTCACCTGGATCGCCAACCTGAGCGAGGACAAGGTGAAGAAGGCGGTCGGCGAGCAGCGCGCGAAGATCGACGGCCTGGCCGCGAACCTGACCCGCATGCGGGGGCTGCCGCACGTGAGCGACGGCGAGCGCGCGGTGATCGACGCGGCCTTGCCCGCGATCGCCAAGTACCGCAAGCTCGCCGACGATGCGATCGACATCAGCTCCATCGACGTGAGCACCGGCGCCATGCTGATGCAGTCGGCCGACCAGCAGTACCAGTTGGCGGTGAAGAACCTGGAGGAACTGGTCGCCTTGCAGAAGAAGCTGGCGCAGGAGGACTACGAAAGCGCCTCCGCTGCCTCGCGGGCGGCCGTGATGCTGCTGGTGACCATCCTGGTGATCGCGGTGGCTGCTGCGCTCGCTGCCGCACTGCTCATGAGCCGCGCCATCGTCCGTCCCATGCACGTGGCCATCCGCGCCGCGCAGCGCATCGCCAAGGGCGACCTGACCGCGGAGGTGAAGGTCCGCGGCGGTGACGAGACCGGCGACCTGCTGCGGGCCCTGGCGGAGATGACGCAGAACCTGCGCCAGCTGGTCGGCGAGGTGGCCGGCGGCTCCCACATGGTCGCCGACACCAGCGCGCAGATCGCGCAGGGCAACCAGGACCTGTCGCAGCGCACCGAGGAACAGGCCAGCACGCTGGAGGAAACGGCCAGCTCCATGGAGGAACTGACCTCCACCGTGTCGCTCAACGCACAGAATGCGCGCCAGGCCAGCCAGCTCGCCCTGAGCGCCTCGGATGTCGCGCGCAAGGGCGGCTCGGTGGTGGGCCAGGTGGTCACCACCATGAACGGCATCTCCGAGTCCTCGCGCAAGATCTCCGACATCATCGGCGTGATCGACGGCATCGCCTTCCAGACCAACATCCTGGCGCTGAACGCCGCGGTGGAAGCCGCACGCGCCGGTGAACAGGGCCGGGGCTTCGCCGTGGTGGCCGCCGAAGTGCGCAACCTGGCCCAGCGCAGTGCCGCCGCCGCCAAGGAGATCAAGGCGCTGATCAACGAGTCCGTGGACAAGGTCGACACGGGCGCCAAGCTGGTGGACGCCGCCGGCAACACCATGCAGGAGATCGTCTCCTCGGTGAAGAAGGTCAGCGACCTGATCGCCGAGATCGCCGCGGCGAGCGAGGAGCAGGACGCCGGCATCCAGCAGGTCAATACCGCCGTCACGCAGATGGACCAGGTCGTGCAGCAGAACGCCTCGCTGGTGGAGGAGGCCGCCGCCGCGACGGAGTCCATGAAGTCGCAGGCCGCATCGCTGCTGCAGATGGTGTCGCGCTTCCACCTGGGCGACACCCAGTCCGTGAGCATGGCGGCGCAGCCGCAAGCGCAACCCTATGGCCAGCCGGCGCCGCAGGCGCTCGCGCCCCAGCCCATTCCGGTCAAGCGCGCGCCTGCCAGGCTGCCGCCCACCCTGCAGGATGCGGTTCCCCCGCCGAAGGCGGCGGTGAACGGGGAGTGGAAAGAGTTCTGAGCGCACGCGTCGCGCCATGAGCGAGCAGTCCCTTTCCATGCCGCTGGCCGCGGCCACCGCGGGCGCGCCCGCCGCGGTGCACCGGGTGGCCAACGTCAAGGCGCGCAGCTTCTTTCGCCGCGCGACCATCCAGACCCGGCTGACGGTTGCCTTCCTGGCGCTCGGCGTGCTGAGCCTGTTCGTCACCGGCGTCGGCATCTTCCAGCTCTACGGGCTGGAGCGCCAGTCGCTGGAAGACGTGCGCACCGCGCGGCTGGCCGGCGAGTTGCACGCAGCGGTGGCGGTGAATGCGTCGCGCGCCGCAACGCTGGCGCATGCCGCGGAAGCGCCGGTGCCGCAGTCGCTGCTGCCTTCCTTCCGCGAGACCGAGCAACGCCAGCAGCAACTGCACCGGCAGCTGGCGCCGCGGATCCGCAGCGCGCAGGGGCAGGACCTGCTGCGGCGCGCCGAGGAAAGCCGGCAGGCCTTCGGCAAGGCCTGGGAAGCGGCGCTGCAAGGCCGCACGGGCGGCGCCCAGCCGCCGGGCGCAGCGGCTCCCGCTCTCGGAGCGGCGGCAACCGCCCACGTCGCCGCGGCCCACGCCGTGCTCGACTTCCTGGGGGGTGAAGGCGCGGGGGCCGCCGCCCTGCAGGGAGGCGCCGAGCGCGCCGCCTGGGAACTGCTGGCGCTGACCGCCTTGCTTTCCGCACTCATGCTGCCGCTGGTCGTTGTGCTGATCATCCACATCCTGCGCCCCTTGTACGGCGCCGTGCGCATCGCGCGCCAGGTGGCCGACGGCGACCTGACCGTGAAGGTGCGCACCGGCGGCCAGGACGAGACGGCGCGCCTGATGCTCGCGCTCGACGACATGACCGAAAACCTGCGCCGCATCGTCGGTGAGGTGGTGCGCAGCGCCGGCGCCGTCGCCGAAGCCGGGGACCAGGTGCGCCAGGGACAGGGCGACCTGGCGCAACGCACCGAGTCGCAGGCGAGCACGCTGGAGGAGACGGCCAGCTCCATCGAGGAACTCACGGCCACCGTGACGCAGAACGCCGACACCGCGCGCACCGCCAGCCAGCTGGCGCTGGACGCCGCCGAGGTGGCGCGCAAGGGCGGCGATGTCGTGGGCCAGGTGGTCCGCTCCATGGAAGGCATTTCCGGCTCATCGCGCCGGATCGCCGACATCATCGGCGTGATCGACGGCATCGCCTTCCAGACCAACATCCTGGCGCTCAACGCCGCGGTCGAAGCCGCACGCGCGGGCGAACAGGGCCGCGGCTTCGCCGTAGTGGCCGCCGAAGTGCGCAACCTGGCGCAGCGCAGCGCCGCTGCTGCCCGCGAGATCAAGGGCCTGATCCAGGCCTCCGCCGGCGAGGTGGAGAACGGCACGAAACTGGTCGACGCCGCCGGCAACACCATGCAGGAGATCGTCTCCTCGGTGAAGAAGGTCAGCGACCTCATCGCCGAGATCGCCGCGGCGAGCGAGGAGCAGCGCGCCGGCATCGAGCAGGTGAACACCGCCATCGGCCAGATGGACCAGGCCGTGCAGCAGAATGCGGCGCTGGTGGACCGCACCGGCCAGTCCACGGAAGCGCTGCATCGCCATTCCGGCGCCTTGCGCGCCTCCGTCGCCCAGTTCCGGCTGGAGGCCGGCGGCACACCGTCCGCCCCATGAGCGCACTGCCCGAATACATGTTCGAGAACGCGGCGTCCATGCTGAACGACCGCGACTTCGCCACCGTGCGCCAGCTGATCTCCGACTACGCCGGGATCAAGCTGAGCCTGCAGAAGCGCAACATGGTCTACAACCGGCTGCTGCGCCGGCTGCGCGCGCGCGGCGTGGGCAATTTCGCCGACTACCTGGCGCTCGTGCAGCGCGAGGCCTCGGACGAGCGCGAGGCCTTCGTCAATGCGCTGACCACCAACCTGACCGCCTTCTTCCGCGAGCCGCACCACTTCGAGCTGCTGCACGCGCACGCCGCCAGGCAGGCCGGACGCGGCCGGCCGCTGCGCTGCTGGAGCAGCGCCTGCTCCACGGGCGAGGAAGCCTGGTCCATCGCCATGGTGCTGCGCGAGGCCGACTGCCGCGGCGAGGTGCTGGGCACCGACATCGACACTGATGTGCTCAACACGGCGCAGTCCGCGATCTACCGCATGGAGCGCGCCGCGGCCCTGCCGCCCGAGCGCCTGCGCAAGCACTTCCTGCGCGGCGCCGGCGCCAACGAGGGCTTCGTGAGCGTGCGGCCGGAGCTGCGTTCCATGGTGCGCTTCGCCCAGCTGAACCTGCAGTCGCCCGCCTGGCCGGCCCAGGAAGCCTACGACGTCATCTTCTGCCGCAACGTGGTGATCTACTTCGACCGCGAGTTCCAGAAGCAGCTGCTGGCGCGGCTTGCCGGCCTGCTGGTGCCCGGCGGCCTGCTGATGGTGGGCCATTCCGAAAGCTTCCCCGCCGCCCACCCCGGCTTCCGCTCCTGCGGCCGCACGGCCTACGAGCGCGTGGGCGCCTGAAGGTCACCCCTTGATCGCGACCTCGGTCCCGCTGCAGTACTTCGACCGGGAGTTCCGGGTCGACGCCATCAAGATCCTCCCCGGCCAGTACCACGCCGCGCGCGAGGGCGCGATCACGACGGTGCTCGGCTCCTGCGTCTCCACCTGCCTGTGGGACCCGATCGAGCGCATAGGCGGGATGAACCACTTCATGCTGCCGGGCGACCAGGCCAGCCCGGGCTCTCCCTGGGCCGCCTCGGCACGCTTTGGCGTCTACGCGATGGAAGTGGTGATCAACGAGATGATCCGCCTGGGGGCGGACCGCCGCCGGCTGGTGGCCAAGGTCTTCGGCGGCGCGCAGCTGCTGCAGGGCTTCGACCGGCTCGACGTCGGCGCCAAGAACTCCGAGTTCGTGCTGGAGTTCCTGCGCGTCGAAGGCATCCGCGTGCTGGCGCAGGACCTGCTGGACGTGTGCCCGCGCAAGGTGCACTTCTTCGTCGACACCGGCAAGGTGCAGGTCAAGCGGCTCGCGCTCTCGCCCAGCGAGTCGGTGGAGCGCCGCGAGCGCGACTACCTCCGGCGCCTGGACGGCAAGCGCTCCGGCGACATCGAGATCTTCTCGCCGCCCCGATGATCCGCGTCCTCGTCGTCGACGATTCCGCCGTGATGCGCGCCTTCCTGTCGCGCGTGATCGGCTCGCAGCCGGACATGGAGCTGCTGGGCGCTTCGCCCGACCCGCTGCTGGCGATCGACCGCATCCGCCGCCATCCGCCCGACGTCATCACCCTGGACGTCGAGATGCCGCGCATGAACGGCCTGGACTTCCTGCGCAACCTGATGGCCGTGCGGCCGCTGCCGGTGATCATGATTTCCTCGCTCACGCGCCAGGGCGCGGAGACCACCATGCGGGCGCTGGAACTCGGTGCGGTGGACTTCTTCCCCAAACCGGAAAACTTCGACGGGCTGGAGGCGACGGCGCAGGAGATCGCGGAGAAGATCCGGGCCGCCGCGGGCGCGCGCATCGTGCGCCGCCGCCTGGTTGCCAGCGCCGTGCCTGCGCCGCAGAAGGCGGAGCTGGCGCCGCTCGCGCAGGCGCCGGCGCCGGCGGGCATGCAGCGGGTGATCGGCATCGGCGCATCCACCGGCGGCGTCGAGGCGCTGCGCGACCTGCTCACGCCGCTGCCCCCGCACATGCCGCCCATCCTGATCGCGCAGCACATGCCGCCCGGCTTCACCGAAACCTTCGCGCGCCGCCTGGACACGCTGTGCCGCATCCACGTGAAGCAGGCCGAGGACAACGAGGTGGTGCGCACGGGCGTGGCCTACATCGCTCCCGGCGGGCGGCATCTCGTGCTGATGCGCCGCGGTGCCGGCTACTACCTGCGCGTCAACGAGGATCCGCCGGTCAACCGCCACCGGCCCTCCGTGGACACGCTGCTGCGCTCCATCGCGCGCGCCGCGGGCAGCCAGGCGGTGGGCGTGATGCTCACGGGCATGGGCGGCGACGGGGCCGAGGCAATGCTGGAGATGCGCCAGAACGGCGCCTGGACGATCGCGCAGGACGAGGCCAGCTGCGTCGTGTTCGGCATGCCGCGCCAGGCCATCGTCGCCGGTGGCGTGAGCGAAGTCCTGCCGCTGGCTGAGATTCCGGCGCGGCTGGAGAACCTGCTGCAGTCGCCGGCCTGAGACCGCGTCCTCCATTCGCGGGAGGGCCGCCGCGCGGCTGGCGCGTTGAAGCAGGGTGCAGCCTGCTCCCCGCCGCTCTCCTGCCGTTGCCATCGCGCCCGCGCTGCTGGGCCTCGTGCTCGGCGCCGGCGGGCAGCTGCAGCAGCCCGCGCTGTGGCCGCTCGCTGCCTACGCAGGCCTGGCGCTGGCCGCCGTGCCGCTGCTCGTGCTCGCCTGGCGCCGCGTGCAGGCGCTGCGCGGCGCCGCGGTGCTGGCGCTGGCTGCCGCCCTTTCCTTCGGGGTGAGCGGTTGGCGCGCGGCGAGCTACCTCGCCGGCGGCCTGGACCCGGCGCTCGAAGGCCGCGACCTGCAGGTCACCGGCGTCATCGCGGCCATGCCCAACCGCAACGAGGCGGGCCTGCGCTTTCGGCTCGAAGTCGAAGCGGCCGTGCTGGCCGGCCGCGAGGTGCGGCTGCCGCCGCTGGCGCTGGTGGGCTGGTATGCAGGCGCCGAGGCGGCCGGCGACGTCGCCCCCGACCCCGAGCGCGTGCCGGCCGACGTGCGTGCCGGCGAGCGCTGGACCTTCGCGCTGCGGCCCAAGGCGCCGCACGGACAGTGCAATCCGCATGGCTTCGACTACGAGCTCTGGCTGTGGGAGCAGGGCCTGCAGTCCACTGCCTCCGTGCGCACCGGCGCGCGCGACCCCTTGCCGAAACGGCTGGCGGCGACCTGGCGCCACCCCGTGGAACAGGCCCGCCAGGCCGTGCGCGACGCCATCTTCCGGCAGGTGCCGGAGCCGGCGGTGGCAGGCGTGCTGGCGGCGCTGGTGGTCGGCGACCAGGGAGCGATCGAGCGCGCCGACTGGGACGTCTTCCGGGCCACGGGGGTTGCCCATTTGATGAGCATCTCCGGTTTGCACGTGACCATGTTCGCCTGGGTGGCGGCTGCCGCGATCGGCTGGGGCTGGCGGCGCAGCGCGCGCCTGTGCCTGGCCTGGCCGGCGCAGCATGCCGGGCTGCTGGGTGGCGTCCTGCTCGCAGCGGCCTACGCGCTGTTCAGCGGTTGGGGCGTGCCGGCACAACGCACGGTCCTCATGCTCGCCACGGTCGCGGCCTTGCGCCTGGGCGGGCGCGACTGGCCCTGGCCCTGGGTGTGGCTGCTCGCGTGCGCCGTCGTGGTGATGGGGGATCCGTGGGCCCTGTCCCAGGCGGGCTTCTGGTTGAGCTTCGTGGCCGTGGGCGTGCTGTTCGCCAGCGGGCCGGCGGCGGCGCGCGAGCGGCCGGCAACGCCTCGCACGCTGGCGCGCCGCGCGCTCGATGCGGCCGCGGCCATGGGGCGGGAGCAGGCAGTGGTGACGGTGGCGCTGACGCCCTTGTCGCTGCTGCTGTTCCAGCAGGTGTCCCTGGTGGGGCTGGTGGCCAACCTGCTGGCCATTCCCTGGGTGACGCTGGCGGTGACGCCCCTGGGCCTCGCGGGCGTGCTGCTGCCGGCGGCCTGGACCGCCGGCGCGGCCGCGGTGGAAGGACTTGCCGCGGTGCTGCGCCTGCTGGCCAGCCTGCCCCTGGCCACCTGGTCCGCGCCGGCTCCGCCGGCCTGGGCTGCGGGCGCTGGCGTGTGCGGCGGCGTGTTGCTGGCGGCGCGCCTGCCGGGTGCGCTGCGGGTGCTCGGCCTGCCGCTGCTGCTGCCCGTGCTGATGTGGCAGGCGCCGCGGCCGCCGCCCGGCGAGTTCGAGTTCGTCGCCGCCGACGTGGGACAGGGCAACGCGGTGCTGGTGCGCACCGCGACGCACACGCTGGTCTACGACAGCGGACCGGGCTACAGCCGCGAAACGGATGCCGGCCAGCGGGTGGTGGTGCCGCTGCTGCGCGCGCTCGGCGAGCGGGTGGACCTGCTGGTGCTCAGCCATCGCGACACGGACCATACCGGAGGGGCCGCGGCCATCCTGCACATGCAGCCGCAGGCGGCGCTCCTCAGCTCGCTGGAGCCGGGACACCCCTTGCAGGCACTGCGCCCGTCGCAGCGCTGCATCGCGGGTCAGGCCTGGGACTGGGACGGCGTCCATTTCGAGGTGCTGCACCCGGCGCCCCAGGACTACGCGCCCGCAACCCGGCCCAACGCCCTGAGTTGCGTGCTGCGCGTGGGCAACGGCCGCACCCATGCCTTGCTCGCCGGCGACCTCGAAAGGCCGCAGGAACTGCGGCTCGTGCAAGCCGCGGCACCGCTGCGCGCGGACTGGCTGCTGGTCCCCCACCACGGCAGCCGCACCTCGTCGAGCGATGCCTTCCTGGACGCCGTTCGACCCTCGCTGGCGCTCGCCCAGGCCGGCTACCGCAACCGCTTCGGCCACCCCGCGGCGGACGTGGTGCAGCGGTATGCGGCGCATGCGATTGCGCTGGAGGCGTCGCCTTCCTGCGGTGCACTCACCTGGGGCTCGCAGGCACCCGCGGTGGTGCGCTGCGAGCGGCGCGACGCGCCCCGCTACTGGCACCACGGCGTCGCGCCCGCGGGCCGCAACGGTGCATGAAACGGCGGCCGACTACCCCTTCGGTGGCCGGGAACTTGCTATCCTGTCTGCCAGAAAGCCCACCGACATGCAGAAATTCGACGAGATGTTCGCCCGCCTGCCCGGAGACGGACCGGTCCAGTTCCAGGGGCAATCGTTGGGGGGGATGACGCAGGTGCAGGTGCAGGGCGTGCGCGATCATTACCGCACCTACGCCGACTGGCTGGGGCGCCAGCCGCAGGAGATCATGCGTTCGCGCCGCGAAGAGGCGGAGATGATCTTCCGCAAGGTGGGCATCACCTTCGCGGTCTATGGCGCCAAGGACGAGGACGGCAGCGGCACCGAGCGCCTGATTCCCTTCGACCTCATTCCGCGCATCATCCCGGCCGCCGAATGGCGCCAGATGGAGCGCGGGCTGGTGCAGCGCGTCACGGCCCTCAACCGCTTCGTCCACGACGTCTACCACGAGCAGGAGATCGTCAAGGCGGGCATCGTGCCGCTGGAGCAGATCAAGGCCAATGCGCAGTTCCGTCCCGAGATGGTGGGCGTGAACGTGCCCAACAACATCTACTCGCACATCGCCGGGATCGACATCGTGCGCGCGCCCAACGCGAAGGGCGAGGGCGAGTACTTCGTGCTGGAGGACAACCTGCGCGTCCCCAGCGGCGTGAGCTACATGCTGGAAGACCGCAAGATGATGATGCGGCTCTTCCCGGACCTGTTCAGCGCCTACCAGGTGGCGCCGGTGATGCACTACCCGGACCTGCTGCTCGAGACGCTGAGGGCCTCGGCGCCTTCGACCACCGACGATCCGACGGTGGTGGTGCTCACCCCCGGCATGTACAACAGCGCCTACTTCGAGCACGCCTTCCTCGCCCAGCAGATGGGCGTGGAACTGGTCGAGGGGCAGGACCTGTTCGTGCGCGACAACTTCGTCTACATGCGCACCACGCGCGGGCCGCGCCGCGTGGACGTGATCTACCGGCGGGTGGACGACGACTTCCTCGATCCGCTCGCCTTCCGCGCCAATTCCACCCTGGGTACCGCGGGGCTGCTGAGCGTCTACCGCGCCGGCAACGTGACCGTCTGCAATGCCATCGGCACCGGGGTGGCCGACGACAAGTCGATCTACCCCTTCGTGCCGCGCATGATCGAGTTCTACCTGGGCGAGAAGCCGATCCTGTCCAACGTGCCGACCTACATGTGCCGCAACGGCGAGGACCTGAAATACGTGCTCGCCAACATGAAGGACCTGGTCGTCAAGGAGGTGCACGGCGCCGGCGGCTACGGCATGCTGGTGGGCCCGGCCGCCACACGCGACGAGATCGAGCAGTTCCGCAAGGTGGTGGAGGCGAATCCCGAGCGCTACATCGCGCAGCCCACCTTGTCCCTGTCCAGCTGCCCCACCTTCGTGGACAAGGGCATCGCGCCGCGCCACATCGACCTGCGTCCCTTCGTGCTTTCGGGCAAGGAGGTGCAGATGGTGCCCGGGGGCCTGACCCGCGTGGCGCTCAAGGAGGGGTCGCTGGTGGTCAACTCCTCGCAGGGCGGCGGCACCAAGGACACCTGGATCCTCGAGATCTGAACCTGACGGAGAACAGGAACATGCTTTCGCGCACGGCCGACCACCTCTTCTGGATGTCCAGGTACACGGAGCGCGCCGGCGAATGCCGCAGGCATTCGCGGGGAGGACTGACAACTGCGCGAAGCGCTTGTCACGTCCTCACCAAAACACGGTCAAAGCGCGCAGCGCTTTCGGGGTTTTTGGCGCGGAGGGCCTGATATGTTGTCACGAACCGCCGATCACCTCTTCTGGATGTCCAGGTACACGGAGCGCGCCGAAAACACCGCCCGCATGCTGGACGTGAACTACCAGACGTCCCTGCTGCCGCAATCGGCGGCGGTGTCCAAGGTGGGCTGGCAGGGCATGCTGTCCATCAGCGAACTGATGCCGGCCTACCAGGCCAAGCACGGCGAGGTCGAGCCGCAGCAGGTCATGCAGTTCATGGTGAAGGACGAGACCAATCCTTCCTCCATCCTGTCGTGCCTGCGCGCCGCGCGCGAGAACGCGCGTGCCGTGCGCGGCTCCCTCACCACCGAGGTGTGGGAGACGCAGAACCAGACCTGGCTGGAACTCAACCGCATGCTGCGCGGCGGCGAGTTCGAGCGCGACCCGGGCCAGTTCTTCGAGTGGGTGAAGTTCCGCTCGCACCTCTCGCGCGGCGTGACGGTGGGCACCATGCTGATGGACGAGGCCCTGCACTTCATGCGCCTGGGCACCTTCCTGGAACGTGCCGACAACACGGCGCGGCTGGTCGACGTCAAGTTCCACGCGGTGCAGAGCGACTTCTTCGGCGCCGCCAGCGAACGGGACCAGGAGTACGACTTCTACCACTGGAGCGCGATCCTGCGCTCGGTTTCCGGCTTCGAGATCTACCGCAAGGTGTACCGCGACGTGATCAAGCCCCAGCGGGTGGCCGACCTGCTGATCCTGCGTCCCGACATGCCCCGTTCGCTGCACGCCAGCATGAACGAGGTGGTCGGCAACCTGGGGATGGTGGCCAACGACCAGTCCGCGGAGACGCAGCGCCACGCCGGCCGGCTGCGGGCCGAACTGCAGTACGGCAACATCGAGGAGATCCTGTCCAATGGGCTGCACGGCTTCCTCACGCAGTTCCTGGACCGCGTGAACGACCTGGGCGGCCGCATCAGCCGCGACTTCCTGATCCCGACCTAGGAGGCCGGCGGCGGAACCTAGAAGGACTCCCGCAGCCAGGCCACCGCCTGGCCTTCGTCGTCGAACACGCGCACGTTGACGCCATTGCGGCGCGCTGCCTTCTCGCTCACGCGCGTGACGCGCTCCGGCAGCACCAGCGAAGCGATGCGGTCCATGTGCGACAGGCTCAGCGACGCCTCCTCGCCGATGCGGAACTGCTCCGCACGCGTGAAGGGCGTGGCCACGCGGCGCAGGTCCACCAGCACCTTGTGCTCCTGCCAGGTCTCGCTCTCCACGCCAAGCAGGTGGATCATGCTCAGGAGCTCGTCCAGCGACGGTTCCCCGGTGACCCGCACGCGCATGAAGTGCCCGCGATCCTCGATCGCGACGTCGAAGTTCATCGCCTGTTTCATCGCGCACCCAATGTGCCAGAGGGCCTGTGCGCGCGGTATGCGCTTGTGACGTTCTCTGCGAAACCGGCAAGGGTGTTACCGAAGTAACTTCCGCGGCGTGGAGTGCACCACGCCCGTCCGGGCCGCGTCGGATCAGGCCTGCAAGGCGGTCAGCGAACGGCCGATGTTCTCGCGTGCGCGCTGCTCCAGCGCGTCGTGGAAGGGCGCCGTGGCATAGATGCGCGGCCGGGAGAGGAAGCCGGCCAGCACCCGCGCGCGGCCCGTGCGCCAGTCGCCTTCGGCAACGTGGGCGTACTCCGCGCGCACCTGGCGCTCGTACTCCGCGAAGCGGCCGGCGCTCGAACCCAGGATGGCCAGATCGACGTCCAGCAGGAGCTGCGCATCCAGGTCTTCCGCGCCGGCGACGTGTTTCGCCGTCGCGCGCACCAGGTCCGCGACGCGCTGCGCCACCGCCGCATCGCAGCCGGCGGCCAGCACGCTCGCATGCGCCCATTCGGCGCTGCGCTCCTCGTTGTCCTGCCGCTGCGGCGCATAGACGGCGTCGTGGAACCACAGGGCCAGTTCGACTTCTTCCGGCCGGCGTGCCAGGGAGGAGGCCGCCTCCCAGTTCGCCAGGCATTCGCGCAGGTGCTGCAGCGTGTGGTAGTGGCGCTGGGGCTCACCGTAGGCGCGCACCAGCTGGTTGAACAGGCCCCCGGAGATGGACTGCGCGCCCAGCGCCGTCCACATGCGGCGCCATTCCTCGCCCGAGATGTTCATGGATTGCGCGCGGACTGGCGGCCCAGCGCCTCCTTCACCTCGCGCCCGAGCTCGATCACCGCCATGGCGTAGTAGCTGGACCAGTTGTAGCGGGTGATCACGTAGAAGTTCTCGGTGCCCGCGACATAGGAGGCGGGCTCGGCGCCGTTCTGCAGTTCGATGAGCGCCAGCGGGCCCTTGTGTTCCAGCGCCGCGCCTTCGAGCACGGCGCCCTTCTCCTGGAAGCGCGCGACGGTGAACGTCGGCAGGATGTCCGGCGCCAGCAGCGCGTCCTTGTCGAGGGTGGCCGCGTCGAAGCGCACCGGGTAGTGCGTCGGCATGCCGCTCACCCAGCCGTAGCCCTTGAAGTAGTTGGCCACGGAGCCGATCACGTCCTCGGGGCTGCGCGCCAGGTCCACGCGCTTGTCCCCGTCGTAGTCGACGCCCCAGCGCGCCAGGCTGCTGGGCATGAACTGCGGCATGCCCCAGGCGCCGGCATAGCTGCCGCGCGGTGCCAGCGGGCTGCTGTGGGCGGACTCGTGCCATGCCAGGAACTGTTCCAGCTCGCCGCGGAAGTACTTGCTGCGTTCGGCCGCGCGCGGGTGGCTTTCCGGGAAGTCGAAAGCCAGCGTGGCGAGCGCGTCGAGGATGCGGAAGTCGCCCATCTGCTGGCCGTAGATGGTCTCCACGCCGATGATGCCGACGATGATCTCGGCGGGCACGCCGAACTCCTGCTCGGCGCGCTCCAGCGTGCCGCGCTGCTCCTGCCAGAAGCGCACGCCGGCCGCGATCCGCACCGGGTCGATGAAGCGGCCCCGGTAGGCGCTCCAGTTCTTGGGCTGGCCGGCCGGCGGCGGCTGCATCAGGCGGCTCACGATGGAAAGGTTCTGCGCCTGGCCCACCATGCGCTTGACCCAGGCGGGATCGAGGTTGCGCCGCGCCGCCATGTCCTCGGCGAACTCCATCGCGTCCGCGCGCGCAGCGTACGCAGGTCCGCTGCGCTGCGAACCGGGCTTGGCACGCGCGCGGGGCGCCGCGTCGGCAGGTTGGGCCCAGGCGGCGAGGGGCAGGGCCAGCAGGAGGGCGGACAGGATCAGAGAGCTTCGCATCGACGGGGCCAGGCAATCCGGTGGAACTCGCGCCGCAGCGCGGACAGGGACACGGCGGGCGCGGGCGCATACCGCTGTGCTTCGAGCTTCAGCAGCCATTGCGCGACGGTGCGCGCCTCGGCGCCGAAACGGGTGGTCACCAGGTCTGCGATCGCCCGGGGCGGCGCCGTGTTCCCGATCTCGACGCCTGCCTGGCGCAACTTCCGGCGCGCCCGGCTCAGCAGGCGCAGCCAGGGGTCGTGCTGCAGCCGGTCCCACCAGCTCCACAACGCACCGGCGAGTGCCACGATGACGACCACCGCGAGCAGCACGCGGCTGAGGTCCTCCCAGCTCGGCGAATCGAAGCCCACGTTGCGCAGCATGCTGAGCTGGCGGCTCTGGGTGTAGTTCAGCACCCACTGGTTCCAGCCGTTGTTCATGGCGTCCCACGAGGAGCGCAAGGCGGCCCACAGGTCGGGGCTGACGTTCTGCATGGCCGCCCCGAAGACGCCTTGCGGCGCGACCAGCCGCTGGAAGGAACCGGTCCGGTTGGGGGCCACGGCCGACGTCGGGTCGACCCGCATCCAGCCGCGCCCTTCGATCCACACCTCGGTCCAGGCGTGGGCGTCGGACTGGCGCACCACCCAGTAGCCGTCCACCGGGTTCAGCTCGCCGCCCTGGTAGCCGGTGACCACGCGCGCCGGGATGTTCATGGCGCGCATCAGCACCACGAAAGCCGACGCGATGTGCTCGCAGAAGCCTTCCTTGGCGTCGAACCAGAACTCGTCGGCGGTGTCCTCTCCGTAGACGCCGGGCGCCAGCGTGTAGTGGTAGCCGCCGGTGCGCAGCAGCCGCAGCGCCACCTGCACCAGCGTGGCGGACGTGGCGCCCGGGTTGTCCTCGCGCAGCTTGTCCGCCAGCGCCAGCGTGCGCGGGTTGAAGCCGGGCGGCAGCTGCGTGTACTCCGGCAGCACGAGCACGCGCCGGGTCGGGCCCTGGCGGTACAGCAGGTGGCTTTCGGCGGTGTAGCGCACCAGGTCCACCACGGGCTGCGACACCAGCCATTGCAGCTCGGACGTCATCACGGCGTCCATCCCGGGCACCTGCGGCGTCTGCGCCACGGCATCGAGCGTGAGCAGCCAGGGCCGGTTGTTCGGCTCCAGCGTCATCTCGTAGCGCACCGGGGCCCCCAGCGGCACCAGCTGCGGTTTGCCCACGCGCATGGGCGGGAAGCGGGACAGGCGCACCAGCGGCCGCCACTCGCGCCCGTCGAAGTCGGCGAAGACGGGGCCGCGGAAGTACAGGTCGCTCTGCGCCGGCGGCGTTCCTTCGAAGCGCACGCGAAAGGCGATGCTTTCGTCCAGCACCAGGTCCGCCATGGTGCCCACCCGCATCTGCGCCGACAGGCCGCTGCGGCCGGTCATGCCGTCGGAGGGGATGCCCCACAGCGGCGCGAAGCGCGGGAACAGCACGAACAGGATCGCCATCACCGGCGCCCCCAGCAACGTCATCCAGGCCGCCGTGCGCGCCGCTTGCGCGAGCGGCGGCCGCCCGACCGGCATGTGCGCGTTGATGAGCGCGGTCAGCAGGCCGAGCAGTCCCACCAGCATCGCCGCCGCGACGGCCAGCGACTGGGAGAAGAAGAAATTCGTGAGCATGGTGAACAGGCCCAGGAAGAACACGACGAAGGCGTCGCGCCTGGCCCGCAGTTCCAGGGTCTTGAGCGCCAGCAGGCACACGATCAGCGTGACGCCGGCGTCGCGCCCGAGCAGCGTGCGGTGCGTCAGCCAGGTCGCCAGCAGGGTCACGCCCACCAGCAGGACCAGCCAGACGCGCGTCGGCAGCGGTTGTCCCTGGAAGGCCAGCGTCGCGCGCCAGGCCAGCACGCCCGCCACCAGCAGCGACACCCACCACGGAAGGTGGGAGACGTGCGGCAGCGTGACCCAGCCGATCACGGCCAGCAGGAACAGCGTATCGCGGGTGTCGCGCGGCAGCGCGGCGATGCGGGCGGGCAGCGTCAGCACAGGGCCAGGGCCTCCAGGCAGCGCCGCTTGTGCGCCTCGCCGGCGCCCGGGGCGACCTGCTGGCCGGGCAGCCGCAGGCCGTAGTCCTGCCCGAGCCGGTCGGCCTGCAGGATCCATGCGGCCAGGCGGGACAGGCGCGCCTCGCGCTCGGCGACGCCGCACTGCTGGTAGTCCAGCCACAGTTCCATGCGCTGGGCCTGCAGCGTGTCGCGGCTCACCAGTTCGTCGGTCTTGGCCGCCTTCTTCCACACCACCAGCTTGAGCGGGTCGCCGCGCCGGTAGGCGCGCACGCCTTCGAACTCGCCGCTGTTCTGCGCCCGCAGCAGGGCGGAGCCGCCGGCGCGCGGCTCGCCCGGTGGCAGCGGCGGCGGCTGCAGCTCCGGCGCGGGGTAGACGAGGACCTGTGCGGCCGGCCGCCACACCGTCCAGACGCGGAAGGTGCCCAGCGGAAAGCGGGTTTCGGCGGTCAGCGGCGGCACCGGGTGCAGGCCGCGCCGGCCGGGCCGGAACGCCACCTGCACCGAGCAGCTGCCCTGGGCGGGCACGTCGGTCCAGGCCCAGTGGTCCGCGTGCGTTTCGTCCAGCACGGCCAGGCCGATGCCGTAGCGCGTCGCCTTGCGGGCATTGCCCAGGACGACCGTCAAGGGCGCACTGGCGCCGGCGAATTGCGGCGCCGGCGGCATCAGGGCCAGCGTGAGCCCGCGCAAGGTCGCGTGGCACACGTGCATGCCGACGACGGCGCAGCCTGCCAGGAGGAAGGTGAGGAGATAGCCGAGGTTGAGCTGGTAGTTGATCGATCCGACCAGCAGCACCAGCAGCGTCGCGCCCAGCATGAAGCCCGGGCGGGTCGGCAGGATGTACACGTTGCGCTGGGTGAGCGTCATCGTGTCGGACAGCGGCAGCCGCGCCTGCCACCACTGGCGGAAGCGGCCGCGGGCGTACCTGACGGGATTCATGACGGACAGACGCGGGCTGGGCCCGACATGCGCGGATGCCGTCTGGTCACGCGCCGGGCGCGTCATCGACGCCATGGGCGAGGTCATTCTGTCATTCTCAGGGCAGGGCGACGGCCTCCACCATCGCCCGCACCTGTTCCATCGGCCCGCGGCCGGCATCGCCCACGGGCACCAGCCGGTGCGCGACGGTCTGCGGGAAGATGGACTGCACGTCGTCCGGCGCGACATAGTCGCGTCCCGACAACAGCGCCTGCGCCTTGGCGGCGCGGATCACGGCGATGCCGGCGCGCGGGCTCAGGCCCTGCAGGAACCAGCGTCCCGAGCGCGTGGCGGCCACGAGGTCCTGCACGTAATCGAGCAGGGGCTCCGCCGCGTGCACCTGCATCACCTTCTGTTGCAGCGACTGCAGTTCGGCGGGCGACAGGGTGTTGCCCAGCTGCTCCACCATGTCGCGGCGGTCCGCGCCGGCGTACAGGGCGCGCTCCGCGGCGCGGTCCGGGTAGCCCAGCGAGATGCGCATGAGGAAGCGGTCCAGCTGCGACTCCGGCAGCGCGAAGGTCCCCAGCTGGTCGTGCGGGTTCTGCGTGGCGATCACGAAGAAGGGGGAGGGCAGGGCGCGGGTCTCGCCTTCCACCGTCACCTGCCTTTCCTCCATCGCTTCCAGCAAGGCGCTCTGGGTCTTGGGGCTGGCGCGGTTGATCTCGTCGGCCAGCAGCACCTGGGCGAAGACCGGGCCCGGGTGGAAGACGAAGCCCTCCTTGCCGCGGTCGTAGACGGACACGCCGGAGAGGTCGCTGGGCATGAGGTCCGCGGTGAACTGCACGCGGGAGAATTGCAGGCCGAACGCGCGCGCCAGGGCGTGCGCGAGGGTCGTCTTGCCGACGCCCGGAACGTCCTCGATCAGCAGGTGCCCCCCCGCCAGCAGGCAGGCCACGCAATCGCGCACCTGCGCCGGCTTCCCGACGATCACCGTGTTAAGCTGGTCCAGGAGCGTTTTGAGTTGTTGTCGTGCTTCCATGAAGCCGACCATATCCGAATTTCAGCGACCGCCGAGGCAGGCCATGGGCAAAACCGGCTATTTCACGCACCCGGACTGCAGGAGACACGACATGGGCCGCGGGCACCCCGAGTGCCCCGAGCGCCTCGACGCGATCGAGGACCGCCTGCTCGCCGCGCGCCTGCTGGACGTCGTCGACCGGCGCGAGGCCCCTCTCGCGAGCACGGAGCTCCTGGCGCTGGCCCACGAACGCCTGCACGTCGCCTCCATCGTCGGCCTGGCCGAGGAACTGCGCCAGCAGGAAGAGGCCGGCGGCCACAACCACGTGCACATCGACCCGGACACGGCGATGAACCGCCACAGCCTCAACGCCGCCCTGCGCGCCGCCGGCGCCACGCTCGCGGCGACCGACGCCGTGATCGCGGGCGAATTGCAGAACGCGTTCTGCGCCGTGCGCCCGCCCGGGCACCACGCGACGCGCAGCCGGGCGATGGGCTTCTGCATCTTCAACCAGGTGGCGCTCGCCGCGCGCTACGCCCTGGAGCACCATGGCCTGCAGCGCGTCGCGGTGGTCGACTTCGACGTGCACCACGGCAACGGCACCGAGAACATCCTGGCCGGCGACCCGCGCGTGCTGATGGTGGGCATCTTCCAGCACCCGTTCTATCCCTACAGCGGCTATCCGGCCGAAGGCGACAACATGGTGAACGTGCCGGTGCCGGCATACACCAAGGGCCCCGTCATCCGGGACCTGATCGAGAAGCACTGGATGCCGCGGCTGGAGGAGTTCCGGCCGGAGATGATCTTCGTCAGCGCCGGCTTCGACGCGCACCGCGAGGACGACCTGGGGCAGCTCGGGTTGGTCGAGGCGGACTACGCCTGGATCACGCAGAAGATCATGGACGTGGCCAGGCGCCATGCCAAGGGCCGCATCGTGTCCAGCCTCGAAGGGGGCTACAACCTGGACGCGCTCGGGCGCAGCGTCGAGGCGCACCTGCGCACGCTGGCCGAAGTTTGACCGGAACGAACGAAGAGGAGGGTGGCGCCATGGAGCAGCCGCTGATGGAGTCCCGCGACGCCAGGGGCGTGAGCACGCTCACCTTGAACCGGCCCGCGAGTTTCAACGCCTTGAGCGAGGAGCTGCTCGCCGCGCTGCAGTCCGCCCTGGACCGCCTGGCGCAGGACGCCTCGCTGCGCGTGGTGGTGCTCGCCGCGGCGGGCAAGGCCTTCTGCGCCGGCCACCACCTCAAGGAGATGATCGCGCAGCCCGACGCGGCGTACTACCAGCGCCTGTTCGCGCAGTGCAGCCGCATGATGCTGGCGCTGCAGAAGCTGCCGGTGCCCGTGATCGCGCGCGTGCAGGGCCTGGCCACGGCGGCGGGCTGCCAGCTCGTGGCGCAGTGCGACCTCGCAGTGGCGTCGACGGAGGCGCGCTTCGCCGTCAGCGGCGTGAACTACGGCCTGTTCTGCTCCACGCCCAGCGTGCCCCTGCTGCGCAACATGCCGGCGAAGCAGGCCATGGAAATGCTCGTCACGGGCGAATTCGTCTCCGCGCAGGAAGCGCAGGCGCGCGGCCTGGTGAACCATGCGGTCGCCCCGGAGCAGCTCGACGCGCAAGTGGAGCGCCTGGTGCAGGCCATCCTCGCCAAGCCGCGCGAGGCCCTGGCGATGGGCAAGGAACTGTTCTACCGCCAGCGCGAGATGGGCATCGAGGCCGCCTACAAGCTCGCATCGCAGACCATGGCGGCCAACATGATGGAACCGTGCGCGCTCGAAGGCGTGCAGGCCTTCACCGAGAAACGCAAGCCCGGTTGGGCGCAGTAAAGACGCATGCTCGAATTCGATGAACTGATCGGTGCCCTGAACCACCGGGGCATCGGCTGGGAGACCTTCGCCCTGGTGGCGTGCCTCGCTTCCGCCTACGGCCTGTGCTGGCTCACCGGCCGCCGGCAGCCGCCCGAATCCGTGCTCTATGGCCGCTACCTGGTCGACGGCCTGCTGTTCCCGGTGGTGGCGCTGGCCTTGACCTACTCCGCCCGGGTCGGGCTGGGCGGCCTGCAGGCCGTGCCGCTGCTGCGCCTGGCGATCCCGGTGCTGGTGTCGCTCGCCGGCATCCGCTTCCTGGCGCGCGTGTTCACGCTGGTGTTCCCGCGCTCGAAGATGGCGCGCACCATGGAGCGGGTGTTCTCCTGGTTCGCCTGGATCGCGGCGGTGCTCTGGATCATGGGCCTGCTGCCGGCCGTGCTCGCGGAGCTCGAAGGGATCCGCTTCACCTTCGGCAAGGGCAAGATCAGCCTGCTGTCCATCCTGCAGGGGGCGCTGTCCTCGGGGCTGGTGCTCGTGCTGGCCCTGTGGGTGTCGGCCGCGCTGGAGCGCAAGGTGCTGCGCGACGCGGTCACCGACCTGTCGCTGCGCAAGGTCGCCGTCAATGCCATCCGTGCGGCGCTGCTGTCCATCGGCTTCCTGTTCGCGCTGTCGGCCGCGGGCGTGGACCTCACGGCCCTGTCGGTGCTGGGCGGCGCGGTCGGCGTCGGCCTGGGCTTCGGCCTGCAGAAGCTCGCCGCCAACTACGTCAGCGGCTTCGTCATCCTGGCCGAGCGCAGCCTGCGCATCGGCGACACGATCAAGGTGGACGGCTTCGAGGGCGTGGTGGCGGACATCAAGACGCGCTACACCCTGATCCGCGCGGGCGACGGCCGCGCCTGCGTGGTCCCCAACGAGAAGCTCATTTCCGAACGGGTGGAGAACCTGTCCATCGCCGATCCGCGCGTGCTGGTCGCCACCGACGTGGCCGTGGGCTACGACAGCAATGCGGAGCAGGTGCTGGCGCTGCTGGTGGACGCGGCGATGCGTACCCAGCGCGTGCTGGCCGACCCGCCGCCCTCGGCGCGGCTGGTGAGCTTCGGGGCGGACGGCCTGGAGTTCCGCCTGTTCTTCTGGATTGACGATCCGCAGAACGGCCAGGTCAACGTGAAGTCGGACGTGAACCTCAAGATCCTGCGGGCCTTGCGCGATGCCGGCATCGACATCCCGTACCCGCAACGGGTGCTGCACATCAAGGCAGCCCCGACGCAGGAGGACGGCACCGCGGCCGGCCGCCGCATCGTCTTCAACGCATCAGGGACGGAAGCCACAGGCTGAGTTGCGGGAACGCGATCAGCAGGCCCAGCATCACCACCATCACGGCGACGAAGGGCCAGCAACCGCGGAAGATGTTGCCCAGGCCCACGCCGGGCAGCAGCGCGTTGAGCACGAACAGGTTCATGCCCACCGGCGGCGAGATCAGGCCGATCTGCACGATCATGACGATCAGCACGCCGAACCACACCGGGTCGAAGCCCATCGAGGTCACGATGGGGAAGAACAGCGGGATGGTGAGCAGCACCATGGTGAGCTCCTCCATCACCGTGCCCAGCACCACGTAGATCGCCATCATCGCGACCACCACCATGATGGGGGACAGGCCCAGGTGCGTGATCCAGTTCTTCAGGTCGCCGGGCAGCGTCGTGAAGTTCACGAAGTTGGCGAACAGCGTCGCGGCGATCAGCAGCGTGAACAGCATCGCCGTCGTGCGCGCGGATTCGACCAGCACCTCGTAGAGCGCGCGCCAGCCCAGGCGCCCGCGCAGCACCGCGAACAGGAACGCGCCCGCCGCGCCGAACCCCGCCCCTTCGGTGGCGGTGAAGAAGCCGCCGTAGATGCCGCCGAGCACCACCAGCACCAGCACCAGCACGCCCCAGATGCCGCGCAGCGCCTGCCAGCGCTGCGGCCAGGTGGACCGCTCGCCCGCAGGCGCATGCTCCGGGTCCCGCGAGGTCATGGCGACGATCGCCAGCATCAGCAGCGCAGCGGTCAGCAGCCCGGGGATGACGCCGGCGGCGAACAGCTTGCCGATGTTGGTCTCCGTCACGATCCCGTAGATCACCATGATGGTGGACGGGGGGATCATGATGCCCAGCGTGCCGCCCGCGGCCATGACGCCGGTGGACAGCGCGTCGCTGTACCCCAGCTTGCGCATCGAGGGATAGGCGACCTTGCTCATGGTGGCGGCGGTGGCGATCGAGGAGCCGCAGATGGCGCCGAAGCCGGCGCAGGCCGCCACGGTCGCATGCGCCAGCCCGCCGCGCAGGTGGCCGATGAAGGCATACGCCGCCTGGAACAACTCGTGCGCGAGCCCGGCGCGCGCCACGAAGTTGCCCATCAGGATGAACAGCGGGATGACCGAGAGCGTGTAGGCGAAGCCGGTCTCGTAGACGACCTGCGCGGTGCTGGCCAGCGCGGGCTGCCAGCCGCGCGTGAGGCCGATGCCCGCGAAGCCGACCAGGCCCATGGCGAAGGCGAGCGGCACGCGCAGCAGCGCCAGCAGGAAGATGGCGCCGAAGCCCAGGAGCGCCGCGGTCACAGGGCCGCCCCTTCGCCTTCGATCTTTTCCTGCGGCGGCTCGCGCAGCGCGGCCAGGTGCACCAGCCCCGTGAGCCCGCACAGCACGCCCATGCCGTAGAGGAACGGCGCCTTCAGGATCTGCAGCTGCGCCGTGGTCTCACCGCTCTCCCGGAACTGCCCGCCCGTGCGCCACATCAGCCAGGCCAGCGCGAGCAGGACCGTGGCGCACAGGAGGTGCACGATCACGGCCTGGGCCCGACGCACCCACAGCGGCAGGTAAGGGTCGAGCGAATCGAACTCCACGTGTTCGCCGCGCCGCGACACCAGGGGCAGCGCGGCGAAGATCACCACCACCATCAGCAGCTCGGTGAGCTCCAGCGCGCCGGTGAGGCTGTGCGACAGGAACTTGCGTCCCAGCACGTCGAAGAAGGTCAGGGCCATGATCGCGAACAGCGCGACCCCGGACAGCAGCCCGCACAGCAGGTCCAGCAGCTTGTTCAAGGACTACTTCGAGGCCTTGGCGATCTCGGAGCGGAACTCCGCCAGCACCTTGGCCGGGTCGGCCAGGCCCTTGGCCTTCGCCTCCTGCTCCCACTTCTGCTCCAGCGTCGAAGTCTTGGACTTGATGTCGGCGACGAACTTCGCGTCGGCCTTGGTGACCTGCACGTTGTTGGCCTGCATGAGGGCGAAGGCGCGGCGGTCCACCTTGTCCCAGTTGCGGCCCATGATGCGCGCGGCCACCTCGCCCGAGGCGGCGTCCACCGCCTTCTTGCCGGCCGCGTCCAGCTTGTCGTAGGCGGCCGGGTTCATCATGAAGACGAAGCTGGTGTTGTACAGGCCGCCCGGAAAGGTGGTGGCGTACTTGATCACCTTGTCGATCTTGAAGGACTCGATCGATTCGGCCGGGAACAGCGTGCCGTCCATGACGCCGCCGGAGAGCAGCTCGTAGGAGTCGGGCGCGGGCTTGAGCGTGACGTTCATGCCCAGCGCCTTGCTGATCTCGTTGACCATGCCGCCGCCCACGCGCCACTTCAGGCCCTGCAGGTCCTCCAGCCTGGTGACCGGCCGCTTGGTGTTGAAGACGATGCCGGGTCCGTGCGTGAAGAAGGCCAGCACGTGCACGCCCTGGTGCTCCTGCGCGAAGGCGGGGTTCTTCATGGCGACGCGGTTGAAGGCCACGGAGATCGGCTCCGCCTGGTCGCCCAGGAAGGGGAATTCCGCCATCTGCGTGAGCACGAAGCGGCCAGGCGTATAACCGTGGACGGTGAAGGAGACGTCGGCCAGGCCGTTCTTCACGGCGTCGTAGGTGCCGGGCGGGTTGGCCACCGCGCGCGGCAGGATGTTGCACTTGATCTTTCCCGCCGCGTTCTTTTCGACCAGGTCGCACCACTCCTTCTGCGCGATGCTGAGGGAGTGCGTGGGCGGCACCCAGCTGGAGACGGTGAGCACGGTCTGGGCCGCGGCGGACCCGCCGGTGACGGCGGCGGCGACAGCGAGCAGGGGGAACAGGGAGCGCTTCATCCAACGAACTCCTGGTAGGAAAGTGCGAGCGACTGTAAGACGCGGCTCCTGCGGCCCCGGTCCTGACTTACCCGCATCGCGCGGCGGGGAATGTCCGGCGAATGACAGTCGGCCGGAGGGACTTGCCCCGAAGGCGCGCTGCGCACCCCTATAATCCCAAAAACGAACGGTCGTTCTTTTTTGTGCCGCCCCCCGAAGCGCGGGGGGAGGGGACCCGCCCCGCACATAGAATTTCGGGTTTACGTACACGTCAATTTCTCCCCACAACTCTAGGAGTGCCCCAATGAAGGTCCTGGTCCCGGTCAAGCGGGTGGTGGACTACAACGTGAAGGTCCGGGTCAAGTCGGACAACACGGGTGTGGACATCGCGAACGTCAAGATGAGCATGAATCCCTTCGACGAGATCGCGGTGGAAGAAGCGGTGCGCCTGAAGGAGAAGGGCGTGGTCACGGAAGTGATCGCCGTCTCCTGCGGCGTGCAGCAGTGCCAGGAGACCCTGCGCACGGCGATGGCGATCGGCGCCGATCGCGCCATCCTGGTGCAGACCGACGAGGAACTGCAGCCGCTGGCCGTGGCCAAGCTGCTCAAGGCGCTGTTCGACAAGGAGCAGCCCGGCCTGGTGATCCTGGGCAAGCAGGCGATCGACGACGACTGCAACCAGACCGGCCAGATGCTGGCGGCACTCGCCGACCTGCCGCAGGCCACCTTCGCCTCCAAGGTGGAAGTGGCCGACGGCAAGGCGAAGGTCACGCGCGAAGTCGATGGCGGCCTGGAGACGCTGGAAGTGACGCTGCCGGCGGTCGTGACCACCGACCTGCGCCTGAACGAGCCGCGCTACGTGACGCTGCCCAACATCATGAAGGCCAAGAAGAAGCAGCTCGACATCGTCAAGCCCGAGGACCTGGGCGTGGACGTCAAGCCGCGGCTGAAGACGCTGAAGGTCACGGAGCCGGCCAAGCGCGGCGCCGGCGTGAAGGTGCCCGACGTGGCCACCCTGGTTCAGAAGCTGAAGACGGAAGCGAAGGTGATCTAAATGGCAGCCCTGGTGATTGCTGAACACGACAACAAGTCCGTCCGGCCCGCGACCCTGAACACGGTGACCGCGGCGGCTGCCTGCGGCGGCGAAGTGCACGTGCTGGTGGCCGGCGCCAACGCGGCCGATGCGGCCAAGGCGGCCGCGCAGATCGCCGGCGTGGCCAAGGTGATCCACGCCGACGGCGCGCAGTTCGAGCACGGCCTGGCCGAGAACGTCGCCGCGCAGGTGCTGGCCCTGGCCGGCAGCTACAGCCACATCCTCTTTGCCGCCACCGCCAGCGGCAAGAACATCGCCCCGCGCGTGGCCGCCAAGCTGGACGTGGCGCAGATCTCCGACATCACCAAGGTCGACGCCGCCGACACCTTCGAGCGCCCGATCTACGCCGGCAACGCGATCGCGATCGTGCAGAGCGCGGACAAGGTGAAGGTGATCACGGTGCGCACGACCGCCTTCGATCCGGCCGCCGCTTCCGGTGGCAGCGCGTCCGTCGAGACCGCGACGGCCGCCGGCGACGCGGGCAAGAGCAGGTTCCTGGGCCAGGAGATCGCCCAGAACGACAGGCCCGAGCTCACCGCCGCGAAGATCATCGTCTCGGGTGGCCGGGCGATGGGTTCGAGCGAGAAGTTCCACGAGGTCCTGGAGCCGCTGGCGGACAAGCTCGGTGCGGCCATCGGCGCCTCGCGCGCCGCGGTGGACGCGGGCTACGCGCCCAACGACCTGCAGGTCGGCCAGACCGGCAAGATCGTCGCGCCGCAGCTGTACATCGCCTGCGGCATCAGCGGCGCGATCCAGCACCTGGCCGGCATGAAGGACTCCAAGGTGATCGTCGCGATCAACAAGGACCCCGAAGCGCCGATCTTCAGCGTCGCCGACTACGGCCTGGAGGCCGACCTGTTCACGGCGGTGCCCGAGCTGGTGAAGGCGCTGTAGAGCTGCGTGCAACCCACCCTCCCCCTCCAGGGGAGGGTCGCGCAGGGGGCGCCGCCGCACACTGGTCGCCCCCAGCCTCCCCAGCGGGGAGGGAGTCACAACGAAGGAGATCCGCCATGAGCTATCGCGCCCCCCTCAAGGACATGCTGTTCGACATCGAGCACCTGGCCAACCTCGCGCAGATCGCGCAGTTGCCCGGCTTCGAGGAAGCCGGCCTGGAAACCGCGCAGGCGGTGCTGGAGGAATGCGCGAAGTTCAACGAAGGCGTGCTGGAGCCGCTCAACGTCGAGGGCGACCGGAATCCTTCGAGCTGGAAGGACGGCAAGGTCACCACCACGCCCGGCTTCGTGGCGGCGTACAAGCAGTTCGCCGAAGGCGGCTGGCAGGGCCTGCAGCATCCGACCGACTTCGCCGGCCAGGGCCTGCCCAAGACCATAGGCGCGGCGTGCATCGAGATGCTCAACTCCGCCAACCTGAGCTTCGCGCTGTGCCCGCTGCTCACCGACGGCGCCATCGAGGCGCTGCTCACGGCGGGCTCGGACGACCTCAAGGGCGTCTACCTGGAGAAGCTGGTCACGGGCGAGTGGACCGGCACCATGAACCTCACCGAGCCGCAGGCGGGCAGCGACCTCGCGCTGGTGCGCACCCGCGCCGAGCCGCAGCCCGACGGCACCTACAAGGTCTTCGGCACCAAGATCTTCATCACCTACGGCGAGCACGACATGGCGGACAACATCGTCCACCTGGTGCTGGCCCGCATCCCCGGCGCGCCCGAGGGCGTCAAGGGCATCAGCCTCTTCGTCGTGCCCAAGTTCCTCGTGAACAAGGATGGCTCGCTCGGCCCGCGCAACGACGTGCACTGCGTGAGCATCGAGCACAAGCTGGGCATCAAGGCCTCGCCGACCGCGGTGCTGCAGTTCGGCGACCACGGCGGTGCCACCGGCTACGTCGTGGGCGAGGAGAACCGCGGCCTGGAGTACATGTTCATCATGATGAACGCCGCACGCTACGCCGTCGGCGTGCAGGGCATCGCGGTCGCCGAGCGCGCCTACCAGAAGGCCGTGGCCTACGCGCGCGACCGCGTGCAGTCGCGCCCCGTCGACGGCTCCGTCAACGGGCCGGCGGCGATCATCCACCACCCGGACGTGCGCCGCATGCTCATGACCATGCGCGCCTACACCGAGGGTTGCCGCGCCATGGCCAGCGTGGCGGCGTCCGCCTACGACGCGGCGCACCATCATCCCGATGCCGCGGTGCGCAAGCAGAACCAGGCCTTCTACGAGTTCCTGGTGCCGCTGGTCAAGGGCTACAGCACCGAGATGAGCCTGGAAGTGACCTCGCTGGGCGTGCAGGTGCACGGCGGCATGGGCTTCATCGAGGAAACCGGCGCCGCGCAGTACTACCGCGACGCCAAGATCCTGACCATCTACGAAGGCACGACAGCCATCCAGGCCAACGACCTCGTGGGCCGCAAGACGGCGCGCGATGGCGGCCAGGTGGCGCAGGCCATCGCCGGCCAGATCGAGCAGACCGAAGGCGAGCTCGGCAAGCGCAACAGCGTGGCCGCCCGCGCCGTGGCCAGGCGCCTCACCGCCGCCCGCAAGGCCTTCCTGGACGTGGTGGGCTTCATCGTGCAGCAGGGCAAGGGGTCGCCGAACGCGGTGTTCGCCGGCTCCGTGCCTTACCTCATGCTTGCGGGCAACCTCGTGGCCGGCTGGCAGCTGGCGCGCTCGCTGCTCGTGGCCGAGGACCTGTTGCAGAAGGGACAGGACCAGGACTTCCTGCAGGCGAAGATCACCACCGCGCGCTTCTACGCCGAGCACATCCTGGCCAAGGCGCCGGGCCAGCGCGACGCGATCGTCGAAGGTGCGGAGAGCGTCACGGCGCTGCCGCTGGAAGCGTTCTGACTGGTCGGTGGGTTCGTTTCACCCACCGCCGCCCTGCAAGGAAAACATGTCCAAACTGCCGCCCGCCCTGCGCAAGCTCCCGCTGCCCGTCATCGCCTCGCCGATGTTCATCGTCAGCAATCCGAAGATGGTGATCGAGCAGTGCAAGGCGGGCGTCGTGGGCTCCATGCCGGCGCTCAACGCGCGGCCCGCGTCGCAGCTGGACGAGTGGCTGCACGAGATCGAGGAAACGCTGGCGGCCTACGACCGTGCGAACCCGGACCGGCCGGCGGCGCCTTACGCGATCAACCAGATCGTCCACAAGAGCAACGACCGCCTCGAGCACGACATGGAAGTGGTCGTGAAGCGCAAGGTTCCCGTGGTGATCACCTCGCTGGGCGCGCGCGTGGACGTGAACGAGGCCATCCACTCCTACGGCGGCGTGGTGCTGCACGACATCATCAACAATACCTTCGCACGCAAGGCCGTGGAGAAGGGCGCGGACGGGCTGATCGCCGTGGCGGCCGGCGCCGGGGGCCATGCGGGCGTCAAGAGTCCCTTCGCCCTGGTGCAGGAAATCCGTGAGTGGTTCGACGGCCCGATCGCGCTGTCGGGCGCGATCGCCAACGGGGGGGCGATCCTCGCCGCGCAGGCGCTGGGCGCCGACTTCGCGTACATCGGCTCGGCCTTCATCGCGACCCACGAAGCGCGCGCGAGCGAGGGCTACAAGGAGGCGATCGTGCAAGGCAGCTCGGACGACATCGTCTACTCCAGCCTCTTCACCGGCGTGCACGGCAACTACCTGAAGTCCAGCATCCGCGCCGCCGGGCTGGACCCGGAGAACCTGCCCGAGAGCGACCCGAGCAAGATGAGTTTCGGCGGCGGCGAGGGCAGCAAGAAGGCCTGGAAGGACGTCTGGGGCTCGGGCCAGGGCATTTCGGCCGTCAAGGAGATCGTGCACGTGGCCGACCTCGTGGCGCGGCTGAAGCGCGAATACGCCGACGCGCGCGCCCGCCTGGGCCTGCCTTCGCTCGCGACCGCCTAGGCTTTCGCCGCGCCGCTTCCGGTGGCATACTGTATGGATGGACAGTATCGACCGCAGCACCGACACGACCGTTCCCGAGGTGCGCGTGCCCTTGTCCGCGCTCAAGGGCCGCGGCACGGCGACGTACTTCCCGCACCGCTTCGAGAAGGACGCGCGCGAGGTCTTCGACGACGGCTGGGAGCATGAGGGCGAAGATGCCGGCGGCGGCCCCCGCACCCAGGTGACCTGGGAGACCGCCAAGAGCATCATCGCCAGCAACGACTCGCCGGACATCTACTTCGACCGGTCGATCAATCCCTACCGGGGCTGCGAGCACGGCTGCATCTACTGCTACGCGCGGCCCACCCACAGTTACCTGAACCTCTCGCCGGGGCTGGCCTTCGAGACGAAGATCATCGCCAAGCGCAACGCGGTGGAACTGCTTCGCGCCGAGATGGCCCGCAAGTCTTACCGGCCGGACCTGATCGCGATCGGCACCGCCACCGACTGCTACCAGCCCGTGGAGCGCGAGCTGCGCCTCACGCGCGGCCTCATCGAGGTGATGCACGAGACCAACCATCCCTTCGGCCTCGTGACCAAGTCGAGCGGCGTCGAGCGCGACCTGGACCTCATCGCTCCGATGGCGCACCTGGGGCTCGCCGCCGTCTACGTCACGATCACCACGCTGGACGCGGAGCTGGCCCGCAAGCTGGAGCCGCGGGCGGCCGCCCCGCACCGGCGCCTGCGCGTGTTGCGCACGCTGGCCGAAGCGGGCGTGCCCTGCGGCGTCAGCCTGGCGCCGCAGATTCCCTTCCTCAACGACGACATGGAGCAGGTGCTGGAGGCGGCCTGGGAGGCCGGGGCGCGCGAGGCCTTTTACCACGTGATCCGCCTGCCCTGGGAGGTGGCGCCGCTGTTCCGCCAGTGGCTGGAGACGCACTATCCGCAGCGCGCGGAGCGGGTGATGCACCGCATCCAGGAGATGCGCGGCGGCAAGGACTACGACAGCGACTTCGCCACGCGCATGAAGGGCTCCGGCACCTGGGCACAGCTGATCCGCCAGCGCTTCGACAAGACCGCCAGGCGCCTGGGCTTCAACGCCAAGAAGGTCGACTTCCGCACCGACCTGTTCCGCCCGCCCGCGCCGCAAGGGCAGGGCACCTTGTTCTAGCCTGCCGCCGGGTCCGCCACCGGTTCCAGGAAGATGCGCCGCACCTTTGGAAAGCGCGCGCGCACGGTGCTCTCGATGCGTCGGATGGCCTCGGCGACTTCGCCCGCCGGCAGCTGCGGCGCGAAGTGCACGGCGAAGGTGACCAGCACGTCCTCCGCGCCCACGTACATCGAAAGCACCGGCCCCACGTCCCGCACGCCGGGCTCGGCTCGGGCGATGTCCTGGATGGCGCGGGCGGTCTCCGGCCGCACGCCTTCGCCCACCAGCAGCCCGCGCGACTCGTGGACCAGCAGCACCGCGACGCCCGCCAGCAGCACGCCGATGGCCATCGAGGCCACGCCGTCCAGGCGCGGCATGTCCAGCTTGTGGCTCGCGAAGATGCCCAGCGCGGCGATCGCCAGGCCGGCCAGGGCCGCCGCGTCCTCCGCCATCACGGTGTAGGTCGCGGGGTCCTTGCTGGTGCGCAGCGCCCGCCAGAAGGGCAGGTCGCCTTTGTCGCGCAGGAACTGGCGCAGCGCGATGCCGAAGCTTGCGCCTTCGAAGACCGCTGCGAACGCGAGCACCACGTAGTTCCACAGCGGCTCTTCCAGGGGGTGCGGGTCGCGCACGTGCAGCACGCCTTCGTAGAACGAGACGCCGCCGCCGGCGCCGAAGATCAGCACCGCGACGATCAGGCTCCAGAAGTACAGCTCCTTGCCGTGGCCGAAAGGATGCTCGGTCGAAGGCGGCCGCTGGCTGCGGTGCACCCCTACCAGCAGCAGCAGGCCGTTGGCGGTGTCCACCACCGAGTGGACCCCTTCGGACAGCATCGCCGAACTGCCCGTGATGCCGGCCACGACGAACTTCGTGACGGAGATCGCCGCGTTGGCAGCGATCGCACCGTAGATGGCCAGGCGCGATTCGGACATCCATCGAGGCTGGGGCCGGAGCTGCCGTGCAGGCGGTAGGAACAGCGGGGAGCTCCCTGTAGGAGGCGGCCGGATGCGGCCGGGCTCAGTGCGCGAGGACGAGTCCCGCCGCGAGGACGGCTGCGCCGAGCAACGCAGCGCAGACATTGAACTTCAGTTGCGCCGGACCGGGGAGCCGGCGCACCTGCGCATTCCACACCGCCACGATCGGCAGCACGGCGAGCACCAGCAGCAGCAGGAGGCCCTGCAGGCGCAGGAAGCTGGCCCAGCCCGGCATCCAGCTGGCCGGCCGCCCCTGCCACAGCGCCTCCACCGGCAATTGGTGGCTCCAGAGGCCGTCGGCGCCGAGTGCGGCTGCGATCAGGACCAGGGTGAGCGCGGGCTTGATGGTGCGGCGCCAGCCCAGGAGGCTCAGGACGACGCCGGCCGCGCCGCCGATCACCAGCACCGATGCGAGGGCGTTGCGCCAGTCGTCGCTGCGCTGCAGGAGCAGCCGCCAGAGACCCACGTTGCACGCGAGCGCGGGCCAGAGGCTGCCCCACAGCACCAGCCGCCCCGGATGGGGACGCACGCGCGACTCGCCCGGCATGAGCAGGGTCGAGTACCCGGTGGTACGGAAGAGGCGAAGCGCCATGCCCCGATTGTGGGCTCGGCGTTCGCGTTTCGCACCCGTGCCGTCGGCGCGGCGCCGCCGGCTGTCCCGCGGCCGCCACAGTGGCCGCTTCGCGCGCTACGCGCTGAAGAAGCCTTTCAGCTTATCCGCCCAGGACTCCTCGTTCGGCGAGTGCTTGGCGCCCCCCTTCTTCAGGGACTCGTCCAGTTCCTTGAGCAGCTTGCGCTGGTGCTCCGTGAGCTTGACCGGCGTCTCCACCGCGATGTGGCAATAGAGGTCGCCCGGGTAGGTGGAGCGCACGCCCTTGATGCCCTTGCCGCGCAGGCGGAACTGCTTGCCGGCCTGGGTGCCTTCGGGGATGTCGATCATCGCCTTGCCTTCCAGCGTGGGCACCTCGATCTCGCCGCCGAGCGCGGCGCGGGCGATGCTCACGGGCAGCACGCAGTGCAGGTCGTCGCCGTCGCGCTCGAAGATCGCGTGCTTCTTCAGCCGGATCTCGATGAACAGGTCGCCCGGCGGGCCGCCGTTGGTGCCCGGCTCGCCGTTGCCGGCGCTGCGGATGCGCATGCCGTCGTCGATGCCGGCGGGGATCTTCACCTCCAGCGTCTTCTGGCGCTTGACCTTGCCCTGGCCGTGGCAGGTCTGGCAGGGCTCGGGGATGATCTTGCCGGTGCCGCGGCAATGCGGGCAGGTCTGCTGCACGCTGAAGAAGCCCTGGCGCATCTGCACGACGCCGGCGCCGTGGCAGGTGCTGCAGGTCTTGGCCTGCGTGCCGGGCTTGGCGCCGCTGCCGTGGCAGGTCTCGCATTCGTCCCAGGACGGGATGCGGATCTGCGCGTCCTTGCCCTTGGCCGCTTCCTCCAGCGTGATCTCCATCGCATAGGAGAGGTCGCTGCCGCGGTACACCTGGCGCCCGCCCCGCCCGGGGCCGCCACCGGCGCGTTGCTGGCCGAAGATGTCGCCGAAGATGTCGCCGAAGGCTTCCGCGAAGCCGCCGAAGCCTTCCGCCCCGGGACCGCCCGGGCCGCGCATGTTCGGGTCGACGCCGGCGTGCCCGTACTGGTCGTAGGCACCGCGCTTTTCGGCGTCCGCGAGCATCTCGTACGCTTCCTTGGCCTCCTTGAAGCGCGCCTCGGCGTCCTTGGCGTTGTCCCCCTGGTTGCGGTCAGGGTGGTACTTCATCGCCAGCTTGCGATAAGCCTTCTTGATCTCGTCCTCGGACGCGTTCTTGGGAACGCCCAGGACTTCGTAGTAATCGCGTTTGGTGGCCATGCGTGCTTGTTCAAACAGCGTTCACCACAGAGGCACAGAGGACGCAGGGGAAACGCAGAGGGAAATCCCGAAGGTTCCCCGCGGCCCCCTGCGCCCTCTGCGCCCCTGCGGTGAATCTCTTTAGCCTTTCTTGACTTCCTTGACTTCGGCGTCCACGACGTTGTCGTCGTTGGCCGGACCCGAGGAGGCTTGCTGCGCACCGGCGCCGGCTTCCGCCTGCGCACCCGCGCCACCCGCGGCTTCCTGCGCCTTGTACATCTGCTCGCCGAGCTTCTGGCTCGCGGTCATCAGCGCGTTGGTCTTGGCCTCGATCTGGTCCTTGTCCTCGGACTTGAGGACTTCTTCCAGCTCCTTGGCCGCGGCCTCGATCTTTTCCTTTTCGGAAGCATCGATCTTGTCGCCGTACTCGCTCAGGCTCTTGCGCACGCTGTGCACCATGGCCTCGCCCTGGTTGCGCGCCTGCACGACCTCGAGCTTCTTCTTGTCCTCGACCGCGTTGATCTCCGCGTCCTTGACCATCTTCTCGATCTCGGACTCGGACAGGCCCGAATTCGCCTTGATGGTGATCTTGTTTTCCTTGCCGGTGCCCTTGTCCTTGGCGCCCACGTGCAGGATGCCGTTGGCGTCGATGTCGAAGCTCACCTCGATCTGCGGCAGGCCGCGCGGGGCCGGCGGGATGCCTTCGAGGTTGAACTCGCCCAGCAGCTTGTTGCCGGTGGCCATCTCGCGCTCGCCCTGGTAGACCTTGATCGTCACCGCCGGCTGGTTGTCGTCGGCCGTCGAGAAGGTCTGCGCGAACTTGGTCGGGATCGTCGTGTTCTTCTTGATCATCTTCGTCATCACGCCGCCCAGGGTCTCGATGCCCAGCGACAGCGGGGTGACGTCCAGCAGCAGCACGTCCTTGCGCTCGCCCGAGAGCACCTGGCCCTGGATGGCGGCGCCGACGGCCACGGCCTCGTCGGGGTTCACGTCCTTGCGCGGCTCCTTGCCGAAGAACTCCTTGACCTTCTCCTGCACCTTGGGCATGCGCGTCATGCCGCCCACCAGGATCACGTCCTGGATGTCGTTGACGGACACGCCGGCGTCCTTGATGGCGATCTTGCAGGGCTCGATCGTGCGCGAGATCAGGTCGTCCACCAGCGCTTCGAGCTTGGCGCGCGACAGCTTGATGTTCAGGTGCTTGGGACCGGACGCATCCGCCGTGACGTACGGCAGGTTGATGTCGGTCTGCGTGCTGTTGGACAGCTCGATCTTGGCCTTCTCCGCCGCTTCCTTCAGGCGCTGCAGGGCCAGCACGTCGTTCTTCAGGTCGACGCCCTGTTCCTTCTTGAACTCGGTGACGATGTAATCGATGATGCGCTGGTCGAAGTCCTCGCCGCCCAGGAAGGTGTCGCCGTTGGTGGACAGCACTTCGAACTGCTTCTCGCCCTCGACGTCGGCGATCTCGATGATCGAGATGTCGAAGGTGCCGCCGCCCAGGTCGTACACGGCGATCTTGCGGTCGCCCTTGCCGTGCTTGTCCAGGCCGAAGGCCAGGGCCGCGGCGGTGGGCTCGTTGATGATGCGCTTGACGTCCAGGCCGGCGATCCGGCCGGCGTCCTTGGTGGCCTGGCGCTGGCTGTCGTTGAAGTACGCGGGCACCGTGATCACGGCCTCGGTGACCTCTTCACCGAGGTAGTCCTCGGCGGTCTTCTTCATCTTGCGCAGGATCTCGGCGGAAATCTGCGGGGGCGCCAGCTTCTTGCCGCGCACCTCGACCCAGGCGTCGCCGTTGTCGGCCTGGACGATCTTGTAGGGCATCAGCTCGATGTCCTTCTGCACTTCCTTCTCGGTGAACTTGCGGCCGATCAGGCGCTTGACGGCATAGATGGTGTTGCGCGGGTTGGTGACGGCCTGGCGCTTGGCGGAAGCGCCCACGAGGATCTCGCCGTCTTCCTGGTACGCGACGATCGAAGGCGTCGTGCGGGCGCCCTCGGAGTTCTCGATGACCTTGATGTTGTTGCCTTCCATGATGGCAACGCACGAGTTGGTCGTGCCCAGGTCGATGCCGATGATCTTTGCCATGTTTTTCTCCTATCTGTTCGCCCCCGGGAGGGTGGGAATCAGTCTGTGGCCTAGTTGTGGATAACTGTTACGGATTCAAGGCCGCGCCGGCGCGGGCGGAATTCATTTCGGCCCGGTCACCGTGACCAGGGCAGGGCGCAGCACGCGGTCGGCGATGAGGTAGCCCTTCTGCAGCACGGTCACGACCGTGTTGGCCTCCTGGTCCGCCGGCACCACCGAGATCGCCTGGTGCTGGTGCGGGTCGAACTTCGCTCCCGCCGCGGGGTTGATCTCGAGCACCTTGTTGCGCTCCAGGGCCGCCTTCAGCTGCCGCAGGGTGGCTTCGGCGCCGGCGCGGATCTGCTCGGCCGTCTGGTCCTGGTGGTGCAGGCCGGCCTCGAGGCTGTCGGCTACCGGCAGCAGGCTTTCGGCGAAGCTCTCCAGGGCGTACTTGCGCGCCTTGGACATTTCTTCCTCGGAGCGGCGCCGCACGTTCTGCATCTCGGCCTGCGCGCGCATGTACTGGTCGGCCAGCTCGGAATTCTTCGCGGCGAGCTGCGCCACCTGCGCCTGCCAGTCCTGGGCGGATGGCTGGCCGGCTTCGCTGCCGGCGGCGTCGGGGGCCTGCGAGGCGTCCTGGGGTTGTTCGTTCTGGGTGGTACTGTCGTTGGACATGGGCAAACGCTTGGAGGTCTCTGTCGCCCGGGGAGCTTGGGGCGGCAGAGCCGGTTTCAAGGAGAGGGGTGAAAGAATACCGGGTCCGGAGGCCCGGTGGGGTTCAAGCGCTCACCGTCCGGCGCAAGCGCGCCGCCCACCCCCAGGGGAGGCCGCAGGTGCAGGGAGAGAAGGAAGGCTGCGGACCGCGTCAGCGGGTCTCGAGCAGCTCGACGTCGAACTTCAGCGTGGCGTTCGGCGGAATCACGCCGCCGGCGCCGCGGGCGCCGTACCCCAGGTCCGGCGGGATGACCAGGGTGCGCTTGCCACCGACCTTCATGCCGGCCACCCCTTCGTCCCAGCCCCGGATGACCATGCCGGCGCCCAGCGAGAACTCGAAGGGGTCCTTGCGGTCCCGGCTCGAATCGAACTTCGCTCCCTGCACGCCGTTCTGGAACAGCCAGCCCGTGTAGTGCACGCGCACGTCCTTGCCGGCCTGGGCCTCGGGGCCGCTGCCCACCACTTCGTCTTCGTACTGCAGGCCGCTGGGGGTGGTAATCATGTTCTCGTCTTTCCTTGGTTTCAGAGCAGGCGCCGGCGGGCGAGGTCGCGCATGAGCGCACCCGTGCCGTAGTGCCAGGGGGCGATCCGGTCGCTGGTGTTGACGCGGTTGACGAGTGTACCGAGGCGCGGGGTGGAAATGGCCACCAGGTCGCCGACCGCATGCGTGAACCCCTGGCCCGGACCGAAGCGGTCCTGGGTGGGCGCGAACATGGTGCCGAGGAAGAGCACCAGCCCGTCCGGGTACTGGTGGGTCGGACCGATGGCGTGCTGCACCAGGTCGAGCGGGTCGCGGCTGATCAGGCGCAGGCTGCTGGAGCCTTCCATGCGGAAGCCTTCCGGGCCCTCCACCTGCATGGCCAGCTCGGCCTGCCGCACGTCCGCGATGCCGAAGTGCGCATCGAACAGGCGGATGAAGGGCCCGATGGCGCAGCTGGCGTTGTTGTCCTTGGCCTTGCCGAGCAGGAGCGCGCTGCGGCCTTCGAAGTCGCGCAGGTTCACGTCGTTGCCGAGCGTGGCGCCCACGGTCTCGCCGCGGCTGTTGACCACCAGCACGATCTCGGGCTCGGGGTTGTTCCACTCGCTCTTCGGATGGATGCCGATCTCGCAGCCGGTGCCCACCGCGCTCATGGGCTGCGCCTTGGTGAAGATCTCCGCATCCGCGCCGATGCCCACTTCCAGGTACTGCGACCAGAGGTGCTTGGCGACCAGCACCTGCTTGAGCTGCGCCGCCTCCGGCGAGCCGGGCCGCACCTTGGACAGGTCGTCGCCGATCACGGCGACCACTTCCTTGCGCACGGATTCGGCGAGCGCCGGGTTGCCGCGGGCCTGCTCCTCGATCACGCGTTCCAGCATGGAGGCCACGAAGGTCACGCCCGATGCCTTCACCGCCTGCAGGTCGCAGGGTGCCATCAGCCAGGGCGTGTCCTCCACGCGGCTGTCGGCGCTGCTGTTGCGGATCACCTCCGGCAGCGAGGCGAGCGGCGCGCCCTTGTGCGAGCGCACGGCCGCGGCCGGGTCGGGCAGTTCCATCAGGGCGCTGCTGGTGGGCGCGAGGCGCGACAGGTCGACGAGCGTGTCGCCCTCGACCTTGACGAGGACCGCGCCCTGGCCCTGGAGCCAGGCCCGGCCGACCAGCGTGGCCTGCTGCGCATCGGCGGGCAGCGTCGCCTGGAGGAAGGCTTGCATCAGCTTGTCTGTTGCTTCTTCTTCGCCTGGGCGGCCACCCACCGTGCGGCAAAGGGCTGCAGGTCGGCCAGGCGCTTGAGAAGATCGGTGCCGCTCGTGGTGACACTGTAGCCGTCGCCGTTGTGCTGCATCAGGCCGGCTTCCCGCAGTTCCTTGATGCGCGTGTTCAGCGTGTTGGGCGTGATGCCGCCCACGCTGTCCTGCAACAGGCGGAAGGTCTGCGGATGGCCGTCGCGCAGCGCCCAGAGCACCCGGATCGCATATCTTGCCTCGAGCAGCGCGAGCAGCTGATTGGTGGCGACGTTTTCCTTGGGGCTCATGGCGGGGTGCGGTCCCGCCGCTGCGGGTTTGCAGGGCGGGAGGGGCAGTGTACGCAGCCCTCGCTACTGAAACAATAGCATCGTGACAACGGCGCAACGTCGGGTCGACGAGCGCTAGTCGCTGCGGTAGACCTTCTTGAGCAGGCCGATCAGCGTGCGCAGCTCCGCCGGCGTCAGGCGCGAGGCGAAGTCGGCTTCCAGCTCCGCCGCGGTCTTTTCCGCCTCCCGCATGAGCTTCTGTCCCCGCGGCGTGAGGTGCAGGCCGACGGCGCGGCCGTCGCGCGGGTGCGGCAGCCGCTCGACCAGGGAGCGCTTCTGCAGTGCGTTGACCATGCCCACCAGGTTGGGCGGCAGGATGCCCAGGGCGGTGCAGAGCTGGCGCGAGGTGATGCCCGGGTTGTGCCCGACCAGCGAGAGCACGGAGAAGTCCACCGGCTTGAGTTCGTAGGGCGCCATGCGCTGCACGAACACGTCGATGACCGCCAGCGCCGCGCGTCGCGCGTTGTAGCCCAGGAGGGTCTCCAGGAAGCTGGTGTCGACTTCCTCGACGGCGGGCGGCGGCGTGGTGCGGGCGGAAACTGCTGGCCTCGGCATGGGGTTCAGGCGGCGTTGAGTCGCGGCGTGGCGGCGGCGCACTGCGTGCGCAGGATGTGCAGGCGCAGCTCGAATTCGGGCAGGACGCGCAGCTGCGCGGCGCGCGCGGGCGCCGTCCAGCGCGGCGTGTCGGCACCCGGCGTGCGTGCGATGGCGGACCAGGCCCAGCCCAGGAGGGCGAGGCCGACGGCGCGCAGGTAGTCGTCCGCGGCTTCGTAGGGCAGGGTGTCGTCGTGCGCGGCGGCGGCAACGAGCTCGCGCGTGAGCGCACGCAGCGCCTCGAAGCGCTCGAGCAGTTCGCGGTCACGGTGCGGATCGAGCTCGCCCGCCACGGTGGCGAGCACCGCCGACAGCCCCGCGCCGCCGTCCGGCAGGACCTTGCGCGCGAGCAGGTCGATGGCCTGGATCTCGTTGGTGCCTTCGTAGATCATGGTCACGCGGGAGTCGCGCACGATCTGCTCGATGCCCCACTCCTTCACGTAGCCGTGGCCGCCGAAGACCTGCAGGCAGCGGCTCGCGCCGCCGAAGCCCTGCTCGGTGCAGATGGACTTGAGAACGGGGGTGACCAGGCTGCACCACTGCTGCGCGGCCGCGCGGCGTTGCGGGTCGGGGTGCTGCCGCGCGATGTCGAGTTCGACGCCCGTGCGGTAGGCCAGCACGCGCAGGCCGTCGATCCAGGCACGCTCGGTGTCCAGGATGCGCTGCACGGCGGGGTGGCGAATGATCGGGTCGGCCGCGCCCGGGCCGCGCAGCGCGCCGGGTGCGCGCATCTGTGTGCGCTCCTGCGCGTAGGCGTGCGCCTTCTGCCAGGCGGCGTCCAGCAGGCCGATGCCTTGCAGGGCGACGTGCAGGCGCGCCGCGTTCATCATCACGAACATGGCGTTGAGGCCGCGGCCCGGCTCGCCGACGCGCCAGCCGGTCGCATCGTCGAAGCGCAGCACGCAGGTGGGGCTGCCGTGCAGGCCCATCTTTTCCTCGATGCGTTCGCAGACGACGGGGTTGCGTGGGCGGAGCGTGCCGCCACCCCGGAGGGTGCCCCCACCCCCGCCCTCGCCCAGAGGGGGAGGGGGAGCATCGGCGGGGAGGAATTTCGGGGCGAGGAACAGCGACAGGCCCTTGGGGCCGGCGGGCGCGCCCGGCTCGCGCGCGAGCACCAGGTGCACGATGTTGTCCGTGAGGTCGTGCTCGCCGCCGGAGATGAAGATCTTGGTGCCGCGCAGGCGGAAGCTGCCGTCGGCCTGCGGCAGCGCCTGCGTGCGCGCCAGGCCCAGGTCGCTGCCGGCGTGCGGTTCCGTCAGGCACATGGTCGCCAGCCACTCGCCGCTGGCGATCTTGGCCAGGTAGCGCGCCTTCAGTTCCTCGCTGCCGTGGTGCTTCAGGCACTCGTAGGCGCCGTGCAGCAGGCCAGGCGCCATGGTCCATCCGTGGTTGGCGGCGCTGAGCATTTCGTACAGCACGCCTTCCAGCACCCAGGGCAGCCCCTGGCCGCCGTCCTCGGTCGCGCAGGCGAGCGACGGCCAGCCCCCCTGCCAGAACGCACGGTAGGCGTCGGCGAAACCGGGGGGCGTGCGCACCTCGCCGTCGGCAAAGCGGCAGCCGGGCGCATCGCCCACGGCCTGCAGTGGCGCGACGACTTCGCCCACGAACTTGCCGGCTTCCTCCATGACCTGCGTGAGGAGCGCGGCGTCGGCTTCGGCGAAGGCCGGCAGCGACTGCAGGCTCTCCCCCGCGCGCAGCACCTCCAGCAGCAGGAAGCGCTGCTCCTCCACGGGCGGCTGGTAGGCGTTCATGGGTTGCGGCAGCTGAAGCTGGCCGCGTCCTCGGGGTTGCCGCTGCCGTTGTAGTGCGCGTATTGCGGATACGGGCACAGCGGGCGCGAGCGGCCCGGGTACACCGTGGTGCCGGTGGCGACGATGCGCTGCGGCGGCTGGCCCTTCTCGACCCAGTCCACCAGCGCGCCCAATCCGTCCCAGCTGTCGGTGGCGGCGCCGCCGGCGCAGTGCCCCATGCCCGGGATCAGGAACAGACGCGAGAAGTCCGCGGTCGCGGGGCCGTGCTTGCCGCGCAGGCGCTCGTAGTAGTCGATCATCTCGTGCGGCGAGAAGATCGGGTCCGCCAGGCCGTGCGCGAACAGCAGCTTGCCGTTGCGGGCGCGGAAGCCGGCGAGGTCGACGTCCTTGTCGGTGTCGAACATCCAGTCGTGCGCGTCCATGCGCGCCGGATCGCGGTCGAAGTTGAACGCGAAGATGGACAGCGAGCGGTCCGGCGGCGTGACGAAGTAGCCTTGCAGCGCGTCCTCCATCAGGAACACGTGGCGCGAGTCGGGCACGGCGGTCTGCGACTTGCCCAGCTTCCACGCCCGCCAGTCGTTGGCCGGGTGGCCCAGGCCCGGGTCCCGCGGCCAGCTGAAATAGAGCTTGCGGCCGGCGGAGTCCACCGGCCCGGTGAACATCTTCTCCAGTGCGTTCACCTGCGGCTGCGACAGGCAGCTGGCGTTCTTGGCGCCGCTGCACTGCAAGGCCTTGACGTCGAACTTGCAGGCGGCGGGATGCGACACCAGCCCGTCCGCGAGGCCGTCCTGCGCGTCGCAGGACTGCAGGATGGCATTGCGCACCAGGCCGAGATCGGTGTCGGTGAGCGCGTTGGCCAGCACCGGCTTGCCGTCGGCGCCCGCCGGCGCGATGGCGCCCAGCGCCTGCGTGTCCCAGACAGCGGCGATGGTCGCGCCCCTGGACACGCGCATGGCCGGCGCCATGGCGATCACCCCGTCGAAGTACGAGGGAAAGCGCTGCGTGAACATCATCCCCTGCCGGCCGCCACCCGAGCAGCCGATGAAATAGGAGCGGTCGGCGGGCTTGCCGTACCAGCGGCGGACCAGTTCCTTGGCGGTGACCGCGACGCGGTCGTGCGCGTTGTAGGCGTTGTCCACGCGCGCCACGGGATCGAAACCGAAGTCCGCGCTGGGCCCCTGGTGGCCGGCGTCGGTGGTCACGACGGCGAAGCCGCGGTTCAGCGCATAGCCGGGCGCTGCCTGCGGGCCCACGGCGGGGCGGATCACGCCGTCGTTGCCGCCCCCGCCCTGGTACAGGAAGCGGCCATTCCAGCTGGCGGGCAGGCGCAGTTCGAAGCCGATGTGGTACGGCTTGCCGTCGACGCCCACGCGCTCGTTCATGCGGCCCTGGATGCGGCAGTGGGCGGCCAGCAGCGGGCCCGTGGCCTGGCCTGGCGGCCGCACCGTATCGGCCGCGACCGCTTCGGCTTCGGTGATGCGCAGGCCGGGCACGGCGAAGGCCTGCGCCGCGGCGCTGCATGCGGATGCCGCCGCGGACGGCGCCTGCGGCCCCGGCGCACCGCAGGCGGCCAGGAGGAGGGAACTGCCGGCGACGGCCAGCTTGCGGTGCGACAGGAACTTCATGGTGCTTCCGGTTTCAGCTCTCGGCGGTGAAGCCGATCTTCTTGACGATGGGACCCCAGCGCGTGAACTCGTCCTTCTGGCTCTTGTCCATCTCCGCGGGCGTGGAGCCTTGCGGCAGCAGGGCCGACACGGCCAGCGTGTCGATCACGCTGCGGTCCTTGAGGGCCGCGTTGATCGCCGCATTGGCGTTGGCGATCACGCCGGCGGGCGTGCGCGCCGGCGCGTAGATGCCGAACCATTCGTCCGCGGTCAGTTCCGCGAAGCCCTGTTCGGCATAGGTCGGCACCTCCGGTGCGAACGGCGAGCGCGTGGCGCCCGAGGTCGCGAGGATGCGGATCTTGCCGGCCTTGTGGTTGGCGATGGCGTCTCCCGTGGGCGTGGAGGCCGAGGCGAGCGTGCCGCCCAGCATGTCGGTGATGGCCGGCAGCGAGCCGCGGTAGGGCACGTGCTTGAGTTCCACGCCGTGGTTCAGGCCCAGGAGCGCGCCCAGGAAGTGCGGCGTCGAACCGGCGGCCGGCGAGCCGTAGCTGGCCTTGTCCGGGTTCGCCTTGGCCCAGGCGAGGTAGTCCTTCACGTTCTTCACGCTGGCCGGCACCATGGGACCGACCGAGAGCGCGTGCGTCATCACCGCCACGATGCTCACCGGCGCGAAGTCCTTGAAGGGTTCGTAGCTCAGCTTGGTGTAGATGTGCGGGTAGATGGACATGCACGAGTACGGCGTCAGCAGCAGCGTGGCCCCGTCCGGCGGCGCCGCCTTGACGACCTCGCAGGCGATGCGGCCGCCCGCGCCCACCTTGTTCTCCACCACGGCGGCGTTCTTCGCGTAGGCGGTGCCGCCCAGGCGTTCGGCGATGCGGCGGCTGGTGGCATCGGCCGTGCCGCCGGGGGGGAAGCCGTTGATGATCTTCGGCTGCTCGAAGGCCTGCGCCAGCGCCCGCAGCGGCAGCGCGGACGCGAGGCCGAGCGAGGCGGCCGAATGCACGAAGAGGCGGCGTGTGCTCATGCGGAGGTCTCCTGTGGGGGGAAGGATTCCAGTGTCACCCCGGCGCGGCACGCGCCGCACCCAGGTAAGTCTCTATGACGCGCGGGTCGCCGGCGAGCTGCCTGGCCGGCCCTTGCATGCTGATCTCGCCGGTCTCCAGCACGTAGCCGTAGTCGGCGACCTGCAGCGCCGCGCGCGCGTTCTGTTCGACCAGCAGGATCGACACGCCCTCCCGCCGCAGCCGCTCGATGATCGAGAAGATCTCGCGCACCACCAGCGGGGCGAGACCCAGGCTGGGTTCGTCGAGCATGAGCAGCTTGGGCTGCGACATGAGGGCGCGCCCCACGGCCAGCATCTGGCGCTCGCCGCCGGACAGCGTGCCGGCCAGCTGCGTGCGGCGCTCCTTCAGGCGCGGGAACAGCTCGTAGACGCGGTCCAGGCCGGACTTCCAGCCCGGCACGCGCAACTTCATCGGACGGAAGCCGCCGAGCACCAGGTTGTCCTCCACCGGCATGGTGCCGAACAGCTCGCGCTTTTCGGGGACGAGCGCCAGCCCCATCATCACGCGTTCCTCCAGCGTGCTGTCGGCGATGTCCTGGCCGTCGAAGACGATGCGGCCGCGCGCGGGCAGCAGGCCCATGAGCGCATTGAGCGTGGTGGACTTGCCGGCGCCGTTGGGGCCGATGACGGTGACCACCTGGCCGGCGGGCAGCTCGAAGTCCAGCCCGGTGAGCACTTCGGCGCGGCCGTAGCCGGCATGCAGGGCCTGCACCTGGAGCAATGGCGTGCTGTTCATGTCAGTGCTCCGTCCCGAGATAGGCGGCGCGCACCTGCGGACTGGCCTGCACTTCGCGCGGCGTGCCTTCCATCAGCTTGGTGCCGAACTCCATCACCACGATGCGGTCCGTGAGGCCCATGACGAATTCCATGTCGTGTTCCACCAGCAGCAGGCTCATGCCTTCGCCCTTCAACTGCCGCAGCACGTCGGCGAGGGCCTGCTTTTCCTTGTGGCGCAGGCCCGCGGCGGGCTCGTCCAGCAGCAGCAGCGCGGGGTCCGTGCAGAGGGCGCGGGCGATTTCCATCAGCCGCTGCGGGCCCAGCGCCAGGTTGCCGGCGAGCTCGTTCATGCGATCCGCCATGCCGATGCGCGCCAGCTGGCGTTCGGCCTCGGCGAACAGGCGCCGCTCTTCCGCGCGGTCCATGCGCAGCATGGCGCGCGTGGTGCCGCTGGCCCCGCGCAGGTAGCCGCCCAGCGCCACGTTCTCCAGCACGGTCATCTCGGGAATCATCTTCACGTGCTGGAAGGTGCGCGAGATGCCCCGGCGCGCGATCTCGCGCGAGGGCAGGCCGCCGATGGCTTCGCCGCGCCAGCGCACCTGGCCACCGGTGAGCGAGAGCACGCCCGTGATCAGGTTGAAGGTCGTGGACTTGCCGGCGCCGTTGGGGCCGATCAGGCCGACGAGGTCGCCGGCGCGGATGTCGAAGCTCACGTCGTTCACCGCGGTGAGGCCGCCGAACTGCTTGCGCACGGTGTCCACCTGCAGCAGCGCCTCGCCGCGCGCCGGCTTCTCGCGCGCGGGCAGGGCGGGCGCGCCTTCCCAGTCGCGCTTGCGGTCGCTGCGCGGCAGCAGCTTCTGCACGAAGGTCCACAGGCCGTCGGGCGCGTACTTCAGCACCACGATCAGGATGATGCCGAAGACGATGGTCTCGAAGTTGCCGCTGGTGCCGATCAGTTTGGGCAGCAGCACCTGCAGCTGGTCCTCCAGCAGCTTGACCACCGCGGCGCCGAGGAAGGCGCCCCAGACGTGCGAGACGCCGCCCAGCACCGCCATGAACAGGTACTCGATGCCCTTGCCGATGGAGAAGGGCGAAGGATTGATGGCGCGCTGGAAGAAGGCGAACAGCCAGCCGGAGACGGCGGCCAGCACCGCGGCCAGCACGAACACCACCATCTTGTAGCGGAAGGTGGAGATGCCCATCGCCTCGGCCATCGTGGCGCCACTGCGCAGCGAGCGGATCGCGCGGCCCGGGCGCGAATCGAGCAGGTTGGCGCAGCCCCAGGCCGCCAGCAGCGCGATCGCCCAGATCAGCACGTTCAGCCCGCGGCCGGTGCCCAGGTCCACGCCGAAGAGGCGCAACGTGGGCACGCCCAGGATGCCGTCGTACTTGCCCAGCCACTCCATGTTGCCCATGGTGTAGTACAGGGCAAGGCCCCAGGCGATGGTCGCCAGCGGCAAGTAGTGGCCCGACATGCGCAGCGTGATCGCGCCGACGACCATGGCCGCGATGACCGCCAGCCCGACACCGACCAGCAACGCGAGCCAGGGCGAGGCCGCCATCTTCACGGTGAGGAAGGCGGCCGTGTAGGCGCCTATGCCCACGAACGCGGCCTGGCCGAAGGAGGTGAGGCCGGCCACGCCGGTCAGCAGCACGAGGCCCAGGGCCACCAGGGCGTACAGGCCGATGTAGTTGCTCTGGGTGATCCAGAAATCGGGCACCGGCAGCGCCGGCAGGACCAGCATCACCAGGGCGAAGAGGGGGAAGGCGAAGCGGCGCATCAGTGTTCTTCGCCGTGGGGATCGGCGATCGAGCGCCACAGGAGCACCGGCAGGATGGCCGAGAACACGATCACTTCCTTGAAGGAGCTGGCCCAGAAGGAGCCGAAGCTTTCCAGCAGGCCGACGGCCAGCGCGCCGACCAGGGCCAGCGGGTAGCTGGAGAGGCCGGCGAACACGGCGGCCACGAAGCCCTTGAGGCCGATGAGGAAGCCGCTGTCGTAGAAGACGGTGGTGGTCGGGCCGATCAGCAGTCCCGAGAGCGCCCCGATCACCGCGGCCATGGTGAAGGCGAGGCGGCCGGCAGCGCTGGAAGAGATCCCCATCAGGCGGGCACCGGCGCGGTTCACCGCGGTCGCGCGCAGCGCCTTGCCGCTGAGCGTGCGCTCGAAATACAGGTACAGCAGCACGATCAGCGCGATCGAGGCCACGAAGATGATGACCGTCTGGCCGCTCAGGGCCAGCGGGCCGGCGGCAAAGCGCTGGTCCCAGAAGCTCGGATTGCGGAAGCCTTCCGCGCCGAAGAAGAACAGGCCCAGGCCCACCAGCGCGAAGTGCACGCCGACGGAGACGATCAGCAGCACCAGCACGGAGGCGTCCGCCAGCGACTCGTAGGCGAGGCGGTAGATCAGGTTGCCGAAGGGCGCGACCAGGGCCAGCGTGAGCAGGGCGTAGGCGGCCAGGGGCAGGCCGCGCGGCGCAGCCCAGAACGTGACGAGGGAAACGAGGACGGGCCAGGCCAGGGTCTTGCCCACGGCCCGGGCGGTGCGTGCGGCGCCATGGTGATGGCGCAGTCCGTTCACGAGATCCGCCACCGCGGCCAGTGCCGCCAGCACCAGCAGGAACCACACGGTGCCGGGCACCTGCCGGTACCAGGGCGTCTCGGGCAGTTTGGGGGCGATCAGCAGCGCCAGCGTGAGGGCACCGAAGGCGACGAATTCGCCCTGGGGGATGAAGATGACGCGGGTGACGGCGAACACCAGCACGGTGGCCAGCGCGAGCAGCGCGTAGACCGCGCCATTCGTGAGGCCATCGAGTGCCAGGATGCCGGCGACGGAGAGATCCATGGGAAAGTTTCTTGTCGTTTTTCCCTCCGCCACCGGGGGAGGGCCGGGGTGGAGGCTCCGGCCGGTACGCGCGCCGCGAGCCCCCCTCCCCAACCTTCCCCCGGAGGGGGAAGGAGCTGTCTTGCTGCCGGGCGCCTTACTGCGCCACGACGAACTTGCCGTCCTTGACCTGCAGCATCACGCCGGTCTCGTTCGTGTAGCCCCAGTGGTTGTCCTTGGTCCAGTTCATCACGCCGTGCGAGAAGATGGTGCGGCCCATGTTCTCGGCGGCGTCGCGCAGCGCCGTGCGGAACTCCTGCGTGCCCGGCTTGGCCTTCTTCAGCGCCACCGGCACGATCTTCTCCATCACGATCTCGAAGTCGTAGGAGTGGCCCGCGAACTGGTTGCGCGAACCGGCGCCGTTGGCCTTCTCGTACTTGGTGACGAAGTCGATCGAAGCCTTCTTGGAGGGATGGCTGTCGGGCAGCTGCTCGGCGACGATGGCCGGGCCGGAAACGACGAAGGTGCCTTCCACGTCCTTGCCGCCGATGCGCACCAGGTCGGGCGTGGCCGCGGCGTGCGTCTGGTAGATCTTGCCCTTGAAGCCGCGCTCGACGATGGCCTTCTCGGGCATCGCCGCGCCGGAGCCGGTGGCCACGACCACGATGGCGTCGGGGTTGGCGGCCGTGACCTTCAGGGCCTGCGGCGTGACGCTGGTGTCGGTGCGCGCGAAGCGCTCCGCCACCACGATCTTCATGCCGTTCCTGGCCGCCTCGGCCTCCAGTGCCTTGAGCCACAGCTCGCCATAGGCGTCGGTGTAGCCGATGAAGCCGATGGTCTTGATGCCCTGCTTCTTCATGTGTTCGACCATGGCATGGGCCATGACGTCGTTGCCCTGCGGCAGGCGGAACAGCCACTGGTCCTGGCCGGGCGGCACGCCCACGGGCGAGGCGGCGATCTGCAGCGTCTTGCCTTCGGCGGCGACGGGCGCCATCGCGGCGGCAACGGGGGTCAGGGTCGAGCCCAGGATCACGTCGACCTTGTCCTCGGTGATCAGGCGGCGCGTGTTGCTCACGCCCTTGCCCGGGTCGGACGCGTCGTCCAGGACGATCAGGTTGACCTTCTGGCCGCCGATCTCCTTGGGGAACTGCTGCAGCTGCTTCTGCATCGGGATGCCCAGGCCCGAGCCGGGGCCGGTGAGCGACAGGACCACGCCGACGTTGATGTCGGCCAGCGCCGCGCCGGCGGCCGTGAGGGCGATCGCGGCGGCGACCAGGGTGCGTGCGAGTTTCATTGCTTCTTGTCTCCGGGTTAACAAAGGACTTTGCGGGACGGGCCGGGAGCGGCCACCGGCCGCGCTGCACCGTTCCCTAGTTGCTTCCTCAGCGCGGCGCCATGCGCAGCGCGCCGTCGAGGCGGATCACCTCGCCATTGAGGTGGGTGTTGGTGACGATATGACAGGCCAGCTCGGCGAACTCTTCGGGTTTGCCCAGGCGCTGCGGGAAGGGGATGGATTTGGCGAGCGACTCCTGCACCGGCTCGGGCAACTGCTTAATCAGCGGCGTGGCGAACAGGCCCGGCGCGATGGTGCACACGCGGATGCCGTGCTGCGCCAGGTCGCGCGCCATCGGCAAGGTCATGCCGACCAGGCCGCCCTTGGACGCGCTGTAGGCCTGCTGGCCGACCTGGCCGTCGAAGGCGGCGACCGAGGCGGTGAACAGCATGACGCCACGCTCGTTGTCCTCCAGCGGCGGCAGCTTGGCGCAGGCGGCGGCGAACAGGCGCGAGGCGTTGTAGGTGCCGACCAGGTTGATGTTCACCACCCGAGCGAAGTCTTCCAGCGGCGCGGCACTTCCGTCCTTCTGCACGATGCGCTTGGCCGTGCCGATGCCGGCGATGTTCATCAGGATGCGCGCGGGGCCGTGCCTGTCGGCCGCCTTGGCGATGGCCGCGGCCATGCTGTCGGCGTTGGTGATGTCGCACTGGCAGGCGATGCCATCGATCTCCCTGGCGACCTGCTCGGCCAGCGCGAGGTTCACGTCCAGCACGGCGACCTTGGCGCCCAGCCGCGCGAGCTCGCGCGCGGTGGCTTCGCCCAGGCCGGAGGCGCCGCCGGTGACCAGCGCGGCCTGTCCCTGGATCTTCATGCTTTCTCCTTCTGCGGTTTCAGGGTGAAGGGCAGGCGGTCGTCGTGCAGGGCCTGCACCAGCGCGTCGCGGTGCTTGAGCACGGCGCGCTGGTTGATCGAGCCCTTGTCGGTGACCTCGCCCTTGTCGATCGAAGGCGCTTCGTCCATGAGGTGCAGGCGCGCGACGCGGTTGGCGCTGCCCGTGGCCTGCCGCGCCAGCGCGTTCAGCACGTCCTGGAAGTGGTCCTGCACGGCGGCGCTTTCCAGCACCTCGCGCAGGGGCGCGTCGGCGGCCAGGTGCGGCGCGAGCTGGCGGATCTTCGGGGTCGGAAAGACCAGCGCACCCACCTCGTTGCGGTTCAGGCCGGTGATCACCGCATCCCAGACGTAAGGCGCCGCGGCGGCGATGATCTTCGCGCGCAGCGGCCCCACGCTGACGAAGGTGCCGGTGGCGAGCTTGAAGTCCTCGGCGATGCGGCCGTCGAACTTCAGGCCCTTGTGGATGTCGGTCTCGTCGATCCAGAGCACGGCGTCGCCGGTGGCGAAGAAGCCCTCCTCGTCGAAGCACTCGCTGGTGGCCTCCGGATTGCGCCAGTAGCCCGGGGTGATGTTCGGGCCCTTGTAGCGGATCTCGGTCTTGCCTTCCGCCGGCACGAGCTTGAGCTCCATGCCGGGCGTGGGCAGGCCGAGGTAGCCGGACTTGACCTCCGGGCTGGTGATGAACACGGCGAAGGGAGAGGACTCCGTCATGCCCAGGCCCGTGCCCATGACGACGCGCTCGCCGATCTCCTGCTCCTGCACCTCGTGCAGCAGGTCCCACACCGGCTGCGCCAGCGCGGCGCCGGCGTAGAAGAACATGCGCACCCGCGACAGCAGCGTCTTGCGCAGCACCGGGTCGGCCTTCATGGCGTGCGCCACCATCTCGAAGCCGGTGGGCACGTTGAAGTAGACGGTGGGCGCGATTTCGCGCAGGTTGCGCAGCGTCTCGCCGATCAGCGCCGGCGTCGGCTTGCCGTCGTCGATGTAGTAGGTGCCGCCGTTGTAGAGCGTCAGGCCGATGTTGTGGTTGCCGCCGAAGGTGTGGTTCCAGGGCAGCCAGTCGACCAGCACCGGCGGCTCCTCGGCCAGCACGGGCATCGATTGGCGCATCTGCTGCTGGTTGGCGCACCACATGCCGTGCGTGTTGACCACCGCCTTGGGCAGCTTGGTGGAGCCCGAGGTGAAGAGGAACTTGGTGATCGTGTCCGGTCCGGTGGCGGCCATGGCGGCGTCGACGGCGGGCGTCGGCTGCGTGTCCAGCAACTCCTGCCAGCGGGTCGTCCTGCGGCCTTCGATCTCGCCGTGCGCGAGCACCACTTCCACGTCCGGCGGCACGGCGGCGAGGATCGCCTTGCCATAGGCCTTGGCGTCCGTGGTGAACACCAGCCCGGGCGTGAGCGTCTGCAGCACGTGGCGCAGCTTCTCGTAGTCCTGGCTCACGGTGGAATAGGCGGAGGACACGGGCGAGAACGGGATGCCCGCATAGACGCAGCCGAGCGCCATCAGCGCGTGCTCCAGGCTGTTCTCGCACAGGATGGCCACCGGCCGCTCGGCCGACAGGCCGCGGTCCAGCAGCGCCTGCCCGATGCGGCGCGCGCTGTCGAGGGCCTGGCGGTAGCTGATGCGCTGCCAGTCGCCGGTGCTGCCGTCCGCATTGCGCACGCGCCGGGCCATGAAGGTGCGCTCGGGCGTGGTCTCCGCCCAGTGCAGCAGGCGGTCGGTCATGCGCCGCGCGTACGGTTCCAGCGGGACGTCGGCGCGCAGGTACTGCACGCCGCCGGCGCCCTCGCGCAGCACGCCGCGGGTCACGCCGAAGCGCATGGGGCGGTAGCGGACTTGCGTGCCCGGGGTGGTGCTCATCGGCTTGTCTCCTGCGGGTCCGGTCAGCTCTTGCTGACCTTGGCGGCGCGGCCTTCGAGGAAGTCGCGCACGCGCTTCTTGGCTTCCGGCGCGCTCTGCGCGATCGCCGCCATCAGCGCTTCGGTCAGGAAGCCCTGGTCCGCGGGCTGCTCGGCGATGCGGGGCAGCGCGTGCATCAGGGCGTAGTTGGTCAGCGGCGCGTTCTGGGCGACGCGCCTGGCCAGTTCCAGCGCCTTGGCGAAGGCTTGTCCCTGCGGCACGAGGTACTGCGCGAAGCCGGCGCGTTCGCCTTCCTCGGCCTGGTACACGCGCCCGGTCAGCATCATGTCCGCCATGCGCGCGGCGCCGATGAGGCGCGGGATGCGCACGGCGCCGCCGCCGCCCACGAAGATGCCGCGCGAGCCTTCGGGCAGGGCGTAGAAGGTGCTCGCATCGGCCACGCGGATGTGGCAGGAGGCGGCGAGTTCGAGGCCGCCGCCGACCACGGCGCCGTGCAGCGCGGCGATGACGGGAACCGGACCGTACTGGACCTCTTCCAGTGCGGCGTGCCACATGCGCGAGTGCATCAGCCCCGCGCCCGCGTCCCGCTCCTTGAGTTCGGACAGGTCGAGTCCGGCGCAGAAGTGCTCTCCTGCACCGTCCAGCACGGCGGCGCGCACGGTGGAGGGCAGGTTCTGGAAGGTGTTGCGCACGGCGAGCACCAGCGCGTCGGAGAGGGCATTGCGCTTGGCCGGGCGGTTCAGGCGCACGATGGCGACTTCGCCGTCGATCTCGAGCTGGATGTCTTGGGTGGAGGTCATGGGAACGTTTGCGGAGTGGGCGGATTATTGTTATAAACAATAACCAACTCAATGCCTGACGCCCTAGGGCTTACCCTAGGTTCCCGAGAGAAACAGGAGACACCATGGACCACCCCAACCTTGTCGCCATCGACGTGCACACGCACGCCGAAGTCAGCTGCTGGAACCCCTTCGACAACTACGGCGAGGAGTACGACCGCGCCGCCGACAAGTACTTCCGCAGCAACCGCCGCCCGACGATCCCCGAGACCATCGCGTACTACCGCGAACGCAAGATCGGCCTGGTGATGTTCACCGTGGACAGCGAGTCCAAGCTGGGCCGCCGGCGCATCCCCAACGAGGAGATCGCGCAGGCCGCGCGCGAGAACAGCGACATGATGGTGGCCTTCGCCAGCATCGATCCGCACAAGGGCAAGATGGGCGCGCGCGAGGCCGAGCGCCTGATCAAGGAAGAGGGCATCAAGGGCTTCAAGTTCCACCCGACGGTGCAGGGCTACCACCCGTACGACAAGATGGCGTGGCCGATCTACGAGGTGATCAACGCCTACAAGATGCCGACCATCTTCCACACGGGCCACAGCGGCATCGGCTCGGGCATGCGCTGCGGCGGCGGCCTGCGCCTGGAGTACAGCAACCCGATCCACCTCGACGACGTCGCGATCGACTTCCCCGACATGCAGATCGTGATGGCGCATCCGAGCTTCCCCTGGCAGGACGAAGCGCTCTCGGTCGCCACGCACAAGCCGAACGTGTGGATCGACCTTTCGGGCTGGAGCCCGAAGTACTTCCCCAAGCAGCTCGTGCAGTACGCCAACACGCTGCTGAAGGACCGCATCCTGTTCGGCAGCGACTACCCGCTGATCACGCCCGACCGCTGGATGAAGGACTTCGAGGAAGCGGGGTTCAAGCCGGAAGTGATGCCGGGGATCCTGAAGGGCAACGCGATCCGGTTGCTGGGGTTCGATCAGCCGAAGGGGTGAGGGGTCGCCCTCACCACCCCCCGCTCGCCAGCCACTCCTCCACGTCCGCCAGCCGGTCCGATCCCCAGAACGGTTCGTCGTCCACGACGATGGTGGGCGAGCCGAAGATGCCGGCCTTGATCGCGTCGCCCACCGCCGTGCGCAGCAGCGTCGCGGCCTCGTCGCTGGCCGCACCCTTGATGAGCGTGTCGCCATCCAGCCCCTGCGGCAGCCTGGCCTGCCCCAGCGCCTCGGGCGTCGACAGGTCCAGGCCGTCGACCCAGAACGCGCGAAACAGCGCATGCGCCAGCGGCGCCGCGAGCTGCGGCCGGTGCTTTTTCACCCAGTACAGCGCGCGCGCGGGCGGCAGCGGATTGCCGACGGACGCATTGAGGTCGCGCCCGATCGCCACGCCGTGCCGCCGGGCATAGCGCAGCACGTCGCGGCGGATGTAGTCACCCTTCAGCGGCGTCTCCAGCAGGGGCTTCAGTCCCATGACCTTCATCACCGCCACGCCCAGCAGCATGGGCCGCCAGTCGACCGTGCGGCCATGGCGGGCGGCGATCTCGTCGATGCGCAGGCTGGCGAAGTAGCCGTAGGGCGAGATGAAATCGAAATAGAACCGGACGGGCGGCATCCCCATCCCCCACAGCTTAGCGGCAGCTCGACCGCAGGCCGAGGACTACGTGCGGATGCGTTGCTCGCGCACGCCGCCGGGCTGCAACTCCGCGGGGCCAAAGGCTTCTAACCGTCATGGACCAGCTGAGTGCCAGCGGGGGGAGGGGCCCGCTCTGATGGTGGACTACCTCGTCGGCGTCGATGGCGGTGGCAGCGGCACCCGTGCGCTCGTCCATTCGCTGCGCGGCGGTGAAGTCGGCACCGGCGCCGCCGGCCCGTCCGCGCTCCAGCAAGGCATCCCGCAGGCCTGGGACAACGTGCTGGCGGCCGTGCGCTACGCCTTCGCGGCCGCCGGCCGCGCCGTGCCGTCCTGGGACCGGTGCGTCCTTGCCGCCGGCCTGTCCGGGGTCAGCCATGCACCGTGGCGGGAGGCTTTCCTCGCTCGCGATCCCGGCTTTGCGGCGCTGGAGGCGGAAACCGATTCCTTCACCATGCTCATGGGCGCCCATGGCGGCCAGCCCGGGGCCATCCTGATCGCGGGCACCGGCAGCATCGCCGAAGCCCTCCGCGCCGACGGCAGCCGCGCTACAGTCGGTGGATGGGGATTCCGCGTGGATGACGAAGGCAGCGGCGGCTGGCTCGGCCAGCAGGCCGTGCGCCATGGCCTGGCGGCGTTCGACGGCCGGGCCAACCCCAGCCCGCTCGCGCGCCGGGTCTGGATGCATTGCGGCGACGAGCGCGACAGCCTGCAGGAGTGGTGCGGCCGGGCCGGCCAGTTCGAATTCGCCCAGCTCGCCCGCGCGGTCTTCGAGTGCGAGGAGAGCGATCCGGTGGCCAGCCGCCTGCTCGCCCAGGCCACCTCGGCGCTGGAAGAGCTCGCGCTGGCGATCGATCCGCGCGGCCGGCTGCCGCTGGCCGTGGCCGGCAGCATCGGCGAACGGCTCGTCCCGCGCATGCGCCCCTTCGTGCGCAGCCGCATCGTCCCCGCCCAGGCCGGTCCGGCCGAGGGTGCGCTGATGCTGGCCCGCGCCCTGCGGAAAGAGACGGAAGCGGCCCTGTGACGCGCAGCCTGCAGGGACGCATCCTGACGCCCGCGGGCCTGGTGAAGGGCACCCTGCGCATCGGCGGCGACGGTCGCATCGCGGCGGTCGAAGGCAGCTCGGTCGCGACCGACGCAGCCCGCGACGGCAAGGCGCCCCTGCTGCTGCCCGGCTTCGTCGACCTGCACGTGCACGGGGGCGCCGGGCGCGACATCATGGAAGGCGGCGACGCCGCCCTGCAGGTCACGCGCCGCCACGCGGAGCACGGCACCACGGCGCTGCTTGCCACCACGATGACGGCGCCGGCCGAAGACCTGCGGCTGGCGCTGGCCGGCATCGGCGCCCTGGCCGCCTCCGGCGCCGGCGGTGCCGCGCGCATCCTGGGCGTGCACCTCGAAGGCCCGTACATCAACAAGCAGAAGCTGGGCGCGCAGCCCGACTTCGCGCGGCCGGTCTCGCTCGCGGAGCTGAAGGAACTGCACGCACTCGCGCCGGTGCGCCTGCTCACGCTCGCCCCCGAGGTGCCCGGCAACCTCGAGGCCATTCCCGAGCTGGTGCAAGCCGGCTTCCGCGTGCAGATCGGCCACACCGTGGGCAGCTACGAAGACGGCGTGCAGGCGCTGCAACGCGGTGCCCGCGGCTTCACGCACCTGTTCAACGCCATGACCCCGCTGCACCACCGCATGCCGGGCATGGTGGGCGCGGCGCTGGCGCATGCGCGCTTCGCCGAGATCATCCCCGACCTGCTGCACGTGCATCCCGGCGCGATCCGCGCCGCCCTGCGCAGCATCCCCTGTCTTTATTGCGTCACCGATTCCACGGCTGCCACCGGCATGCCGGACGGCGAGTACCGCCTGGGCCGCCAGCCCGTCACCAAGTGCCTGGGCGGCGTGCGGCTGGCCGACGGAACGCTGGCCGGCTCCACGCTCACCATGGACCGCGCGCTGCGCAACCTGGTGGACGTGATCGGCCTGCCGGTGGACGACGCGGCACGCCGGGTTTCCACCTTCCCCGCCGATTTCCTGGAGCTGGCCGACCGCGGCCGGCTGCAGCCCGGCGCCTGGGCGGACGTGGTGGTGCTGGACCGGGACTTGCGTGTGCAGGAGGTCTTCGTCGAAGGAGGTTCGCTCGATGTCGCGCATGCTCGATGAGGCCCGCGAGGCGCCGCAGGCCGTCACCCGCCAGCTCGCCGCCGACCGCGACCGCTGGCGAGCGTTCGGCGAACGGCTGCGGCAGCAGCCTCCCGCGTCGCTGCTGACGATCGCGCGCGGCAGTTCGGACCATGCCGCGCATTACGCGGCCTACCTGGTGATGGCGCGGCTCGGCCGCCTGGTCACCTCGATGCCGATGTCGCTGGTGACGCTGTATCAGTCGCGCATCCGCTGCGACGGCCTCGCGTCGCTCGCGTTCTCGCAATCGGGGCAGAGCCCGGACCTGGTCAGTCCTACAAGGTATTTCCGCGACTGCGGCGCGCTGACCTGCGCGTTCGTGAACGACCCGGCGTCGCCGCTCGCGCGTGCCGCGGAGTGGCTCTTCCCCCTGCACGCCGGTGAGGAGCGCAGCGTGGCCGCCACCAAGAGTTTCATCGCGCAGCTGGTCGCCGGGGCGCGGCTGGTGGCGTCCTGGCAGGATGATGCCGCACTCGCGGCGGGACTGGAAGACCTTCCGCGCGCGATGCAGCGTGCAGTCGACGCCGACTGGTCGCGCGCGTTGCAACCCTTGTCGCAAGCTGACCGCCTGTTCGTCGTCGGCCGCGGTCTCGGCCTGCCCGTTGCCATGGAAGCGGCGTTGAAGTTCAAGGAGACCTGCGGCATCCAGGCCGAGGCCTTCTCCGGGGCGGAGATCCAGCATGGCCCCATGGCGCTGATCGAGGAGGGTTATCCCTTGCTCGTGTTCGCGCCGCGCGGCCCCGCGCAGGCGGGCCTGCTCGAACTCGCGGCCGCGATGCGCGCGCGTGGTGCGCGCGTGCTGCTCGCCGCACCACCCGGCGTCCCCGACGCGGTGCTGCCGCTGGTGGAAGCGCCGGTCGAAGAACTCGATCCCGTGTGCGCGATCCAGAGCTTCTACCCGATGGTCGAAGCGCTGGCGCGCGCACGCGGCAACGATCCTGACAGCCCGCCGCACTTGAAGAAGGTGACGCGCACGAGCTGAGGGAAAATCCGCACTGTCGTTTACACGCTGCTGACAGTGCTGCAACGAACTCTCGCCCCTTGTTTTTATCTACCGTTCACCTACAGTGAAGTCGGCGTTTGGACTACATCACACGTTGAGTCAGGACGCCGCTCGCGGAGTACAGTGATTTCCGCACTGCGCAATGATCGGCTTGGTGCGTAACGAAGGAGGCTTCATGGACGTCGTCCGCAATTTCCTCACGCGATACGAACAAAAGCGCGAGGAAGAGATGTCGATCGAGGAATTCCTCGAGCTGTGCAAGAGGGAGCCGCTGACGTACGCAACGGCTGCCGAGCGCATGCTCGCCGCGATCGGTGAACCGGAAATGGTCGACACGCGCCACGACCAGCGCCTGTCCCGCATCTTTGGCAACAAGGTGATCCGCGTTTACCCGGCATTCAAGGACTTCTACGGACTCGAGGAGCCGATCGAGCAGGTCGTCTCGCACTTCAGGCATGCGGCGCAGGGCCTCGAAGAGAAGAAGCAGATCCTGTATCTGCTGGGCCCGGTCGGCGGCGGCAAGTCGTCCATCGCGGAGCGCCTCAAGCAGCTGATGGAGCAGGTGCCCTTCTACGCGCTCAAGGGCTCGCCGATGAACGAGTCGCCGCTGGGCCTGTTCAGCAACGACGAGGACGGGCCGCTGCTGGAGCAGCAGTTCAACATCCCGCGCCGCTACACCCAGAAGATCCTGTCGCCCTGGGCGGTCAAGCGCCTGGAGGAGTTCGGCGGCGACATCCGCAAGTTCAAGGTCGTCAAGCGCTACCCGTCGATCCTCAAGCAGATCGGCATCGCCAAGACCGAGCCGGGCGACGAGAACAACCAGGACATCTCCTCGCTGGTGGGCAAGGTCGACATCCGCAAGCTCGAGAGCTTCGCGCAGGACGACCCGGACGCCTACAGCTACTCCGGCGGCCTGTGCCTGGCCAACCAGGGCCTGCTCGAATTCGTCGAGATGTTCAAGGCGCCCATCAAGGTGCTGCACCCGCTGCTGACCGCCACCCAGGAAGGCAACTTCAAGGGCACGGAGGGCTTCGGCGCGATCCCCTTCGACGGCATCGTGATGGCCCACTCCAACGAAAGCGAGTGGAAGGCGTTCAAGAACAACAAGAACAACGAGGCCTTCCTCGATCGCATCTACGTGGTGAAGGTGCCTTACTGCCTGCGCGTGACCGAGGAAGTGAAGATCTACGAGAAGCTGATCTCCAACTCCTCGCTGGCCCAGGCCGTGTGCGCCCCCGGCACGCTGAAGATGATGGCGCAGTTCTCCGTGCTCACGCGCCTGAAGGAGCCGGAGAACTCGAGCATCTTCTCCAAGATGCTGATCTACGACGGAGAGAACCTCAAGGACACGGACCCGAAGGCCAAGAGCTACCAGGAGTACCGCGACTACGCGGGCGTCGACGAGGGCATGAACGGCATCTCGACGCGGTTCGCGTTCAAGATCATCTCCAAGGTCTTCAACTTCGGCTCCGAGGAAGTCGCCGCCAACCCGGTGCACCTGATGTACGTGCTCGAACAGCAGATCGAGCGCGAGCAGTTCCCCGCGGAGACCGAACAGAAGTACCTGGCGTACATCAAGGAACACCTGGCCACCCGCTACGCGGAGTTCATCGGCAAGGAGATCCAGACCGCCTACCTCGAGTCCTATTCGGAATACGGCCAGAACATCTTCGACCGCTACGTGACCTACGCCGACTTCTGGATCCAGGACCAGGAGTTCCGCGACACCGACACGGGCGAGATCTTCGACCGCGCCGCCCTCAACGCGGAACTGGAAAAGATCGAGAAGCCCGCGGGGCTGTCCAACCCCAAGGACTTCCGCAACGAGATCGTCAACTTCGTGCTGCGCGCGCGGGCCAACAACGCCGGCAAGAACCCGGTGTGGACCAGCTACGAGAAGCTGCGCACCGTGATCGAGAAGAAGATGTTCTCCAACACGGAGGAGCTGCTTCCAGTCATCAGCTTCAACGCGAAGGCCAGCGCCGACGAGGCCAAGAAGCACGAGGACTTCGTCAACCGGATGGTCGAGAAGGGCTACACGAAGCGGCAGGTGCGCCTGTTGTGCGAGTGGTACCTGCGCGTGCGAAAGAGCTCCTGACGGAGCGATGCGAACCGACAGGCCACACGACTTGAACAGAGGAAGGGCCGCCCAGTGAGCAATTCGAGCGGAGGCGAGCGGTCCATGCTCCACCAGGTGATCGACCGCCGCCTCTCAGGCAAGAACAAGTCGATCGGCAACCGCGAGCGCTTCCTGCGCCGCTACCGCGAGCAGATCAAGGACGCGGTGCGCAAGGCGGTGGGCGACCGCAGCATCCGCGACATCGAGGAGGGCGCCGACATCACGCTGCCCAAGCGCGACGTCACCGAGCCCACCTTCGGCCACGCGCCCGGCGGCAGCCGCGAACTCGTGCACCCCGGCAACCAGGAATACGTCCGAGGCGACCGCATCCAGCGGCCGCAGGGCGGCGGTGGCGGCGGCTCCGGCGGCAGCGGCGCGTCGCAGGACGGGCAGGGCGAGGACGACTTCGTCTTCCGCATCTCGCGCGAAGAGTTCATGCAGTACTTCTTCGACGACCTGGCGCTGCCGCGCATGATCCGCACGCAGCTGCTGGCGGACGTGCCCGAATGGAAACTGCGCCGCGCCGGCTTCGTCTCCGAAGGCAACCCCACCAGCCTGCACGTGGTGCGCTCCATGCGCGTGGGGCTCGCCCGCCGCATCGCCATGGGCGGCGACGCGCGCATCGAACTCAAGCGCGCGCTGGAACAGCTCGAGGACCTGGAGCGCCGGCCGGATGCCGCGCCGCCGGAGGTCGAGATCCTGAAGAAGCGCGTCGCCGAACTGCGCGAGCGCCTGAAGAAGGTGCCCTTCCTGGATCCCTTCGACCTGCGCTACCGCAACCGCGTGCGCGAGCCCAAGCCGACCAGCAAGGCCGTGATGTTCTGCCTGATGGACGTCTCCGGCTCGATGGACGAGTCGCGCAAGGACCTCGCCAAGCGCTTCTTCATCCTGCTGTACCTGTTCCTCACGCGGCACTACGAGAAGACCGAGGTGGTGTTCATCCGCCACCACACGCAGGCGGCGGAGGTGACCGAAGACGAGTTCTTCCACGCCACCGAAAGCGGCGGCACGGTGGTGTCCAGCGCCCTCACGCTGATGAACGACATCATCCGCGCGCGCTACATGGGCAGCGAGTGGAACATCTACGGCGCCCAGGCCTCGGACGGCGACAACTGGCAGCAGGACTCGTCCAAGTGCCGTGAGCTGCTGGAGAACAAGATCCTGCCCCTGGTGCGCTACTACGCGTACGTGCAGGTGGCCGACGAGGACCAGAACCTGTGGGAGGAGTACACGCGCGTGCGTGACGCCAACCCGCAGTTCGCGATGCAGAAGATCTGCACGCCCTCGCAGATCTTCCCGGTGTTCCGGGACCTGTTCAAGAAGCAACCCGCCGGGACCACATGATGGAAGAAGCACTTCTCACCCCGTCCGATGCGAAGGGCAAGGACGAGGGCAGGCGCCTGCCCAGCCCCTCGGACTGGAACTTCGAGCTGATCGACACCTACTTCCAGGCGATCCGCCGCACCGCGGAGCGCTTCGGGCTGGACACCTATCCCAGCCAGCTGGAACTGATCTCCTCCGAGCAGATGCTCGACGCCTACGCCTCCGTCGGCATGCCGGTGAACTACCGCCACTGGTCCTACGGCAAGCACTTCATCCAGACGGAGAAGAGCTACCGGCGCGGCCACATGGGCCTGGCCTACGAGATCGTGATCAATTCCGATCCCTGCATCGCCTACCTCATGGAGGAGAACACGATGCCGATGCAGGCGCTGGTGATGGCGCACGCCTGCTTCGGGCACAACTCCTTCTTCAAGGGCAACTACCTGTTCCGCATGTGGACGGACGCCAGCTCCATCATCGACTACCTGGTGTATGCCAAGAGCTACGTCGCCGAATGCGAGGAGCGCCACGGCATCGAGGCGGTGGAGCAGACGCTGGACGCCTGCCACGCGCTGATGAACTACGGCGTGGACCGCTATCGCCGGCCGCAGAAGATCTCGATGGTGGAGGAAGAGAACCGCCGCAAGGACCGCGAGGCCTACCTGCAGCAACAGGTCAACGACCTGTGGCGCACGCTGCCCACCAAGGCGGGCAAGCAGGCCAAGAAGGAGGTGCGCCGCTTCCCGGAGGAGCCGCAGGAGAACATCCTGTACTTCATCGAGAAGAACGCGCCGCTGCTGGAGCCCTGGCAGCGCGAGATCGTGCGCATCGTGCGCAAGGTGGCGCAGTACTTCTATCCGCAGCGCCAGACCCAGGTGATGAACGAGGGCTGGGCGACCTTCTGGCACTACACGCTGCTCAACACCATGTACGACGAGGGCCAGCTCTCGGACGGCTACATGATGGAGATCCTCAGCTCGCACACCAACGTGGTGTTCCAGCCGCCGGTGACGCACCCGGCGTACAGCGGCATCAACCCGTACGCGCTGGGCTTCGCCATGTTCTCGGACATCAAGCGCATCTGCCAGAACCCGACCGACGAGGACCGCGAGTGGTTCCCGGACATCGCCGGCAGCGACTGGATCAAGTCGCTCGACTACGCCATGCGGCACTTCAAGGACGAGAGCTTCATCGGCCAGTACCTCTCGCCCAAGCTGATGCGCGACCTGCGCCTGTTCGCCGTGCTGGACGATGCCGCGCAGTCGGAGCTGGAGGTCGCGGCGATCCACGACGACAACGGCTACCGGCGCCTGCGCGAGTCGCTCTCGCGGCAGCACGACCTGGGCTGGCGCGAACCGAACATCCAGGTGTGGAACGTCAATGCGCGCGGCGACCGCTCGCTCACGCTGCGCCACATCCGGCACAACGACCGTCCGCTGGACAACAGCGCGGAGGAAGTCGTCAAGCACGTGGCCAGGCTGTGGGGCTTCCGCGTGCGCCTGGAAAGCGTGGACGGCCACGACCGGGTGATGCAGCACTGGGAAGTCACGCCGCCGCAGCATCACTGAGCCGCCGTGGATGACACAATCGCGGGCGCATGAAGTCTCCCGCCGCCAAAGCCCTTCCCCTCGTCCTCGTCCTCACCCTCGTCTGGGGCACCAACTGGGCCCTGTTCCCCCTGGCCGTGCAGGAAGTGTCCGTCTGGACCTTTCGCGCGGTGAGCCTCACCGTGGCTGGCGTCCTGCTCCTGGCCTTCGCCCGCGCGCGCCACCTGCCCATCGCCATCCCCCGGCGGTACTGGCCCGCGGTGACCGCGGCGGCGCTGGTCTACCTGGTGGTGTGGAACCTCGCGAGCACCTATGCCGCCATCCTCATCCCCTCCGGGCAGGCGGCCATCCTGGGCTTCACGATGCCGCTGTGGACAGTGCTGGTCGTGTGGCTCGCGTTCGGGGAGAAGCCGGCGCCGCGGATGCTGCTCGCGATCGCGCTGGCGGCGCTGGGCGTGGCGCTCCTGGCGGTGCCGGCACGCGCGGCCTATGCCGACGCCCCGGCGGGGTTCCTGCTGGGACTGCTGGCCGGCCTGGGGTGGGCCATCGGCACCGTGCTGCTGAAACGGGCCAACGTGCCGGTGCCGGCGCTGGTGCTCACCGGCTGGCAGTTGCTGATCGCCGCGGTGCCGCTCGCCATCGGCGCCGTCTGGTTCGCCCGCGGCCAGACCCACGCCGTGTCGCTGCAGACCGTCCTCGTCATCACCTACATCACGGTCGTGCCCATGGCGATCGGCAATGCCGCGTGGTTCGCGATCGTGGGGCTGCTGCCGCCCAGCGTCGCCGGGCTGTCGTCGGTGATGGTGCCGGTCGTGGCCATGGTCACGGGAGCCGTGGTGCACGCCGAGCCGCTCGGCCCCTGGCAGCTGGGAGCGATGGCGTGCTCCGCCGGCGCGCTCTATCTCGCGCTGGCGAAGAAGCCGGAAAAAAAGCCGCTCAGCGACCGCTGATCGGCACCGCGTCGTCGTCGCGGGTCGCGTCGTAGATGACGAAGCCGGCCACACCCAGCCCCCAGAGGGCGACCGCAGGGTCGACCCCGCCGCCGAACATGCCGGTCTGGCCCATGACCGTGGTGGACGGCCCGGCCGGCGTGACCGGTAGCAGCGCCGCCTGCAGCTGCGGGCAGGTCTGCGTGGAGAGCACCGTGAGCCCATGGCCGGGCGGCACCGTGACCGTGCAGCCGCTGTTCATGCGCAGCGTGGCGGACGAGGTGCTGGTGGTGACGATGCGCGCGCCGTGCACGACGGTCATCCCGGGCGCCAGCGCGGTCGCGGACCCACCCGTCAGCATGGTGGCGACGCCGTTGACGGTCGTCACGGTTCCTACGGCCTGCGCAAAGGCAGGAACCACGACGAGTGTCGCGATCGCGGCGACCAGGGTGCGGACCTTCATGGCGGGCTCCGTTGGATGGGGTAACAGAAGGTAGCACTCCCGCTGCCGGCCCGCAATGGCCGCTCAGAGGCGAGCGTGTAACAAAAAACTGTTACACGCCGCGGGCCCGGCGCCTCGACCTTTTGCGTTCGGCCCGCGCAGAGACCTCCTGCGATTTTTCGGAATGGATCGGCGCGGCCCCGATGCTGGCCACGACTTCACGACGCGGCAGCGGCGGCCCCGCGCGCTCGCATTGGCAGGGGTGGCGCGCCTCTTTGGCACCCATGGGACCTTGGTCCGATGGCCGGCGCTGCAGCAATTCCCGACCATCGCTGCAGCCCGTGCGGACGTTCCGCCGCGGGCGCAACCTCGTCGCACCGGGAGAGCCATGCAAGACCCCACCCGTCACCTGTCGCGCAGCGCGGAGCTGTCGGCCAAGGTCGGCCAGCTGCTGCAGAAGCGCCTGAACGTCGCCCGCGAACTGTTCACCGAACGCGCCCGCGCAGCGGTCGACCGCTATGGCGCAGCCGCCGGCGACACGCCGCCCACGCCAATGGAGGCCCTGGCCAGCGCCGGGCAGTACGCGATCGACTTCGCCCAGCGCTCCGTGCTGTTCTGGGACACCTTGCGCGAACGGGGCAACAACTTCGTGGAGCACACGCGCGCCGGCCTGCCGCCCGTGCTGCATTTCGAGTACGAGATGGTCATGGACGGCCGCACCCTGGAGCGGGCCGTCAACTACGCGCTGGTGCGCATCGTGCCGCCGCGCGGCGTGACCGTGGACGACGGCCTGCGCCCCTACGTCATCATCGACCCGCGCGCGGGCCATGGCCCCGGCATCGGCGGCTTCAAGGACGACTCGCAGGTCGGCGTGGCGCTGCGCGAAGGACACCCCGTCTACTTCGTGATCTTCTTCCCGGAGCCCGAGCCGGACCAGACGCTGCTGGACGTGTGCGAGGCCGAGCGCCTGTTCGTGCAGCACGTGCGCGCGCGGCATCCCGACGCGCCCAAGCCGGCGATCGTCGGCAACTGCCAGGGCGGCTGGGCCGCGATGATGCTGGCCAGCGCCAATCCCGACGACACCGGCCCGGTGGTGATCAACGGCGCTCCGATGTCGTATTGGGGTGGCGCCTGGGAAGAGGGCGAGGGCGACAACCCGATGCGCTACGCGGGCGGGCTGCTCGGTGGCACCTGGCTCGCATCGCTCACCTCGGACATCGGCGGCGGCAAGTTCGACGGCGCCTGGCTGGTGCAGAACTTCGAGAACCTGCATCCGGCCAACACCTACTGGGACAAGTACTACCACCTGTTCGCGAACGTCGACACCGAGCCGCCGCGCTACCTGGAGTTCGAGCGCTGGTGGGGCGGCTTCTTCCTGATGAACCGCGAGGAGATCGAGTGGATCACCCGCAACCTGTTCGTCGGCAACAAGCTGTGGAAGGGCGGCGTGCAGGACGGCGCGGGCGGCGTGTTCGACCTGCGCGAGATGAAGGTGCCCATCATCCTGTTCGCTTCCATGGGCGACAACATCACGCCGCCGGAACAGGCCTTCAACTGGGTCGCCGACGTGTACGGCAGCACCGAGGAGATCAAGGTGCGCGGCCAGGTGATCGTCGGGCTGCTGCACCAGGACATCGGCCACCTCGGAATCTTCGTCTCGGGCAAGGTGGCCAAGAAGGAACACGCGCAGATCGTCGAGGTGATGGAGTCCATCGAGGCGCTCGCGCCCGGCCTGTACGGCATGGCGATCGCCGAGCGCAAGGGGCCGGACGGCAAGCCCGTGTACGAGGTGAGCTTCCAGGAAAAGACGCTGGAGGAGCTGACCCCGAACCTGAACCGCTTCGAGCGCAGCGACGAGAAGCCCTTCGAGGCGGTCGCCGCCCTCTCCGACTTCAACCAGCACGCCTACGAGCTGTTCGCGCGGCCGCTGGTGCAGGCCATGTCCACCGACCTCGGGGCCAAGCTCGGGCGCAGCTTCCACCCCCTGCGCTACCAGCGCTGGGCGGTGTCCGACCTCAATCCCGCGACCTGGTGGCTCAAGCCGGCGGCGGAGATGGTGCGGCAGCAGCGCAAGGCGCTGCCGCCCGAGCACCCGTCGCGCCAGGGCGAGAAGCTGATGTCCGAGCTGACCAGCGCTTCCATGGACTACTACCGCGGGGTGCGCGACGCGCTCAGCGAGGCGCAGTTCTTCCAGCTGTACGGCAACATGTTCTCGGTCTATCTCGCCGATCGCGCCGGGGACGCGCCCGGCGCCCGCGACGTGGTGCGCGACCCGCGCCAGCTTCCCGTGGTGAAGGAGGCGCTGGAAGCCATCGACCACGGCGGCTATGCCGAAGCGACCGCGCGCGCCGCCTACCTGCTCGCGCGCAAGGGCGAGCCGCTGCCGCTGGAGCGGCTGGAGCTGAAGAAGGACCTGATGAAGGAATACAAGGACCTGCTGCCCGCCATGACGCTGGACGAGGCCCGGCGCGTGCGCGGCGAGCAGGAGCTGATCGTGCGGTATGCGCCCGAGCAGGCCATCGAGACCTTGCCGCGGCTGCTGCCCGCGGCTTCGGACCGGGAGCGCTTCCTGTCGCTGCTGGACCACGTGCTGGCCGACAAGCGCGTGCAGAAGGTCAAGCCGCTGCCCGAGCAGGTCGCGATGATGGAGCGCATCCGCACCAGCGTGGGCGCGGGCAACGGCGGCAGCCGCAGTCGCTCCGGTGGGCGCCGCGTGGCGCAGAAAGGCGCGCGATGAGCACGCACCACAACTACGAGCTGCTGCTCGCCCGGGCCAAGAAGCTGCCGGCGGTGCCGACGGCCGTCGCCCACCCGTGCGACGCGTCCTCGCTCACGGCCGTCGTCGACGCGGCGAAGCTGGGCCTGATCGCGCCCATCCTGGTCGGCCCCGTGCACAAGATCCGGGCGGCGGCGCAGGCGGCCGACATCGACATCTCGAAGTACGAGATCGTCGACGCGCCGCACAGCCATGCCGCGGCGGCGGAGGCGGTGCGGCTGGTGCGCGAAGGGCGGGCGGAATGCCTGATGAAGGGCAGCCTGCACACGGACGAACTCATGGCAGCGGTGGTCGCGCGGGAAGGCGGCCTGCGCACCTCCAGGCGGGTCAGCCACTGCTTCGTCATGGACGTGCCGAACCACGACACGCCCCTGGTCATTTCCGACGCCGCGGTCAACATCGCCCCGACCCTGGAAGACAAGGTCCACATCGTGCAGAACGCGATCGACCTGATCCACGCCCTCGGCGGGGAAGAGGCGCGCGTGGCCATCCTGTCGGCCATGGAAACGGTCAACCCCAAAGTGCCTTCGACGGTCGAGGCCGCGGCGCTGTGCAAGATGGCCGACCGCGGCCAGATCACCGGCGGCATCCTGGACGGTCCGCTGGCGCTGGACAACGCGATCGACCTGAAGGCGGCGGCGATCAAGAAGATCGACTCGCCGGTGGCCGGCCGGGCCAACGTGCTGATCGTGCCGGACCTCGAGGCGGGCAACATGCTCGCCAAGAGCCTGAGCTTCCTGGCCGACGCCGATGCCGCGGGCATCGTCCTGGGCGCCAAGGTGCCGGTGATCCTGACCAGCCGCGCCGACTCGGTGATGACCCGGCTCGCTTCCTGCGCCGTCGCCTCCCTGGTGGCCAATGCCCGGCGCGACGCGCTGGCCAAGGCGGTGCAATAGGAGCAGGCCATGGCAGACGCGATCGCGGTCCTCAACGCCGGCTCCTCGAGCATCAAGTACTCCCTGTTCCTGCTGCGCGGCAACGGCCTCGAGCTGTCCTTGCGCGGCCAGGTCGAGGGCCTGCACACGCGTCCGCGCTTCGTGGCGAAGGACAAGGACGGCGAAGTGCTGGAAGAGACCACCTGGGCCGACGGCGTGCAACTGGGGCATGCGGGGGCCCTGGACCACCTCGTGCCTTACGTGCGCACGCACCTGGGGCGTGACCGGCTGGCCGCCATCGGGCACCGCGTGGTGCACGGCGGGATGGATTTCGCCGCCCCGGTGCGCGTCACCGCGGCGGTGGTGGAGCAGCTGCGGCGCTTCGAGCCGCTGGCACCGCTGCACCAGCCGCACAACCTGGGGGCGATCCAGGTGGTATTGGAGCGCCTGCCGGAACTGCCCCAGGTCGCCTGCTTCGACACCGCCTTCCACCGCGGCAACCCCGAGGTGGCGCAGATGTTCGCGCTGCCCGCGAAGCTGCACGAGGAGGGCGTGCGCCGCTACGGCTTCCACGGCCTGTCGTACGAGTACATCGCCTCGGTGCTGCCGCAGGTGGACGAGCGCGCGGCCCAGGGCCGCACCGTGGTGCTGCACCTGGGCAACGGCGCCAGCATGTGCGCGCTGCAGGCGGGCCGCAGCGTGGCGAGCACCATGGGTTTCACGGCGGTGGACGGCTTGCCGATGGGGACGCGCTGCGGTGCGGTGGACCCCGGCGTGATCCTCTACCTCATGGACCAGCGCGGCATGGATGTGCGCGCGATCGAGAAGCTGGTCTACAACCAGTCCGGGCTGCTGGGCGTGTCCGGCATCTCCAGCGACATGCGCGCGCTGCTGGCCAGCGACGATGCGCGGGCGCGGATGGCGATCGACCTGTACATCTACCGCATCCGCCGCGAGCTGGGCTCGCTGGCCGCGTCGCTCGGCGGGCTGGATGCGATCGTGTTCACCGCCGGCATCGGCGAGCACGCCGCCTTCATCCGCCAGCGCGTGTGCGAGGACGCCGCCTGGCTCGGCGTCGAACTCGATCCGGCCGCGAACGCGAAGGACGGGCCGCGCATCAGCGCCGCCGGCAGCCGCGTGTCCGCGTGGGTGCTTCCCACGAACGAAGAGCTGATGATCGCCCGGCATGCGCGGGCGCTCATGGCCGGCTGAATGGATGCGGCGGCCTACCGTGCCCGGGACACGCTGCGGGACGGCACGTGCGTGGAGATCCGCGCCCTGCGCCCCGGCGACGCGGACGCCCTGCGCCAGTCGGTCGGCCGCATGAGCGATGAATCCGTCGTGCGCCGCTTCTTCGCGCCGCGCAACGGCTTCAGCGAGGAGGAAGTCTCCCGCTTCGTGAATGTCGACTTCATCCGGCACGTGGCGCTCGTCGCCACCGAGCCGCATGCCGGGGGCGAGCGCATCGTGGGTGGCGCGCGCTACGTCGTGCTGGCGCCGGGCGAGGCCGAGATGGCCTGCGCGGTGGAGGACACGCACCAGGGCCGCGGCCTGGGCACGGTGCTCCTGCGTCACCTGGGCGCGGTCGCGCGTGCCGCGGGCATCCAACGCATCCACGCCGACGTGCTGGCCGAGAACACCCCCATGCTGCGCCTGCTGCGCGGCGCCGGCCTGCCGCTCGCGCAGCAACGCGCCTCGGGCGCCGTCCACCTCACCCTCACGCTGGAACCGAGGAGCGCACCATGAAGCCTGTCCCCACGCCGCCCCTGAAGGGCCTGAAGGCGCTGGTCGTCGGCGTCGCCAACGAACACTCCATTGCCTGGGGCTGCGCGTCGGCCTTCCGGCAACTGGGCGCCGAGGTGGCGCTGACCTACCTGAACGAGAAGGCGAAGACCTACGTGGAGCCGCTGGCGCGGCAGATCGAGTCGCCGCTGCTGCTGCCGCTGGACGCGGCCAAGCCGGGCGAGATGGAGGCCGTGTTCGAGCGCGTGCGCGACACCTGGGGTCGGCTCGACATCGTGGTGCACTCGATCGCCTGGGCGCCCAAGGAGGACCTGCAGGGCGGCCTCCTGGACAGCAGCGCCGCGGGCTTCGCCGGCGCGATGGACATCTCCTGCCACTCCTTCATCCGCATGGCCAGGCTCGCCGCGCCCCTGATGACGGAAGGCGGCACCCTGTTCGCCATGAGCTACCACGGCGCCCAGAAGGTGGTGGCCAACTACAACCTGATGGGCCCGGTGAAGGCGGCGCTGGAGGCGTCCTGCCGCTACCTGGCCTACGAGCTCGGGCCCAGGGGCATCCGGGTGCATCCCATCTCGCCCGGTCCGCTGAAGACCCGTGCCGCCTCCGGCCTGAAGGACTTCGACCTGCTGCTGAACGAAGCGATGCAGCGCGCGCCCGTGGGCGAGCTGGTGGACATCATGGACGTGGGCTTCGCCTGCGCCTATCTGGCCACGCCGTACGCGCGCCGCATCACCGGCGGCACCGTGTACGTCGATGGCGGCGTGAACATCATGGGGTGAGGAGCAAACCATGCGCATCGTGATCGGCAACCTGCCCGACGACGTCGACGAGGAGGGCATCCGCGACGCGCTGTCGCCCTTCGCGCCCGTGGAGGCCATCAAGCTCGTGCACGAGAGCGGCGCCCCGACGGCGCTGATCGAAATGGAAACCACCCGCTCGCATGCCGAGCAACTGGCCAACCGCATCCGGGGCCGCCTGTACCAGGGCAAGCCGCTGAACGCGTGGGTGCCCACCATGGACTGGTAGCGTGGCCGCCGCCTCCCTGATCGACCGCGTGGTCGCGGCCCTGTTCGGCCGCACGGAAGACGCGCCCGACCAGGCGCTGGTCGCGGAGCTGACGGACCTGGTCGTCGACACCGTGGAGCCCCGGGTGCGGGCCGACCGGCGCTACCGCGAGAAGCTGGACCCGTGCATCCGCGCCACCATCGCCTACCTGCGCGAGATCGGCCGCACGCCGCTGGAGCCGCTGCTGCTCACCCGCAGCCGCTGGGGCGAGGACCGCTGCCTGAACGCCTTTTTCGCCAGTCCCGACGACATCCCCGCCTTCCTGGGACGCAGCAAGGAACTGCGCGCCTTCTTCGCCTCGCACGCGGGTGCGCAGGAGGCGATCGCGCTGCTGGGCATGCGGCGCGAGGAGAAGACGGTGTTCGCGCCCCGCTACCAGGGCGGGATGCTGATGGAGGACGTGACGCGCACGACGGTGGCGTTCACCGGCCACCGGCTCGTCGGGCCGTCCGACAGCGAGGCGCAGACGCGGCTGGAGGTCGGCAAGCGCATCGTGCTGCGCCTGGCCCAGGTGGCGCTGGGCCGCATCCTGGAGATCGATCGCCAGGGCGTGAAGAAGGAGCAGCACAAGGCCTGGCTCTCCACCCGCCTGCGCTTCCTGAAACTGGCGCAGGACGGCATGCAGGGCATCGTGGACGACCCCGCCACCATCGAGCAGCAGATCGCGGAGGTCAAGCGCGAGCTCGACGAGGCCGTCAAGGACTACATCGAGGTCAAGTCCACGCTGGTCACCCTGGACGGCTACATCGCGCAGATCAAGGAGGTCTTCGGCCATCCCGCGCGCTACGTGAGCCTGGAGCGCACCGAGCTGCGCCTGGACCGCATGAACGTGAAGGTGGACGCGGCCGAGGCCGAGCCGCAGCAGGCGCTGACGCTCGTGGAGCTGCGCATCGGCGAGCGGACGCAGGCGGTGGTCGCGTTCGTGCGCTGCGCACGCGCCGACGTGCCGCCACCGCAGGACCTGCTCGCGCAGGCGGAACGCTACCTCTAGGGGCCGCATGGACGCACAGCTTCAGGGACCGCAAGGCCGCATCCTGCCCGTCGTCGTGCGCGATGCGGGCGAACGCGCACGCGGCAAGGAGGAGCTCGCGGCCGTCGCCGCCGAGGCGGTGCGCGCCCGCGAGGAGGAAAAGGCGCGCATCGCTCGCGAGCTGCACGACGAACTGGCGCAGACGCTCACGGCGCTCAAGCTGGACACGGCGTGGGTCCGCGACAACCTGGAGCAGCGCGAAGCGAGCCAGGCACGCCTGCAAGCCATGCTGGAACTGCTGGACATGGCCGTCGCAGCCACGCGCAGGATCGCCGCGGACCTGCGCCCGCCCGTTCTCGACGACCTGGGCCTGCTGGCCGCGGTCGAATGGCTGGCGCACAACTTCGAGGAACGGCACGGCATCGCCTGCGAGCTGGACGTGGACGCGGCGCTGCACGTGGAGGACCCGCAGGCCACCGGCCTGTTCCGCATCCTGCAGGAATCGCTGGTGAACGTGGCCAAGCACGCGCACGCCAGCCGCGTGCAGGTGCGCCTGCGCCGCGAGGGCGACGACGTGGTGCTCGCCGTGCAGGACGATGGCGTGGGCTTCGCGCCCGCCCGGCCGCGCCGGCCGGCCTCGCTGGGCCTGGTGGGCGTGCGCGAACGCGTGCAGCTGCTGCAAGGGACCTTCGCCATCGCGAGCGAACCGGGCGGGGGCACGCGGCTGGAAGTCCAGGTGCCGCTGCCGGCCTGAGCCGGCTTCCTGGCAGCCGCGGCGGCTGCTACATTGCCCGGCATCGGGCGCCGCCCGGGGGAGACAGCCATGTACGCAGCGCAACTGTTCGCGGGCCAGCGCATCCTGGTCACCGGCGGCGGCACCGGCCTGGGCCGGGCGATGGCCGAACACTTCCTCTCCCTCGGCGGCGACGTCGCCATCTGCGGCCGCCGCAAGCAGGTCTGCGACGAGACCGCCGCGCAGTGGCGCGAGCGCTTCCCGGGCCGGCGCGTCGACACCTTCGGCGTCGACATCCGCGTGGCACAGGCCGTGGAGGAGATGGTGCAGGCCCTGTGGGACGGCGGCGGCCTCACCGGGCTGGTGAACAACGCGGCGGGCAACTTCATCGCACCGACCGAAAGCCTGTCGCCGCGCGCCTTCGACGCCATCGCCAACATCGTCTTCCACGGCACCTTCTACGTCACCCAGGCCGTGGGCAAGCGCTGGATTGCGCAGGCCAAGTCGGGCGAGTGGAAGCCCGACCAGCCCTGGCGCAGCGTCATGAGCATCATCACGACCTGGGTGGACAACGGCAGCCCCTATGTCGTGCCCTCGGCCATGAGCAAGGCCGGCATCGAGGTCATGACCAAGTCGCTCGCGGTGGAGTGGGCGCGCCATGGCGTGCGCCTGAACGCCGTGGGGCCCGGCGAGATCCCGACCGAGGGCATGAGCAAGCGGCTCAATCCCGGCGAGGAGCCGGGCGCGCGCAGCAAGGCGCGCAACCCGATGGCGCGCGCCGGCCGCATGAGCGAACTGCAGAACCTCGCCGCCTTCCTCATGGCGCCCGGGCAATGCGACTGGCTCACCGGCCAGGCCATCATGATGGACGGCGGCAACGCGCTCGCCACCGGCGGCAACTTCTACGAGTTGCGCGACTGGAGCGACGCCGAGTGGCAGGCGGCGCGCGAGCGCATCGAGGCACAGAACGCCAAGGACAAGGCGCAGCGTTGAAGGACGGCGCCAGGCTCCCGCCCATGAAATCCCGGCCTTCGACCGCCGCCGCGCCGGGCGACGCGAACGCGTCCACCCTGATCGACCGCAGGATCGCCGATCTCGGCGACTGGCGCGGCACGACCCTCGCCAGGATGCGCAAGCTGATCCTGGAAGCCGACCCCGGTGTCGTGGAGGAGGTCAAGTGGCGGGGCACGCCGGTCTGGTCCCACGACGGGATCCTGTGCACCGGCGAGTCGTACAAGGCGGTGGTGAAACTGACCTTCGCCAAGGGCGCCGCGCTGGCGGACCCGGCGCGCCTGTTCAACGCCAGCCTGGAAGGGAACACCCGGCGCGCGATCGACATCCACGAGGGCGAGACCGTGGACGCAGGCGCGTTCAAGGCGCTGGTCCGCGCCGCGGTGGCCCTCAACGCCTCCACCGCGAAGGCGAAGCGGGCGAAATAGGGCGGCGCCGGCCGGGGTTGGCCGGGCCGGGGCGCAGGGCTACCATGCGCGCATCCAGCGGGGTGCCCCATGCCAGCCAGCCAACGCGTCGTGCAGGTCTGCCTCTTCCTCGTCGCCGCCATCGCCTTGTTCGGCGGCACCCTGCAGGTCAGCCTGGGCCAGCCCGAGACCACCCCGCGGCTGGACAACCTGCACCGCTTCCTCGGCGCCGTCTACCTGTCGATGGGAGTGATCGCGGCCTGGGCGGCGTGGACCGTGCGGGAGCAGGGCACGCTGGTCTACCTGATCGCGTTGGGCTGCTTCATGGGCGGCGTCGGCCGGCTGATCTCCATGTCCCAGGTCGGCCTGCCCGAACCGCATGCGCTGTGGCTCACCTACGTGATCGCCGAGCTCCTGATCCCGCTGGTCATCGTCGCTGGCCAATGGGCCGGCACGCACGCCGGCGTGCGACCCGCCGTGTGAGACCGTGTTCGCCGGGCACGTCGGGGCGGCGCTGGCGCTCGCGGGTGCGCAGCGCCGCGTGAATGCGGGCGCCTTCGTCGCCGCCGCGCTGCTGTCGGATTTGCTCCTGTGGACCTTCATCCTGCTGGGGTGGGAGTCCGTCACCATCCCGCCGGATTTCGCGGCATCCCACCAGGCCGCGTTCGTCTTCCCGTGGTCGCACGGCCTGGCAGCCAGCCTCGGGTGGTCGGCGGCCGTCGGCGCGGCGGCGTTCGGCGTCACGGGCAGCCGGCGGGCCGCCCTCCTGCTCGCCGCGGCCGTGTTCTCGCACTGGATCCTCGACCTCCTGGTCCATCGGCCCGAACTGCCGCTGCTTGGCGCGGACTCGCCGCACCTGGGGCTGGGCGCGTGGGACCACCTGCCCTGGGCGCTCGCGCTGGAGTCGGGCATCGTCCTGGCCGGACTCTGGGTATTCGCCAGGGGAGCGGCACTTGCGCAAGGGCGCTCGCGCGCCCTGGTCGTGCTGGTGCTCGCCATCCTTGGCTTGACGCTGGCCGGGATGACCGTCGCGCCGCCACCGCCTTCGGCCCGGGCGATGGCCGCCAGTTCCCTCGCCACGCTGCTGGCGCTGTGCGGGGCGGTGTGGTGGCTGGGCCGCGCCCGGCTTGTGCCTGCCGCCGAACTCCCGGATGATGCAGCCCAACCGTGACGAGTCCCGCGCACTTCCCGCTCGAAGGTGGCTGTGACTGCCGCTACCTGCGCTACCGCATGCGCACGGCGCCGCTGTTCGTGCACTGCTGCCATTGCCGCTGGTGCCAGCGCGAGAGCGGCGCTTCCTTCGCCCTCAACGCGATGATCGAGGCCGACCGCGTCGAGCTGCTGGCCGGCGAGCCGGTCGTGGTCGACACGCCGTCGGAAAGCGGCAAGGGCCAGCGCATCGCGCGCTGCCCGCGCTGCCAGATCGCGGTCTGGAGCAACTACGCCGGTGCCGGCGCGCGCGTGCACTTCGTGCGCGTGGGCACGCTGGACGACCCGGACGCGCTGCCGCCCGACATCCACATCTACACCGCCTCCAGGCAGCCCTGGGTGCAACTGCCTGCGGGCGTTCCGGCGGTGCCCGCGTACTACGACCGCCGCCAGTACTGGCCGGCGGACAGCCTGCAGCGGCGCGACGTCCTGCTCGGACGCGCCTGAGCCGCAGCCCTGACGGAAACCGAATGCGCCACAAGACCCTCACCACCGCCATCGTCCTCGTCGCCGCGCTGCTGCTCGCCGCCGTGCTGAACCCCTCGCCGCAGCGCCACCGCGAGCGCATCCAGGAATCGGTGGGCGAGCGCAGCCCGGTCGCCAAGGTGTTCGGCGTGGGGGCGCTCAAGGCCTTCGCATCGAACTACCACTCGCTGGGCGTCGCCTCGTACACCAACGCCGGCGACAGGACGCTGTCCGTGGGCGCCTTCGGCCTGGTGTACGTGCTGAACTAGGCGGCCGCGCTGCGGATCACGGCGATGTGCTCCGTGCCGCTTTCCGGCAGCCACACCTCGCCCTTGCGACCCAGGATCTGCCGCACGTTGCCGCTCTCGCGCGGCAGGGCGAACTTCTCGAACTTCTCGCTGCGCGGGTCGAACGCCCACACCGCGTTGCCGCCGAAGTCGCTGACCCAGACGCGATCGCGCTCGTCCACGTAGACGGCGTAGATCATCGGCCGGTCGCCCGGGACCTTCCAGGCGCGCCAGCTGTTCGCGGCGGGGTCGTGCATGGAGACCTGGCCGCTGTTCCACTCGCTGACCCAGATGCGGCCGCGGCTGTCGCTCCAGACGCGCCGCGCGCCCTGGTCGCGCGTGGGCGGCTCCACGATGCGCGACTCGCCGGTCTTGCGGTCGACGTGGGCGATGAAGGAGCCGGCAAGCGAACACCACCACACCTCGCCGGCAGGCGTCGTGCAGATGCCGTAGGGCCCGCGGCCGCGCGGCGACTGCTTCACGCTCACCTGTCCCGTCTTCACGGCGAGCTTGCCGACGTAGCCGGACTGGCCGGTGAACCAGAGGTCGCCGTCGCCATCGAAGGTGCAGGTGTTGAGGTTCGCCCAGGGCGTGCCGGCGGGCAGGGGGAAGGCGCTCACCTTGCGGTCCGGCCAGCCGACGCGCACGATGGCGTTCTGTCCGCCGTCGGTGAGCCAGGCTGCGCGGTCCGGCCCTTGCACCACGCCGTGCGGCGAGGAGCCCGGACCCAGCGGGACGAGTTCGGTGCGGCCCGTGGACGGCTCGAACCAGCCTAGGTGGCCGCTGGCCTGTGCGGAGAAGAACACGCCGCCATCGGGCGCCGGCGCGACGTCGTGGATGCCGGTGCGGCGCGAGGTCGCGAGCTTCCAGGACTGGAACGCGCTGCCGGCTTGCGCGCGTGAGGTTCCAGGGAGCAGGGCGCCGGCGGCCAGCCAGGCCAGCACGGGACGGCGGGACAGCGGGAACTGCAGCATGGAAGCCTCCTGCGTTGCGCCGCGCCATTGTGCGCGCCGCGGGGGGAGGGCTCAAGTGGCCGGCGCCACGCCCAGGATCTCGACGCCCGCGTCGCCGCGCCGGGTGCGGCCGCGCCGCCCGAGCATGGCCTGCGCCCCCAGCAAGGTCGCGAGGCTGTCGCTGGCGGCGATGCGCCAGCCTTCGGCGGCGGCCGCTTCCTCCAGCGCGCCCACCGCGTGCACCGCTTCACCGGGGACCAGTGCATGGCCCTGGTCACCGTGCAGCCCGTCCGTCATGGCCACCAGCGCAACCGGGCCGGCGTGCAGGGCGATGCGCACCTTGCGCTCGCGCGGCACGCTCTTTGCCAGCGCGACGGCGGCGCGCAGCACCTGCCGTTCCACCGGCGTCGTCCTCGTTTCGGCATCGGCCGCGAACACGGCCATCAGCTTGGGCCCATAAGGCAGCACCTGCGTGGCGCCGAACAGGTACAGCGTGTCGCGCGCCGCCTGCTGCCCCTGCTTGACGCGCTCCGCCAGCGCTGCCTCTTCGTCCGGCGTGTCGCCGATCAGGTCGGCCAGCAGGAGGAAGGCGCGCGCGTAGTGCAGGTCGGTGGCGCCGTGGGCCTGCGTCCAGCGCTTGTTGATCGCGCGCTGCAGCTGGCTTTCGTAGTGGCGGCCCAGGGTTTCCTTCTGCTGCTCCAGCGCGGTCTCGACGATGTCGGACACGGACGTGCGGAACGCTTCCTCTTGCACCTGGCGGCGCGCCAGCACCGCGGTCACCGCTTCGCACAGCTCGTCGGGGCGGTACGGCTTGGTGATGTAGTCGTCGGCACCCGCGGTCATGCCCTGGCGCATGTGCTTGCGGTCGGACATGGCCGTCAGCAGGATGACGGGAATCGTGGCCAGGTTGGGGTCCGCGCGCAGCTGTGCCAGGACGTCGTAGCCGGTCACCGCCGGCATCATCACGTCGCACACGATCACGTCCGGGCACTGCTCGCGCGCGGCGCGCAGGCCTTCCACGCCATCTGCGGCCTCCTGCACTTCGTGGCCTGCCTTCTTCAGGGCGAAACGGGCGACGAAGCGCTGGGCCTCGTCGTCCTCGATCAACAACACAGCTGCCATGCGGTCATTCTCGGCGAAAAAAAAGCGCCGCGGGGGCGGCGCTTGACTGAGCGGACGAGACGGACGCCTAGTCGCCCCACATCTCGCGCGCGGTGTCGATCACCAGCCGCAGCTTGTTGCGTTGCGCTTCGACGTGGATGTTGTTGCCGTGGACCGTGCTGGAAAAGCCACACTGGGGCGACAGTGCCAGCTGCTCCATCGGGGCGTACTTCGCCGCTTCGTCGATGCGGCGCTTCAGGGCGTCCTTGTCTTCGAGCTGGTCGAACTTGGTGGTGACCAGGCCCAGGACGACCGTCTTGCCCGGCTTCAGGTAGCGCAGCGGCCGGAAGTCGCCCGAACGCTCGTCGTCGTACTCCAGGAAGAACGCGTCGATGTTCATCTCGGTGAGCAGCGCCTCGGCCACGGGCTCGTAATTGCCGGCAGCGGCGTGCGTGCTCTTGAAGTTGCCGCGGCACAGGTGCATGGCCAGCAGCATGCCTTCGGGCTTCTGCGCCACGACCTTGTTGATGAACTTCGCGTAGCGGTGCGGCAGCTCGTTGGGGTCGTCGCCGCGCTGGCGGGCCGCCTCGCGCATCTTCTCGTCGCACAGGTAGGCCAGGTTGGTGTCGTCCATCTGCACGTAGCGGCAGCCCGCCTCGTACAGGGAGCGCAGCTCGTCGCCATAGGCCTTGGCCACGTCGTCGTAGAAGGCCGGGTCCAGCTCGGGATAGGCGTCCTTGCTGATGCCCGCGCGGCCGCCGCGGAAGTGCAGCATGGTCGGCGAGGGGATGGTCACCTTGGGCGTGTGGCCGGCGGAGACCTGGGACTTGAGGTACTCGAAGTCGGCCTTCTGGATGTCCTTGGCGTGGCGCACCTTGTCGGTGACGCGGATCACCGGCGGGGCCAGCTCCTCGGTGCCGTCGGGCTTCTTGATCGTGACCGGGATGTCGGTCTTGACGCCACCGAGCTGCTCGAGGAAGTCGATGTGGAAGTAGGTGCGGCGGAACTCGCCGTCGGTGACGCTCTTGAGGCCCACGTCCTCCTGGAACTTCACGATCTCGGTGATCGCCTGGTCTTCCACCTTGCGCAGCTGCTCGGGCGTGATGTCGCCGCGGGCCTTCTGCGCGCGGGCTTCGAGCAGGTACTTCGGGCGCAGGAAGCTGCCGACGTGGTCGTAGCGGGCGGGGAGTTTCATCATGGTGGTGTCTCTCGGGGAAGCGGGGATCTTAAACGGTCGGGGAGGGGTGCTCCGGGCGCGGCGGGTTCGCGTTCGCTCACCCTCCGCGCGAACCCCACCGGTGCCCCCTCACATGTCCAGCACCAGCACCGCCGATTTCGCCCGCGAGCAGCAAGGCGTGAACTGGTCGTGCTTGGACTTCTCTTCGTCGGTGAAGTACAGGTCGCGGTGGTCGCACTCGCCCTGCAGCACGCGGGTGATGCAGGTGCCGCAGACGCCCTGCTCGCAGGAGGTGAGGATCTCGATGCCGTGCTTCTGCAGCGCCTGCACCACCGTCTCGTCGGCGCCGACCGCGTAGGTCGCGCCGCTGCTGGCGATCTTCACCTGGAAGGGGCGGTCGCCCGTGGTGTCCTGCGGGGCAGCGCCGAAGTATTCCAGGTGCACCTGGTCCTTGGCCCAGCCGAGACGGTCCGCGGTCTTGACCACCCAGTCGATGAAGCCGGTGGGGCCGCAGACGTAGACGTGGGTGCCCGGGTCATGCTTGGCCAGCACTTCCTCGAGCTGCAGCTTCTGGCCCGCATCTCCATCGTCGAAATGGAAGTCCACGCGTTCGGCCCAGTCGGCGCCCGCGATCTCGTCGCGGAAGGCGGTGCGCGAAGGCGAGCGGGTGCAGTAGTGCATCTCGAACTCGGCCCCGATCTGCGCCAGGCGCTGCGCCATGCACAACAAGGGCGTCACGCCGATGCCGCCGGCCAGCAGCACCGTGCGCTGGGCATGCACCAGGGGGAAGTGGTTGCGCGGCTCGCTGATCAGGAGCGTGTCGCCTTCCTTGACCGCGTCATGCATGCCCGCGGAGCCGCCGCGGGAAGCCGGGTCGCGCAGCACCGCGATGCGGTAGCGGTGCTTTTCCGCCGCGTCGTTGCACAGCGAGTACTGGCGCGTGAGGCCGCCGGGCACCTGCACGTCGATGTGCGAGCCGGCGCTGAAGCCGGGCAGGGCGGAGCCGTCCGGCTTGACCAGCTCGAAGCTGGCGATGTCCTGCGCTTCCTGCGCCTTGCGCGCAACCTTGACGGTGATCTGCGTCATGTCAGCCTCCGCCGAGCCGCCTCAAGGAGGCTGAAGCCCCTTCGGGGGGCAGCGAACGAATGTGAGCGTGGGGGCACATTTTCAGGCCACCAGCTTCTGCGGGTCTTCCGCGGCAACGAGCTTGTCGATGATGCGCCGCGACTGCACGCCGCCGGCGTCGATGTTGAGCATCAGCAGCTTGCGCTGCGGGTTCAGCAGCAGGTTGCGCTGCTGGGCCTCCAGCACCGCCGTGTCTTCCGAGAACACCTTGGCCTGCCCCTCGCGGATCTGCGCCGTGAGGTTGGTGTCCTTCACGTTGAAGTTGCGCGCCATGCCCCAGAAGTACCACATGGTGGTCTCGGTCTCAGGGGTGAGGAAGTCCACGACGATGCTGGAGACCTTGTCCTTGGCATCCGCGTTGTAGCCGCCCTTGCCGGCATGGGCCACGCCCACCTCGATCATGATGTGCGAGGGCGGGTAGAAGTGGCACACCTGCCAGCGGTCCACCGGCACGTCGTCGGCCAGGCCGTTGCCGCGCAGGTTGGCGCGCCAGAACGGCGGCGGCATCACGTTCTCCATGAAGCGGCTGGTGACGACGTGCTCGCCTTCGGTCTTCGTCGTGACCGGCGTCTCGTCGATCTCCTTCTGGCCGATGCTGGTGGTGTGCACGTAGGTCTCGTGCGTGAGGTCCATCAGGTTGTCGACCATGAGGCGGTAGTCGCACTTGATGTGGTACAGCCCGCCGCCGTAGGTCCAGTCGGGGCTCTCGGCCCACGCCAGGTGGTGCAGCTTCGCCGGATCCGCCTGCGCCGCGTCGCCGGGCCACACCCACACGAAGCCGTAGCGTTCGATCACGGGATAGGACTTGTTCTTCGGGAAGCCCTGCACGCGCTGGCCGGGCATGGCGACGGTCTTGCCGTCGCAGCCCATCACGAGCCCGTGGTAGCCGCAGACCAGGTTGCCTTCCGAGACGTAGCCCAGGGACAGCTGGGCGCCGCGGTGCGGGCAGAAGTCTTCGACCGCCGCCACCTGGCCGTCGCCGCGGCGGTAGAAAGCGATCTTCTCGTTGCAGATGGTGCGGCCGAGCGGCTTGTCGTCGATCTCGTCCGGCATGCAGGCGACGTACCAGGCGTTCTTGGGAAACATGGGCGGGTCCGGCAGGGTTGGGGGGAAATTTCGGCCGGATCATACGTCACGGGATACGCGTTGTATACAGGCTCGGCCGACCTCGCCAGGGTCTCCGCCGATGTTTACCTCTGGAGAGAGCCGATTGACGGTGCCGCGTGCGGCGGTTAATCTGCCGTCCATGTATACAAGAGGCTCAGCATGAACGCCGGGATGCCGGTCGTGCCGGCGGACGAGCAGGGTGGTTCGCAGGCCGTGAAGGCCCAGTTGCGCCTGCGCGAGATGATCCTGGCCGGCGAGTTGCCGGGCGGCGCCCGCATCGCCGAGCTCAACCTGGTCGAGCGCCTGGGCGTGTCGCGCACGCCGATCCGCGCCGCGCTGATGCGCCTGGAGCAGGAAGGGCTGCTCCAGGCCCTGCCCAACGGCGGTTACGCCGTGCGTACCTTTTCCGAGCGGGACGTGGCGGACGCCATCGAACTGCGCGGCACCATGGAAGGCCTGTCGGCGCGCGTGGCGGCGGAGCGCGGCGTCGCCCCCGTGGTGCTGGCCGAAGCCCGCGCGTGCCTGGCCGACATCGACACGCTGTTGCTGCAGCCCGCCCTGGACGACGAGGCCTTCACCCGCTACGTCGTGCTGAACCAGCGCTTCCACGTGCTGCTGGTCGAGATGGCGGCCAGCCCCGTGCTGTCGCGCGAACTGGAGCGGGTGGTGAACCTGCCGTTCGCCTCGCCCTCCGGGTTCGTGGTGGTGCAGGCCGATTCGCCCCGGGCCCGCGACATGTTGATCGTCGCCCAGGACCAGCACCGGCAGGTGCTCGACGCCATCGAGGGGCGGGAAGGCGCGCGGGCCGAGGCCATCATGCGCGAGCATTCGCGCATCGCCCAGCGCAACCTGCGCGAAGCCGTGCGGGCCGAGGACCTGGGCCGGATGCCGGGGGTGCGCTTGATCCGACAGCGGTAGCGCAGGGCCGGTTGCGTTCATGCGGCATGGGCGATACTCCCGCCACCTGGCTCGGCAGTCCGGTGTTTTCCGGCCAGCCACCCAGCCATGTGCAATAACTCGCGCTTCGATATCGCAAAGCCTCATAACTGCTAGACGCGCCTGAGGTTTGCGATGGCGAAGCGGGCCTTCAGAATGCGCAGCGCACGCTTCGGCAGGCAGCGCTCGCACGCGCCCGGTCCAAGTCAACCAAGGAGATCCCACGCCATGCACAAAAGAACCCTTCTGCAGACCGCCGCGGTCCTCGCGCTCGCCGGGGCCAGCGGCCTGAGCCTGGCGCAGGACAACGTGTTCAAGATCGGCCTGATCCTGCCGATGACCGGCCAGCAGGCCACCACCGGCCGCCAGATCGAGGCGGCCGCCAAGCTGTGGATGGCGCAGAACGGCGACACGGTGGCCGGCAAGAAGGTGCAGTTGATCGTCAAGGACGACGCCAGCGTGCCCGCCAACACGCGCCGCCTGGCGCAGGAACTGGTGGTCAACGACAAGGTCAACGTGCTGGCCGGCATGGGCATCACGCCCTCGGCGCTGGCCGTCGCGCCGATCGCCACGCAGTCCAAGACGCCGCTGGTGGTGATGGCCGCCGCGACCTCCAGCATCACCGAAGCCTCGCCCTACATCGTGCGCAGCAGCTTCACCCTGCCGCAGGCCTCCGTGGCGCTGGCCGACTGGGCGCCCAAGAACGGCATCAAGAACGTGGTGACGCTGGTGTCCGACTACGGCCCGGGCATCGACGCCGAGAAGTTCTTCAAGGAGCGCTTCCAGTTCAACGGCGGCAAGGTGACCGAGTCGCTGCGCGTGCCGCTGATGAACCCGGACTTCGCCCCTTTCCTGCAGAAGGTGCGTGACCTCAAGCCCGACGCGCTGTTCGTGTTCACGCCCTCGGGCGCCGGCGCGGCGCTGATGAAGCAGTTCGGCGAGCGCGGCATGGACAAGGCCGGCATCAAGCTGATCGGCACCGGCGACATCACCGACGACGACCAGCTCAACGACATGGGCGACGTCGCGCTGGGCGTGGTGACCTCGCACCACTACTCTACGAACCACAACTCGCCGGCCAACAAGAAGTTCGTCGAAGCCTTCACGAAGGCCAACAAGAACCTGCGTCCCAACTTCATGGCCGTCGGTGGCTACGACGGCATGCGCGTCATCTACGAAGCGCTCAAGAAGACCGGCGGCAAGGGCGGCGGCGACGCGCTGCTGGCGGCGATGAAGGGCCAGATCTTCGAGAGCCCGCGTGGCCCGGTGTTCATCGACGCCCAGACCCGCGACGTCGTGCAGAACATCTACCTGCGCAAGGTGGAGAAGAAGGACGGCCAGCTCTGGAACGTGGAGTTCGACGTCATCAAGGACGTGAAGGACCCGGGCAAGACCAAGTAATCCTGCCTTGCTCCTCCCCCTGCGGGGGAAGGCCGGGAGGGGGGCGCGCAAGCCCGCAGGACGGCGCGCCCCCGCCCCAACCCTCCCCCGAGAGGGGAGGGAGTAACCTCCACTCCCACCATGCTCACCATCCTCTTCGACGGCATCGCCTACGGCATGCTGCTGTTCGTGCTGGCGGTCGGACTGGCCGTGACCATGGGCCTGATGAACTTCATCAACCTGGCCCACGGCGCCTTCGCCATGGCGGGCGGCTACATCACGGTGCTGCTGATGCAGCGGCTGGACGTGCCGTTCCTGGTCTGCCTGCCGATCGCCTTCGCGGGCTCGGCGCTGCTCGGCGCGGTGCTGGAACGCACGCTGTACCGGCCCCTGTACCACAAGCCCCACCTGGACCAGGTGCTGTTCTCCATCGGCCTGGTGTTCATGGCGGTGGCGGCGGTGGACTACTACGTGGGCTCGACGCAGCAGATCATGCAGCTGCCCCCGTGGCTCAAGGGACGCACGGAGATCGGTTCGCTGGGCATGGGCCACTACCGGCTGTTCATCATCGCGGTGTGCGCGGCGTTGACGCTGGGACTGCAATACATCCTCTCGCGCACGCGCTTCGGCAGCCGCCTGCGCGCCGCGGTCGACGACCAGCGCGTGGCGGCCGGCATGGGCATCAACGTCAACGTGGTGTTCCTCTCCACCTTCGCCTTCGGCTCCGGCCTGGCGGGCCTGGGCGGGGCGCTGGGCGCCGAGGTGCTGGGGCTGGACCCCACCTTCCCGCTCAAGTTCATGATCTATTTCCTGATCGTGGTGGCCGTGGGCGGCACGTCCTCCATCACCGGGCCGCTGCTGGCCGCGCTGCTGCTCGGCATCGCGGACGTGGCCGGCAAGTACTACATCCCCAAGATGGGGGCCTTCATCGTGTACAGCCTGATGATCGTCATCCTGCTGTGGCGGCCCAACGGCCTGTTCGTGCGGCAAGGGGGCAAGGCATGATCCCGGCCCAGACCAACCTGCAGCGCGCCAGCCGCATGAAGCCCTGGGAGCCCGTGCTGTGGCTCGCCGCGTTCGCCATGCCGCTGGTGTTCCCTTCCCATGCGGCGCTGATCAACGAGATCGCCATCCTGGCCCTGTTCGCGGTGTCGCTCGACCTGGTGCTCGGCTTCGCCGGCATCGTGTCGCTGGGCCACGCGGCCTTCTTCGGACTGGGCGCGTACACCGCGGCGCTGTTCTGCAAGCACGTCATGCCGGACCCGCACCTGGGCCTGCTGGTGGCCATGGGCGTCGCGGCCTTGCTCGGGCTGGTGGCGAGCCTGACCGTGCTGCGCGGCAGCGACCTGACGCGCTTGATGGTGACGCTGGGCGTCGCGCTGCTGCTCGCCGAACTGGCGAACAAGCTGGACTGGCTCACCGGCGGCACCGACGGCATCCAGGGCCTGCTGTTCTCGCCGGTGCTCGGCAAGTTCGAGTTCGACCTCGCCGGCCACACCGCCTCGTACTACTCGCTGTCGGTGCTGCTGATCCTGTTCCTCGTCGCCCGGCGCATCGTCAACTCGCCCTTCGGCGCAACGCTCAAGGCGATCCGCGACAACCGCCTGCGTGCCATGGCCATCGGCGTGCCGGTGCATGCCCGCCTGGTCGCCGTCTACACCGTCGCCGCCGCGATGGCGGGTGCCGCCGGGGCGCTGTTCACGCAGAGCTCGGGCTTCGCATCGATCGACGTGCTGGAGTTCCACCGCTCCGCCGACGTGATGCTGATGCTGGTGATCGGCGGCACCGGCTGGCTGTATGGCGGCGTGCTGGGCGCCGCCGTGTTCCGGCTGATGCAGGACTTCCTGTCGCAGATCACGCCCCAGTACTGGACCTTCTGGCTGGGCCTGTTCCTGGTGGTGCTGGTGCTGGTCGGCCGCGACCGCCTGTTGAAGCCCTGGACCTGGTGGAGGAGGCGGCCCGACGCAGCGCGGCCGCCCGAAGCTGCGGGCCCCCTCGTTCCGGAGGCGGCAGGCGCGGACCCCGCAGTGGGCAAGCCCGGGGGAGGTTCCTGATGAACGACGTCGTCCTCTCCTGCCAGGGGCTGGTGAAGAAGTTCGGCGGCATCACCGCCACCAACGACGTCACCCTGAACCTGCGCCGCGGCGCGCGTCACGCACTGATCGGCCCCAATGGCGCCGGCAAGACGACGCTGATCAACCTGCTGACCGGCGTGCTGGAGCCCACCTCGGGCAGCATCACCCTCGAAGGCAAGGACATCTCGCAGCTGGCGCCCTACAAGCGCGTGCGCCGCGGCATGGTGCGCACCTTCCAGATCAACCAGCTGTTCGCGTCCATGACGCCGCTGGAGACGCTGGCGCTGGTCGTGTCGCAGCACCGCGGGCTGGGCGCGCGCTGGTGGAAGTCGCTGGGCAGCGATGCCGGCGTGGCCGAGCGGGCGCAGCTGCTGCTGGAACAGTTCCACCTGGCCGAAGTGGCCACGCAGAAGACCGAGCACCTCGCCTACGGCAAGCGCCGGCTGCTGGAGATCGCGATCGCGCTGGCGTGCGAGCCGCGCGTGCTGCTTCTCGACGAGCCGGTGGCCGGCGTCCCGGCGGGCGAGCGCGAGGAGCTGCTGCAGACCGTGGCGGCGCTGCCCGCCGACGTGTCCGTGCTGCTGATCGAGCACGACATGGACCTGGTCTTCAGCTTCGCCAACCGCATGACCGTTCTCGTGAACGGCACCGTGCTCACCGAAGGCTCGCCGGCCGAGATCGCCGCGAACCCGGAAGTCAAGGCCGTCTACCTGGGACACGGCGAGGAGGCTGCCCATGTCTGAACTGCTGCGGGTCGACCAGCTCAGCGCCGGCTACGGCGAGGCGGTGGTCCTCAACGAAGTGTCCTTCGGCCTCGGCGAAGGGCAGACGCTCGCGCTCCTGGGCCGCAACGGCACCGGCAAGACGACGCTGATCAACACCCTGGCCGGCGCGACGCGCCAGCACGGCGGCAGCATCACGCTGGCTGGCACGGCGCTGCACAAGCTGCCGTCCCACCAGCGTGCCGCGGCGGGCATCGGCTGGGTGCCGCAGGAGCGCAACATCTTCAAGTCGCTCACGGTGCACGAGAACCTCACGGCCGTGGCGCGTCCGGGCCGCTGGACGCCGCAGCGCGTCTACGAGATGTTCCCGCGCCTGGCCGAGCGCAAGACCAACCTGGGCACGCAGCTGTCCGGCGGCGAGCAGCAGATGCTCGCCGTGGGTCGCGCACTGGTCGTGAACCCCAGGCTGCTGCTGCTCGACGAGCCGCTCGAAGGCCTCGCGCCCATCATCGTGGCGGAACTGCTCAAGGCGATCGCGCGCATCACGCGCGAGGAGGGCCTGTCGGCCATCATCGTGGAGCAGCACCCGCAGGCGATCCTGGCCATCTCCGACCGCGCCATCGTGCTGGACCACGGAACCGTGGTGCATTCCGATACCGCCGCTGCACTTCGCGGCGCCCCCGAGCTCCTCGACCGCCTCCTGGGCGTGGCACGATAAGGACCATGAACACTTCGCTTTCCCGTCGCCATGCGGTGGCCGCGCTGGGCGCCGCCATCGCCTCCCCCTGGGTGCGGGCCCAGTCCAAGTGGCCCGCCAAGCCGGTGCGCATCGTGGTGCCCTTCGGCGCCGGCGGCGTGGCCGACCTCACCGCGCGCGCCGTGGGCCAGAAGCTCGGCGAGCAGATGGGCACGAGCTTCATCATCGACAACCGGCCGGGCGCCGGCGGCGTCACGGCGGGCAACCTCGTCGCGCAAGCGGATCCCGATGGCTACACGCTGCTCCTCATGAGCAACGGCACCGCCGTCAGCGAAGGCCTGTTCTCCAAGCTGCCCTTCGACGCCGAGAAGGATTTCGCGCCGATCTCGCTGCTGGGCACCTTCGACATCGCGCTGGTGGTGCCGGAGAACTCGCGCTTCAAGACGCTGGGCGACCTGCTCGCCGAAGCCAAGGCCAAGCCGGGCAAGCTGAACATCGCCACCATCGCCGTGGGCAGCACGCAGAACCTCGCGGCCGAACTGTTCAAGACCACGGCCGGCATCCAGGCGCAGGTGGTGCCTTTCAACGGCACGCCGGCGGTCGTCACCGCGCTGCGGGGCGGCGAGGTCGATGCAGGCGTGGAGATCCTGGCGCCGATCCGCTCGCAGATCACCTCCAAGGCGCTGCGCGCGCTGGCCACCTTCGGCGAGAAGCGGGCGCTGGGCCTGGCCGACGTGCCGACCGCCTCCGAGTCCGGCGGCGCCCTCAAGGGGCTGCACATCGCGTCGTGGAACGCGCTGGCCGCGCCCGCGAAGACGCCGAAAGACATCATCGAGCGGCTGGCGCACGAATGCCAGGTGGCGCTGGCGAGTGCGGACCTGAAGAAGAAGCTGGCCGACCTGAGCGTGGACGCGAAGTCCAGCACGCCGGCGCAGCTGGCGAGCCTGCTCTCCAGCGAGATCAAGCGCTGGAGCGGCGTGATCGCACAGGCGAAGATCCCGAAGATGTAGCGCACGCTGCGTCCAGGTGCCCGCACCGACGGCCCTGCGCGCAGCGCTAGGGAGCAGGACCATGGCCGCCTTGGGCCTGCGCCTGCGCGCCCCTTGCGCGGGGATGACGGGTTAGAGCAGACGCGCCACCACCGCCGGCGCCTTGTCGCGAATGAGTTCCAGCGTCGCCTTCTGCACCGGCGTCGTCGGACGCTGCAGGCTGGTGGCCAGGGACAGCCGGATGCGCAGCGGGTTCGCGCCGATCTGCCGGGCGGTGTAGGCCGAGGGCCGCGGCGAGTTGAGCAGGGCGTTGCGCGAGAGGATGGCGCAGCCCGCGCCATCGAGCACCAGGTCCAGGATGGCCGACACGCCGTCGATCTCCAGCACCACGTCCGGGCGGCAGCCGATGTCGGCCATCTCGGCTTCCACGTGCATGCGGATCGCGTTCGGCCGGGTCGGGATCACCAGCGGCAGCCTGGCCACTTCGGCCAGGGACAGCGGCCCCGGCGGCGGGTCTTCCGCGATGCCGGGCGGGCGCGCCTGCACCAGCACCAGCTCCTCTTCCATCAGCGGCGTGAGGTCCAGCTCGCGCGAAGGCTGCGCGTTGTAGAGCACGACGATGTCCAGCCGGCCGGAGATCAGGCCTTCCTGCAGCCCGCTGGACAGGCCTTCGCTGATCGACAGCCGCGCCTCCGGCAGCGCCTCCCGGAAGGCGCGGGTGAGGGGAACGGTCAGCACCCGCGCCACGCTGCTGGGCAAGCCCACGGCGACCCGGCCGGCCAGCCCGCCGCGCAGCCGCCCCAGGTCGTCGCGCGCGCGCTCGACCTGGTGCAGGATGCCGCGACCGTGGTCCAGCAGCAGCTTGCCTGCCTCGGTCGGCACCGCACCGCGGCCGTTGCGCACCAGCAGGTTCTGCCGCAGTTCGACTTCGAGCAGGCGCACCTGCCGGCTCAGGGCCGGCTGCGCCACGTCGAGCTCGATCGCGGCGCGCGTGAAACTGCCGAGCTCGGCGACGCGAACGAAGTATTCGAGCTGCTTGAGGTCCATGGGCGTGAATAGCTGATCAGCAATTATGCCGAAGCGCTATAGCTGCTAGTGGCACGGCTGGCTTTGACGGGGTGCCTGTGGCGCCCACAATTCCGCCATGACCGCCAAGCTCACGGGAATCTCCTCCATGGCCACGCGCCAGGTGCTCAACGAGCTGGCCAAGGCGTGGGAGCAGCGCTCCGGACGCGCCGTGCAGATCGAGTCGGTGGGCGGGGTCGATGCGGCCAAGCGCGTTGCCGCGGGCGAAGCCTTCGATGTGGTGTTCCTGGCGGCCGACGCGATCGACAAACTGGTGGCCGCTGGCCACGTCGTGCCCGGCACGCGCGTGGACCTGGTCGACTCGGGCGTCGCGATCGCCGTGCGCTCCGGTGCACCGCACCCCGACGTGTTCAGCGAGGAGGCGCTCCAGCGCGCCGTGCTCGCCGCGCCCACCGTGGGCTACTCCACGGGCCCGAGCGGCGTGTCGCTGGTGAAGCTGTTCGAGCGCTGGGGCATCGCGCAGGAGTTGCAGGGCCGCCTGGTGCAGGCGCAACCCGGCATCCCGGTCGGCGCGCTGGTCGCGCGCGGCGAGGTCGCCCTGGGCTTCCAGCAACTGAGCGAGCTGATCCACCTGGAAGGCATCGACGTCATCGGCGCCATGCCGCCGCCCGTGCAGATCACCACCACATTCTCCGGGGCGCTGTGCAAGGCCTCGACCCAGGGCGAGGCCGTGCACGCCATGCTGGCCTTCATGGCCTCGCCGGATGCCGAGGCGGCCAAGCGCCGCCACGGCATGGAACCCGCCGCCTGAAGAACCCGCCGCGCGCCGCGCGGCAACCCCGAGGAAAGACGAGATGAGCATCATCATCGATTGCCACGGCCACTACACCACGGCTCCCCCGCAGCTGGAACAGTGGCGCAACAAGCAGATCGCCGGCATCAAGGATCCGTCCGCGATGCCCAAGGTGTCCGAGCTGAAGATCAGCGACGAGGACATCCGCGAGACCATCGTCAACAACCAGCTGCGCCTGATGAAGGAGCGCGGCAACGACCTGACGCTGTTCTCGCCGCGGGCGAGCTTCATGGCGCACCACATCGGCGACTTCAACGTCTCCAGCACCTGGTCGGCCATCTGCAACGAGCTGTGCTTCCGCGTGAGCCAGCTGTTCCCCGAGCACTTCGTGCCGGTGGCCATGCTGCCGCAGTCGCCCGGCGTGGACCCCAGGACCTGCATCCCCGAGATGGAGAAGTGCATCCGCGAGTACGGGGCGGTGGGCATCAACCTGAACCCGGACCCCTCGGGCGGCCACTGGAAGGAGCCGCCGCTGACGGACCGCCAGTGGTACCCGATCTACGAGAAGATGGTGGAGTACGACGTGCCGGCGATGGTGCACGTGTCCACGTCGTGCAATCCCGCGTTCCACACGACCGGCGCCCACTACCTGAACGCCGACACGACAGCATTCATGCAGCTGGTGCAGGGCGACCTGTTCAAGGACTTCCCGACGCTGCGCTTCATCATCCCGCACGGCGGCGGCGCGGTGCCGTACCACTGGGGGCGCTTCCGCGGCCTGGCGCAGGAGATCAAGAAGCCGACGCTGGACACGCACGTGATGAACAACGTGTTCTTCGACACCTGCGTGTACCACCAGCCGGGCATCAACCTGCTGAACACGGTGATCCCGGTCAAGAACGTGCTGTTCGCCTCCGAGATGATCGGCGCCGTGCGCGGCATCGATCCCCAGACCGGCAACTACTACGACGACACCAAGAAGTACATCGACGCGTCGCCCATCCTCTCGGCCGAGGACAAGCACGCGATCTTCGAAGCCAACACCCGCCGCGTCTTCCCGCGGCTGGACGCGCAGCTGAAGAAGCGCGGCAAGTGAAATGCCCCTCACCCTGCGCCCAGCGGTGAATGAACTGGAGAAGCAACCATGTACGAACTAGGCGTCGTCTATCGGAACATCAAGCGAGCCGACCGCGAGGTGGCCGACAAGCTGGCCCAGTACGGGTCGGCAACCGTGCACGAGGCCATGGGCCGCGTGGGGCTGATGAACACCTACATGCGGCCCATCTTCGCGGGCGCCCAGGTCTCCGGCACCGCGGTCACCGTGCTGCTGCAACCCGGCGACAACTGGATGCTGCACGTCGTGGCGGAGCAGATCCGGCCCGGCGACGTCGTCGTCGCGGCGCTCACCTCGCCCAACACCGACGGCTTCTTCGGCGACCTGCTCGCCACCTCGTTCAAGGCCCGCGGCGCGGTCGCGCTCGTGATCGACGCCGGCGTGCGCGACGTGAAGACGCTGACGGAAATGAACTTCCCGGTCTGGAGCAGGGCGATCAGCGCCAAGGGCACCGTGAAGGCCACGCTGGGCTCGGTGAACATTCCCGTGGTCTGCGCGAACGCGCTGGTGCACCCCGGTGACGTGATCGTGGCCGACGACGACGGCGTGGTGTGCGTGCCCGCGGCCGTGGCCAGGAAGACCCTGGACGCCGCCGCGGCCCGCGAAGCGAACGAAGGCGAGAAGCGCGCCAAGCTGGCCGGCGGCGTGCTGGGTCTGGACATGTACAAGATGCGCGAAGGCCTCGAAAAAGCCGGCCTGCGCTACATCGACTGAAGGCAACCATGAGCGGAAAACCCACCTCCGGCGGATTCGAGAAGACTCCCGGCTGGCTCGACTGGTACGCCGGCCCGAGCAAGCCGCAGTTCAAGCTGCCCCCCAATGCCGTGGACGCGCACTGCCATGTGTTCGGCCCCGGCGACCAGTTCCCCTACGCGCCCGAGCGCAAGTACACGCCTTGCGACGCGAGCTGGCAGCAGCTGTTCGCCCTGCGCGACCACCTGGGCTTCAGCAAGAACGTGATCGTCCAGGCCACCTGCCATGGCGCCGACAACCGTGCGCTGGTGGACGCGCTGCAGCACGCCAACGGCAAGGCCAAGGGCGTGGCGACCGTCAGGCGCAGCGTGACCGACCAGGAACTGCAGGACATGCACGCCGCCGGCGTGCGCGGCGTGCGCTTCAACTTCGTCAAGCGGCTGGTGGACTTCACCCCGAAGGACGAACTGCTGGAAATCGCCGGCCGCATCGCGCCGCTCGGCTGGCACGTGGTGATCTACTTCGAGGCGGTGGACCTGCCGCAGCTGTGGGACTTCTTCACCGCGCTGCCCACCACCGTGGTGGTGGACCACATGGGCCGCCCCGACGTGAGCAAGCCGATCGACGGCCCCGAGTTCCAGCTGTTCCTGCAGTTCATGCGCGAGCACGGCAACGTGTGGAGCAAGGTCAGCTGCCCGGAGCGCCTGTCGGTCTCCGGCCCGCCAGCGCTCAATGGGGAGCGCAATGCCTACCGCGACGTGGTGCCGTTCGCGCGCAAGGTGGTCGAGTCCTTCCCGGACCGCGTGCTGTGGGGCACCGACTGGCCGCACCCCAACCTCAAGGGCCACATGCCCGATGACGGCCTGCTGGTGGACTTCATCCCGCACATCGCGACGACGAAGGAGCTGCAGCAGAAGCTGCTGGTCGACAACCCCAACCGCCTGTACTGGCCGGAGGAAGGCAAGTGATGGACAAGAGGATCCTGGTCGCCGGCGCCCTCGTGCTGCTGGCCGGTTGCGCATCGACGCCCACGAAGACGCTGCTCGCCGCGAATCCGCAGGCGGTTTGCGCGTCGCTGGCCGGCACGACCATTGCAGCGTCCGCCATCGGCATCCCGAGCGGCCATGCCGTGCTCAATTCCGCCGTGCTGCAGCCCGCGAGCCCGCTGGCCGTCGCCGAGCGCGGCCCGACGCCCGCGGCCATGATCACGCCGGCCTTGCCCGAGCGCTGCAAGGTGCTGGGGCAGATCGCCCCCCTGGACCCGAACGCTCCTCCGATCCAGTTCCAGATCAACCTGCCCGTGCAGTGGAACGGCCGCTCGGTGCAGTACGGCGGCGGCGGCTTCAACGGCGTGCTGATCTCGGGCGAAGCGCTGGTGCCCGCGGCGCGCTACGACCGGCCCGCGCCCCTGGCCGAGGGCTACGTGACCTACGGCACCGACTCGGGCCACCAGAACAAGCCGAACGAGCCGCCGCAGACCTTCGCGCTCAATGACGAGGCGCTGGTGAATTTCGCGCATGCCTCGTACAAGAAGGTGCGCGACGTCGCCGTGGCCGTGATGACGAAGGCCTATGGCCGCGGACCGCAGAAGCTGTACTTCGTGGGCAGCTCCGAAGGCGGGCGCGAGGGCCTGACGATGGCGCAGCGCTATCCGCGCGACTTCAACGGCATCTTCAGCCGCGTGCCCGTGATCCACTGGACCGCGCTGCAGCACGCCGGCCTGCGCGACGGCCTGGCGCTCACCGACGGCGGCTGGATCAACCCGGCGCAGGTGAAGCTGGTGCACGAGGCGGTGCTGGGGGCTTGCGACACCGCCGACGGCGTTGCCGACGGCCTGGTCTCCGACCCGGTGAGCTGCCGCACCCGTTTCGACCTCGCCAAGCTGCGCTGCCCCGCGGCGGCCGGCGACAACTGCCTCACCGACGCGCAGATCCGCGCGGTGCAGACGCTGCACTCGCGCCTGGACCTCAGCGGCGCGGGGCTCGCCAACGGCCTCACCAGCTATCCGGGCCGGGGCCCCAGCGGGGAAGGCACGGCGTCCTTCGGGCCCACCGGCGGCTGGCAGTCGTGGTGGACGGGGACCCAGGCGCCGGCCTTCCCGCCGGTGCAGGCCAACGGCATCGCCTGGTTCTACGGAGCGGGCGCCATCCAGTACTTCTACGCCCGCAACCCGAACGCCGACCTGCGCAGCTACCGCATCCAGGACCACCTGCCGCGCGTGCGCGAAGTGTCCGAGCTGATGGACTCCACCAACCCGGACCTCTCCGCCTTCCGCGCTGCCGGCGGCAAGCTGATCCTGCTGGAGAACCTGGGCGACTATGCGCAGAGCCCGTATACGGGCCTCGAGTACCACCAGTCGGTGGTGCAGCGCCTGGGCCGCGAGAACGTGGATTCGTTCTTCAAGGCCTACACGGCTCCCAACGTCGACCACGTCGGCAGCGGCGGCCCGGCGAATGCCGACTTCTTCCAGGCGCTCGTCGGCTGGGTGGAGCAGGGCCGGGTACCCACGGGCCTGGTGCTGGTCGAACAGGATGCGAAAGCGCCATTCGCCGTCAAGCGTGGCCGGCCCGCCTGCGAATGGCCGCAAGTGCCGCGCTACCGCGCCGGCGACCCCAACGCGGCGGCGAGTTTCGCCTGCCTGCAATGACGAGAGGAGGCCCCCATGCCTTTGGACAGACCCTATACCAACATCCCCGGCACCACGATCTTCGACGCCGAACAGAGCCGCAAGGGCTACTGGCTCAACCAGTTCTGCATGTCGCTGATGAAGGCGGAGAACCGCGAGAAGTTCAAGGCCGACGAGCGCGCCTACCTGGACCAGTGGCCCATGAGCGAGGAGCAGAAGAAGGCCGTGATCTCGCGTGACATGAACGCCATGATCGCGCTAGGCGGCAACATCTACTTCCTGGCCAAGATCGGCGCCACCGACGGCAAGAGCTTCCAGCAGATGGCCGGCTCCATGACCGGCATGAGCGAGGAGGCCTACCGCGACATGATGGTGGGCGGCGGCCGCCCCGCGTCGTGGACGGGCAAGGAGGAGAAGAAATAAATGGCGCGCATCACCGCTTCCGTCTACACCTCGCACGTGCCGGCCATCGGCGCGGCGATGGACCTGGGCAAGGCCCAGGAGCCGTACTGGCAGAAGGTCTTCTCCGGCTACGAGTACTCCCGCCAGTGGATCAAGGAGAACAAGCCGGACGTCGTCTTCCTGGTCTACAACGACCACGCCACGGCCTTCAGCCTCGACATCATCCCGACCTTTGCGATCGGCACGGCGGCGGAGTTCAAGGTGGCCGACGAGGGCTGGGGCCCGCGTCCGGTGCCCGACGTGCAGGGCGCGCCCGAGCTCGCGTCGCACATCGCGCACTCGGTCATCCAGCAGGACTTCGACCTCACCATCGTCAACAGGATGGACGTGGACCATGGCCTGACGGTGCCGCTGTCGCTGATGTGCGGCCAGCCGCGGGCATGGCCCTTCAAGGTCATCCCCTTCGCCGTCAACGTGGTGCAGTACCCGGTGCCCAGCGGCATGCGCTGCTTCCGCCTCGGGCAGGCGATCCGCAAGGCGGTGGAGAGCTTCGACGAGGACCTGAACGTCCAGATCTGGGGCACGGGCGGCATGAGCCACCAGCTGCAGGGCCCGCGTGCCGGCCTCATCAACAAGGAGTGGGACAACCGCTTCCTCGACCGCCTGGTCGACGACCCCGAAGGCCTGGCCGCCATGTCGCACATGGAGTACGTGCAGGAGGCCGGCAGCGAAGGCATCGAACTGGTGATGTGGCTGATCGCGCGCGGCGCGATGGCCGACGTCAACGGCGGCGGCAAGCCCACCCTGAAGCACCGCTTCTATCACGTCCCGGCGAGCAACACCGCCGTGGGCCACATGATCCTGGAGAACAACCCGTGACCAAGACCGTCCGCATCGCACTCGCCGGACCCGGCGCCTTCGGCATCAAGCATCTCGACGGGCTGAAGAACATCGAGGGGGTGGAGGTCACCTCCATCATCGGCCGCGAGCTGTCCAAGGCGCAGGAAGTGGCGCAGAAGTATGGCGCCAGGCACGTGACGACCAACCTCGACGAGGCGCTGGCGCGTCCCGACGTGGACGCCGTCATCCTGTGCACGCCCACGCAGATGCACGCCGCGCAATCCATCGCCGCAATGAAGGCGGGCAAGCACGTGCAGGTGGAGATTCCCCTGTGCGACAAGCTGCAAGAGGGCCGGGCGGTGGTGGAGACACAGAAGAAGACCGGGCTTGTCGCCATGGTGGGCCACACGCGCCGCTTCAATCCCAGCCACCAGTACGTGCACAAGAAGATCCAGGCCGGCGAGTTCAACATCCTGCAGATGGATGTGCAGACCTATTTCTTCCGCCGCACCAACATGAATGCGCTGGGCCAGGCGCGCAGCTGGACCGACCACCTGCTGTGGCACCACGCCGCGCACACGGTGGACCTGTTCCAGTACCAGACCGGCAGCAAGGTCGTGAAGGCCAACGCCGTGCAGGGTCCCATCCACAAGGAGCTGGGCATCGCGATGGACATGAGCATCCAGCTCAAGACCGAGAGCGGTGCGATCTGCACGCTGTCGCTGTCCTTCAACAACGACGGGCCGCTGGGCACCTTCTTCCGCTACATCGGCGACACCGCGACCTACATCGCGCGCTACGACGACCTGGTCAACGGCAAGGAAGAGAAGATCGACGTGTCCAAGGTCGACGTGTCCATGAACGGCATCGAACTGCAGGACCGCGAATTCATCGCCGCGATCAGGGAAGGGCGCGAGCCCAATTCCAGCGTGCGCCAGGTGCTGCCTTGCTACGAGGTGCTGGACCAATTGGAACGGCAGCTGGCCACCTGACGCCCTTCCTGTGGCCGCGCCGCCTGCAAGGCGGCATGGCCGCGTGACTGCGCGACAGGCGGGGACCCAGGGCTTCCCAGTGAAAGCGCCGCACCCGCGGCGCTTTCTGCTTTCCCGCCCGACGACAATCGCTGCCGTGACTTCCTCTTCCTCCCGCGCCGCCGTCATCGGCGGCGGACCCGCCGGCCTGATGGCGGCCGAAGTCCTTGCGCAGCAAGGCGTCAGCGTCGACCTCTTCGATGCCATGCCCTCCGTGGGCCGCAAGTTCCTGCTCGCAGGACGCGGCGGCCTGAACCTCACGCACTCCGAGCCAGCCGAACCCTTCCTCGCGCGCTACGGCGAACGCAGCGGCGACTTGCACAAGGCCCTGGGCGCCTTCGGTGGCGACGCAGTTCGCCGGTGGGCGGCCGACCTGGGCATCACCACCTTCGTCGGCACCTCCGGCCGCGTGTTCCCCGAGGACATGAAGGCCGCGCCGCTGCTGCGCGCCTGGCTGCACCGCCTGCGCGCGGCCGGCGTGCGCTTGCACACGCGCCACCGCTGGCAGGGCTGGGACGAGGCCACCAACGCCCTGGTCTTCGACGCACCGGCCGGCCGCATCACGCACGCCGCCGACGCGACCGTGCTGGCCCTCGGCGGCGCCAGCTGGCCGCGGCTGGGCTCCGACGGCGCCTGGGTGCCGCTGCTGGCCGCGCGCGGCGTGGAGATCGCGCCGCTGCAAGCCGCCAACTGCGGCTTCGACGTCGCGCCCACGCGTGCCGGCGCCGCCGGCTGGAGCGATCACCTGCGGCAGCGCTTCGCCGGCCAGCCCGTGAAGCCGGTCGCGGCCCGGCTTTCCACGCAGGCGCCGCAGGAAGCGCGCCAGGGCGAGTTCGTGCTGACCGACACCGGCATCGAGGGCAGCCTGGTCTATGCCTTCTCGGCGCCACTGCGCGACGCGATCGCCACGCAGGGCAAGGCCACGCTGCTCGTCGACCTGCTGCCGCAGCACGGTGCGGCGCAGGTGCTGGCGGAGACCACGCGTCCGCGCGGACCGCGCAGCCTGTCCACGCACCTCAAGAGCCGGCTGGGCATCGCCGGACTGAAGATGGCCCTGCTGCACGAGCTGCTTTCGCATGAGCAGCTGAACGATCCGCAGGCCCTCGCCATCGCGCTCAAGGCGCTCCCGCTGACGCTTGTCCGCCCGCGCCCGGTGGCGGAAGCCATCAGCACCGCGGGCGGCGTGCGGCTGGAGGCGCTCGATGCGAATGGCATGGTGCGCGCGTTGCCCGGCGTGTTCTGCGCGGGCGAGATGCTGGACTGGGAGGCGCCGACCGGCGGCTACCTCCTCACGGCCTGCTTCGCCACGGGCCGGGTGGCGGGGGAGGGCGCCGCGTGCTGGCTGCGCGGAGCCGGCTGAGCCCTTCCGCCAAGGAACGTCACACCTGGGCGGCGTGCTGCTGCTGCGGCTGAGGTCGGCAAGGCAGGTCCACCACGGTCACCTGGCCCGGCCAGGCATCACCGTCGTGCTCCAGCACGACGGTGCTTCTCTCCAGCAGCTTGACCAGTGCCGCCACCGAGCGGGCACCGACCTTGTCCATGGCGCGTGCCCGGTGGACCTTCACGGTTTTCTCCGCAATGCCCAGGTCGTAGGCGATCTGCTTGTTGAGCCGGCCCCGGGCGACGTGTCCCAGCACCTCGCACTCGCGCCCGGTCAGCCTGGCGAAGCGCTCCTCGACGGCACGCTGGTACGCGCGCTTCGCATGGGCCTCGGCGTCGCGCTCGAGCGCGGTGCGGATGGCGGCCAGCAGCCTCTCCTCGTCCACGGGCTTGGTGAGGAAATCGATGGCGCCGCGCCGCATCGCGGTGGCGCACACCGGGATATCGGCCAGCCCGGACAGGAAGACCAGCGCCGGACGCTCGGGCAGATCCAGCAAGCTGGCCTGCAAGGCGAGGCCGTCCATCACGGGCATGACGATGTCGACGACCGCGCAGGCTGGCCGCCCGGGGCGATAGGCATCCAGGAAGGCCTGCCCATGGTCGTGCAGTACCACCTCGTAGCCATGCGATCGCAGCAGGCGGCCCAGCGCCGATGCCACCATCGGATCGTCGTCCACCAGGTGCACCGTCGGTGCCGCCTGGCTGTCGCCCCCGGTCGAAGTGTCGTCATGCATGGTCTGGCTCCTGCTGTGGGAACCATCCTAGGAAGCGCGATCCACCGGACGGCACCGCGTGGCGCGATCCGCGCAGGGATGGCGCGTTTCGTCAACTGGCGCGTAAGATGGACCGCATGGCGGCCAAGCTGATTCGCAGCGCTCCGTTGGTGAAGTTCTCGGAGGTCGCGGGATCCGCCGGTGTGGACGTCGCGCGCCTGTTCCGGCGCGCCGGCGTGGACCCGCAATGCATGGTCTCGCCCGAGCTGCGGGTGCCTGAATCGTGGCTGGCGAGCGTCATCGACGCGGCAGAGCGCGAGGCCGGCTTGCGCTCCGTGGGGCTGCTGGTCGCACGGTCCTGGCGCATGTCCGATTTCGGCCGCCTGGGCCTGCTGATGCAGCACGAGGCCAGCTTGCGCGAGGCGCTGCGCCAGTTCGAGCACTACCGGCACCTGCGCAGCGAACCGGTCACCCTCCACCTGCACGAAGCCGGCGAGCTTGCCGTCATCCAGTTGCACTTGCGGACCGAGCGCGCACGGCCCGGCCGCCACACGGTGGAACTGGCACTCGGCTCGCTGATGACGCTGCTGCGCGCCTTCCTGGGGGCGAGCTGGCATCCGCAGGAGGTGCGCTTCGTGCACTCCGCCCCGGCGGACATCGCCTTGCACCACCAGCTGTTCTGCTGTCCGGTGGAATTCGGCTGCGAAGTCGATGGCATCGTCTTGCCGCGCGCGCACCTCGACCGGCCCAATCCCCAGGCCGACGCCTCCTTTGCGCAGTACGCGCAGGAACTGCTCGACCAGCCGGCACCCGGTGGCCCGGGTGCGAACACCGCCAACGTCCGCCGCACGCTGGAAGTGCTGCTGCCGCAGGGGCGCGGCGGCATCGCGGACGTGGGCGCCAGCCTGGGCATGAGTCCCCGCACGCTGCAGCGGCGGCTGGAAGAGGAGGGGACGGAATTCTCCCGCGTGGTCACGCAGGCCCGCCGGGGGCTTGCGGGCCGGTACATGAGCGACCCGCGCTGTCCGGTGGCGGACGTCGCGGCGCGGGTCGGATTCACCAGCACGAGTGCGTTCTCGCGCTGGTTCAGCGCGGAGTTCGGGCAGTCACCGTCGCAATGGCGGCGCGCAGGGCGGGCAGCGGCATGAACCGCAGCCGGCGCTTGGTGGCGTTCGGCGGTCTCGCGCTGGCGGGCCTGCTGCTCGCGGCGCCCGCGCCGGCGCGCGCGGCCGAATGGCCGACGCGCATCGTGCGCATCGTCATCGCGGGCCCGCCGGGCGGCGCGGCCGACGTGGTGGCGCGTCCCCTGGCCGAAAGCCTGGAGCGGGCGCTCGGGCGGCCCGTGATCGTGGACTACAAGCCGGGCGCGAGCGGCGTGCTGGCGGTCCAGGAGCTGCTGTCCGCACCGGCCGACGGCGGCACCTTCCTCATGATCCAGCGCGGCATCGTCACCGAGGTGCCGCAGGCCATGAGGGTGCGCTACGAGCCTTACCAGGACCTGAGGCCGATCGTGCAGCTGGCCCGGCAGCCGCAGCTGCTGCTGGCCAGCCCGCAGCTGCCGGCCCGCAACCTGGGCGAGCTGGTCGCTCTCGCGAAGTCGAAACCCGGCACGCTGGCCTTCGGCACCGCGGGTGTCGGGCTGCGCTCGCACACCCTGGGCGTGCAGTTCGCCCAGCTTGCCGGGATCGAGCTCACCTTCGTTCCCTACCGGGGCGCGCCTCCCGCCTTGCAGGACCTGGTGGCCGGGCACCTGCCGCTGATGGTGGAAGGCCCTGCCGCGGTGTTGCCGATGCTGCGCGCGGGCAAGGTCCGTGCGCACGCGACGACCGGCCCGCAGCGCTCGCCGCTGCTGCCGGACGTGCCCACCTTCGCGGAACTCGGTTACCCCGAACTCACGGACGTGAGCTGGTTCGCGCTGTGGTCGCGGCCGGACATGCCGGCGGCGCTGCAGCAGCAGGTGCGTGCGGCGACGCTGCTGTACCTGGCCAGCCCGCAAACGCAAGGGAGGTTGGCGGAGCTGGGCATGGAGCCGGGGCTGCCCCTGGCGAGCGAGGAACTCTCGCAGGACATGCGCCGCGCGGGCGAGGAGAACGCCAGGGTGCTGCGAGCGATCGGCTTCAAGCCCGAGTAAGGTGTCCGCTGGCCGCCCGGGTCGCGCTTGCGCTCCAGCGCGACCGGCCGCGCGAGGTCCGCTGCTGTTCCACCCCTGTTCCATCGCGTGACACTGCGCCGTCCCGCACGACGCCGTGCGCGCGGAGAGAGCCTGGCGCTCAGGGTGTTCCCGCATCCCGGCGGCCTTCGACGCAGCTTCGAGGCACTGGCACGGCATTCGCGTTCTCCTGCCCAAGCGCCGACCTTCCAACCTCACGCCGCGACCGGCGCATCTGCCGTGGCGTTCAGCTCTCTGGAGACTCGCATGGACATGCTGGAACCTGGCCGCTTCGGCTTCGCGGTGGAGTTCAGGAAACGCTATGGCAACTACATCGGCGGCGAGTGGGTCGCCCCCACGCAGGGCCGCTACTTCGAGAACGTCACGCCCATCACCGGCAAGCCGTTCTGCGAGATCCCCCGCTCGACGGCGGAGGATGTCGAACGCGCGCTCGACGCGGCGCACGCCGCCAAGGCCGCCTGGGGCCGCACTTCGCCCGCCGAGCGGGCGCAGGTGCTCCATCGCATCGCCGACCGCATGGAGGCCAACCTCGAACTGCTGGCGACGGCGGAGACCTGGGACAACGGCAAGCCGATCCGCGAGACGATGGCGGCCGACCTGCCGCTGGCCATCGACCACTTCCGCTATTTCGCCGGCTGCATCCGCGCCCAGGAAGGCTCGATCGGCGAGGTCGACCACGAGACCTTCGCCTACCACCTGCACGAGCCGCTGGGCGTCGTCGGCCAGATCATCCCGTGGAACTTCCCGCTGCTGATGGCGGTGTGGAAGCTGGCGCCCGCGCTGGCGGCCGGCAACTGCGTGGTACTCAAGCCGGCGGAGCAGACGCCGGCTTCCATCCTCGTGCTGATGGAGATCATCGGCGACCTGCTGCCCAAGGGCGTGGTCAACGTCGTCAACGGCTTCGGCCTGGAGGCCGGCAAGCCGCTCGCCTCCAGCCCGCGCATCGCCAAGATCGCCTTCACCGGCGAGACCGGCACCGGCCGGCTGATCATGCAGTACGCCAGCCAGAACATCATCCCCGTCACGCTGGAGCTGGGGGGCAAGTCGCCCAACATCTTCTTCGCCGACGTCATGGCCAGGGACGACGCCTTCCTCGACAAGGCGATCGAGGGCTTCGTGATGTTCGCGCTGAACCAGGGCGAGGTGTGCACCTGCCCGTCGCGCGCGCTGGTGCAGGAATCCGTCTACGAGCGCTTCATGGAGCGCGCGCTCCAGCGCGTGTCGGCCATCCGGCAGGGCAACCCGCTGGACAAGTCCACCATGATCGGCGCGCAGGCGTCCAACGAGCAGCTGCAGAAGATCCTGTCCTACCTGGAGATCGGCAAGCAGGAGGGCGCGCAGTGCCTGGCCGGCGGCGCCCGCAACGTGCTGGAGGGCGACCTGCAGGGCGGCTACTACATCCAGCCGACGGTGTTCAAGGGCCACAACAAGATGCGCATCTTCCAGGAGGAGATCTTCGGTCCCGTGGTGTCGGTCACGACCTTCCGCGACGAGGAGGAGGCGCTTGCCATCGCCAACGACACGCCCTACGGCCTCGGCGCGGGCGTGTGGAGCCGCGACATGAACACCGCCTTCCGCATGGGCCGCGGCATCCAGGCCGGACGCGTGTGGACCAACTGCTACCACGCCTACCCCGCGCATGCGGCCTTCGGGGGCTACAAGCAGTCGGGCATCGGGCGCGAAACCCACAAGATGATGCTGGAGCACTACCAGCAGACGAAGAACCTGCTCGTGAGCTATGGGGAAAAGCCGCTCGGGTTCTTCTGAACACGGCGGCGGCAGGAAAAAGGCCCGGGGATCCCGGGCCTTTTCTTGCGTGGTCGGCTCAGACCCGCCACTTCACCCCGCCGCGCTCGAAGATCTCCGCCAGCTGGGTCGTCGGCATCGCTTCCTGCAACGCAGCGGCGAGGTCGCCGGCTTCCTTCTTCACCGCGCAGCCGATGGCCCAGCCTTCGCGCGGCACGCGCGCCGAAGGGAAGGGCTCGATCGCGAAGCGCGCGTCACCGGAGAGCACCGCCTCCAGCTCGGACGCCAGGCCGGCGGCGGCCGCGACCCTGCCTTCGCGCAGCGCCTGCGCCGCGGCCACGCCATCGGCAAAACCGGTGGACAGGTCCGCGGCGAGCGCACCGTCTTCCGCTGCAATCAGAAGCCAGCCGGCAAGCGAGCGCCCCGCCACCGCGACGTGGTGCCCACGCAAGGCGCCCAGCGTGGCGAGCGCGGGCAGGGCGTCACGGCGCAGCGCGATGGCGAGCCGCTCGCGGTAGTAGGGCGCGAGGATGCGCACCTTCGGGTTCGCCGTCGCAAGGCCGGGTTCGACCGGCACGTGCAGCAGGACGTCGGCCGGCCCCCAGCCCAGGTAGTGGCCGCGCCACACCATGTTGCGCAGGTCGTCGTCCATGCTCTCGCCGGCGGCGAAGGGCAGCAGCGAGAGGCCGACGCCGAGCCGCGCGGCCAGCGCACGCGCCACCTCGACGTCGATGCCCTTGCCGGCCACGTGGAAGGGCGGCATGTCCGCGTACACGCCGGCGACGAGGCTGCCGCGCGCACGGATGCGCGCCAGCGCCTCGCCTTCCGCGGCGCGCACGGGCCAGGCAGCGGCACACGCGGCCGCCGCCAGCGCGCCGGCCAGGCAGCGGCGCCGGCCGGGATCGTGGGCGTGGTCCATCGCAGTCCTCCTCACAAGGGCTTCTCGCGGCGCGTCTCGAGGTAGCTCTTGATCGACCACAGCGCCTCCTGGTTGAGCGTGCCCTCGAAGGGCGGCATGTAGACGGCGCCGTTGCGCGTGCGGCCGTTGCGCACGGTGGTGAGGAAGTAGCCGTCGATTTCCTTGGTGCAGGCGGCCTTCTTCTTCTCGTCCTTGATCGTGGCGCACTCGTTGTCCAGCTTGCGCAGGTCCGGCGCGATGCCGCCCGAGATGGCTTCCAGCCCGTGGCAGCGCGCGCAGTTCTGGTTGTACGCGGAGGTGCCGATGCGGATGGCCGCGTCGTCCTTGCGGTAGGGGTTCTGCTCGCGCCACTGTTGGCCGAGAGGCGGCAGTTCACGCGTGTCGACGGCTTGCGGCGTCACGTCGCCGTGCGCCAGTGCCAGGGGCGCGGCCAGCAGTGCGGCGAGCGCACAGGCGATGCGTCGGGGGAAAGGTCTCGTCATGGCTGTCTCCTTCAGGAAGGGGGTTGCGGACGAGGGGTGGAGCGCAAGCAACATGCCAGGGGCGCAGCGCCCGCGAGTGCTCCAGATTGAGACAGTTACGCCTTGACCCAGGTCAAGTGCGTGCCGGCGCGCCCACCCAGAATGAGAATCCGCCATGGACACTCCCGACCCCGCCCACCGCGATGCCATCGAGCGTTCCCACGAGCGCTGCACGGCGCTCGGCCTGGACCGCGCCAACCGGCCGGACCACAGCGCGCTGCGACGGGCCGAGCTGGCGATCGCGCGCGAACGCAACCTGCGCCTGTGCGGGCACGCGATGCCGGTGATGGAACTGCTGCTGGAGCAGATCCTCGCGACGCAAAGCATGGTGGTGCTCACCGACGCCCAAGGGACGGTGCTGCACTCGGTGGGGCACGACGACTTCCTGCAGCGCGCATCGCGCGTGGCGCTGGCCCCGGGCGCGGACTGGTCGGAGCCGAGCAAGGGCACCAACGCCATCGGCACCGCGTTGATGAACGAGGCGCCGACGCTCGTGCACGCCGACGAGCATTTCATGCGCGCCAACGGCTTCCTCACCTGTTCGGCGGTGCCCATCTTCGATCCGCGCGGCAGCATGCTGGGCGTGCTCGACGTCTCGGGCGAGCAGCGCTCGTACCACCAGCACACCATGGGGCTGGTGAAGATGTCGGCGCGGATGATCGAGAACCACTGGCTCAACGACGACTTCCGCCACGCCCTGAAGCTGCACTTCCACATCCGGCCGGAATTCATCGGCACGCTGATGGAAGGCATCCTCGCGCTGGACCGCGACGGCCGCTTCCTCGGCGCGAACCGGGCGGCGCTCGACATGCTGGGCATGAGCGGCGCGGGCCTGCGCATGAACAGCGTCACCTCGCTGTTCGGGGTGCCGGTGAGCGCGCTCGTCGACCACTTCCGCTCGCCCATGGCCATGCCGCTGCCGCTGCACCTGGTCGACGGCCGTGTCGTGCACGTGCAGGCCCGCTTCAACTGGCCGACGTGGCAGCACCTGGGCAGCGTGCCGGCGCTCGGGGCGGACGATGGATTCGCGGCGGCCGCACCGAGCGCACCGCGCGCAGCCAGCGGCGGCGCCGGCGCGCTCTCGGGCCTGCGCTACCTGCAGACCGGCGACGCGCAGATGGAAGCCGTGATCGGCAAGGTCCGGCGCGTGCTGAACCGCGGCATTGCCGTCCTCGTGCTGGGGGAAACCGGCACGGGCAAGGAACTGCTCGCGCGCGCCCTGCACCAGGACTCCGACCGCGCCCGCCAGCCCTTCGTCGCGGTGAACTGCGCATCGATCCCGGAAAACCTGATCGAAAGCGAGCTGTTCGGCTACGAGGAGGGCGCCTTCACCGGTGCGCGCCGCAAGGGCGCCGCCGGCAAGATCCTGCAGGCCCACGGCGGCACGCTGTTCCTCGACGAGATCGGCGACATGCCGCTGCCGCTGCAGGCGCGCCTGCTGCGCGTGCTGCAGGAGCGCCAGGTCTCCCCGCTGGGCAGCGCCAAGCCCATCCCGGTCGACGTCGCCGTGGTCGCCGCGACGCACCGCAACCTGCGCGAGATGATCGAGCGCCAGGCCTTCCGCGAGGACCTGTACTACCGCCTCAACGGCCTGGTCGTGCGCCTGCCCGCGCTGCGCGAACGCAGCGACCTGGAGGCGATCGTGCAGAAGATCCTGCGCGCCGAATGCCAGGGCACGCCGCCGCAACTCGCCGAGGACGTGCTGCAGCTGCTGCGCACCTACCGCTGGCCGGGCAACATCCGCCAGCTCGCGAGCGTGCTGCGCACCGCGTGCGTGATGTCCGGCGGAGAAGGGCGCATCACGCAGGCGCACCTCTCCGACGACTTCCTGGAGGACGCGCAACGGGCGCTGGGCGAACTGGCCGGAAAGCCCGGCCCCGGGCCGGTACGCAACATGGCGGTGGCGGAGGAGGTGGCCCCCGGAGCCACGGATGGCGGCTCCCCCCTCACGCTGGAAGCCGTGGAACTGCAGACCATTCACCGCGCGCTGGCCGAAGCCGACGGCAACATCTCCGCGGTGTCCAAGCGCCTGGGCATCAGCCGCAACACGATCTATCGCAAGTTGCGGGGGAAATAGGACGCCTCAGGAGTCCCCTCATCGAGCGCTGCGCCCGGGGGCGAGGGCCCGGGTACCCGCTCTCCGGTCAGCTCGCGATGAAGTGCCTGTGGCTTGCCACCGCCTCGGCTCGGAACACGGCCAGTGGCTGATGGCGAGCCCCAGGGGCCGCGAATGATCCCTGCGATCGGATACCCGAACCCTCACCCCCTCATCGCCGCGGCTGACCGAGGACGCCTGATCGCGCGCTGCGCCCAGGGGCAAGGGTCCGGGTACCCGCTCTCCGGTCAGCTCGCGATGAAGTGCCTGTGGCTTGCCACGGCCTCGGCTCGGAACACGGCCAGTGGCTGATGGCGAGCCCCAGGGGCCGCGAATGATCCCTGCGATCGGATACCCGAACCCTCACCCCCTCATCGCCGCGGCTGATCGAGGACGCCTGATCGCGCGCCGTGGTGTCAACGCCGATCGAGAATTGCATGGTCGTGGCGGCTGGAAATTGCACGCCGTCCAACTTCATTGCTGGGTGACCTTCGGGCGCCGACTGCGCCGCTCTGCGTCCGGTGAGACGAGGAGCTCATCGCGAAGGGAGCGATACAGGTCGCTGTGTTCGCGCATGCGGTAGCTGTTGCCACGGATGTTCACCATGTGGCAGTGATGCAGCACGCGATCGATGAGCGCAGCAGCCATGACTTCGTCGCCGAACACCGAGCCCCAGTCCTCGAAGCCCTTGTTGGACGTCAGCACGGTCGAGGCGTGTTCGTAGCGCCGGTTCATGAGCTGGAAGAAGAGCACGGCGCCGGTATGCGAGATCGGCAGGTAGCCGATTTCATCGACGACCAGCAGTGCCGGATGCGAGAGTACGGCCAACTGGCGCATCAAGTGCCCCGCGGCCTGCGCTTCCTCCAGGGAGGTGATCAGGTCGATCAGTGTGCCGTAGTACACGCGACGCCCGCGCTGCGCGGCCGCAATGGCCAGGCTGATGGCCAGATGGCTCTTGCCTACGCCCGGCGGGCCAAGCAGGACGACGTTCTCTTTGCGCTCAAGGAAGCCCAGTTCGTGCAGGCTCTCGATCTGCTCGCGTTTGATGGAGGGCTGGAAGGCGAAATCAAAACTCTCCAGAGTCTTGATGGCCGGCAGCCTGGACGATCGCATTGCAGCCTCTAGGCGACGGTTGTTGCGCAGCGAGATCTGTGCATCCAACAGGCGCTGGATGGCCTCGGATGCCGTGAGCTGGCCGCCATCGACGTCGCTGAGGATGTGGTCCACCGCCTCAAGCGCTCCCGGCATCTTCAGGTCGGCCAGCATGCCGCGGATGGTGTCGCGGGACGAATGTGCGGTGCTCATCGGAAACCTCCAGCGAGACTGCCGTAGACACTCAATGGACGGCGCTCGACTCGCGGCAGCGCCATTGGCATGGCCGTGCGCGTCTGGGCCGGCGCGGCGGCGACCACGCTTCGATAGGCTGTGCGCGCCAGCGGTTGCAGCAACGCCAGCTCGCCACGCAGGAAGCGGACATCCGGCACTTCGCCCGTGGTGCGATGGATGCGCCGGTTGGCCTTCTGCGTGAGCCAAGACAGGGCCTGTGCGTTCAAGTCGGCGTCGTTGAGAAAGTGCCTGCCGTAGAAGAAGCTCTGCCGCACATAGCCAATTGGCCGCTCCACCTTGCCCTTCGTTTGAGCTCGGTAGGGGCGGCAAGCGCGGATGCGGAAGCCCCAGTGCGCGGCAAAGCGAGCGAATTCGGCGTTCTCCAATACCTTGCCCCCGATGGTGCGCTGGTCATCGATCACCACCGCCTTCATCTGGTCGAACAAAAGCTCGGTGGGCACGCCACCAAGGAAGGCAAAGGCCTCCTCCAGCCCGCGCATGAGAACTGCCATGGTCTGGCGCGGATAGAACTGCAGCCACAGGCGGCGCGAGTAGCCGAGAACCACGACCAAGGCATAGCGCTTGCCCCAGGGCAGCCGGAATTCGGCGAAGTCCACCTGCGCCTGGCGTCCGGCCGGCGTCTCGAAGCGCACGACGGGCTCGGGGAGTGCGCCCGGACGTGCTTGGCGCACGAAGTCCTTGACCTGCGTATAGCCGCCTCCATAGCCGGCAGCCCGGATCTCCTCGTGCAACCGGACGGCGCTCAGCCGGGGGTATTCGGCCAGGCGGGCAGTGATGATGCCGGTGAAGCTGTCGATCTTGCGCGGCACTGCAGGTCGAGGCCTGTAGCGCACCGGGGCGTCATCAAGCGCTCGATCCAGGTGCCCCGCCTCCATCCAGTAGTACAGGGTGCGCAGGCTGATGCCCAGTTGTCGGGCGATCTCCGCCTTGGGCAGGCCTTGCTCGAGGTAGTGACGCAATAGCACGCGTTGTTCCCTCCCATACATCGGCGGCTCCCCGGTCTCTGGTGGAGTCGCCACCTTGCCCGAGTGTGCAAATTTCGTCCGCCGATTTCGTGCAATTTACGTCCGCCACCCACACCCAGGGGCAAGGGTCCGGGTACCCGCTCTCCGGTCAGCTCGCGATGAAGTGCCTGTGGCTTGCCACGGCCTCGGCTCGGAACACGGCCAGTGGCTGATGGTGAGCCCCAGGGGCCGCGAATGATCCCTGCGATCGGATACCCGAACCCTTCACCCCCTCATCGCCGCGGCTGATCGAGGACGCCTGATCGCGCGCCGTGCCCAGGACCGGGAACTTCCCAATGCGTCACTGTCCACGAGGGGTCGGCGGTTCGGGTACCCGATCGCAGGGATCATTCGCGGCCCCTGAGGCGCTCGTGTGGCGCTTGCCGGATTCCGAGCAACTGGCCTTGGGTTCTCAACGGCGGCTTCATCGCGAGCTGACCGGAGAGCGGGTGCCCGGACCGACGGCCCTTGGCGCAGCGCTGGTAAGCACGCTCCTGAACGCCCCCGGTCCGCCTGCGCGGTGATGACGAATCCCTCTTTTCCCCTTCCCATCTGATCAAGGTCAAGTCCCCTGCATCTTCCCCCGCGCACCATCCCAGCACGATGAAAGTGATCCCCATCACTCCTGTGGCTTCCGGAGAGGAAGGGCAGGGGCTGTACGCTTCCGAGAAGAAGATCTATCCGCGGGCCGTGACCGGCCCGTTCGCGCGCTGGCGCTGGGCGTTCGTCTGGCTCACGCAGATCGTTTTCTACGGCCTGCCCTGGCTGCACTGGGGCGAGCGGCAGGCGGTGCTGTTCGACCTGGCGGCGCGGCGGTTCTACATCTTCGGCTTCGTGCTCTATCCGCAGGACTTCATCTACCTCACGGGCCTGCTGGTGGTGAGCGCGCTGTCGCTGTTCCTGTTCACCGCCGTGGCCGGGCGGCTGTGGTGCGGCTTCGCCTGCCCGCAGACCGTCTACACCGAGATGTTCCTGTGGATCGAGCGCAAGGTCGAAGGCGACCGGCCGCACCGCATGAAGCTCGATGCGGCGGAGTTCTCGCTGGAAAAGCTGGTCAAGAAGTGGTTCAAGCACCTGCTGTGGGGGATGGTGGCCATGTGGACCGGCTTCACCTTCGTGGGCTACTTCACGCCGATCACCGAGCTGGGCATGGAGTTCCTGCAGACGCGCATGAGCTCCTGGGAGGTGTTCTGGGTCTTCTTCTACGCCTTCGCCACCTACGGTAATGCGGGTTTCATGCGCGAGCAGGTCTGCAAGTACATGTGCCCCTACGCGCGCTTCCAGAGCGCCATGTTCGACAAGGACACGCTGATCGTCAGCTACGACACCGTGCGCGGCGAGCCGCGCGGCACGCGCGGGCGCAAGGACGACTTCCAGGCCATGGGCCTGGGCAGCTGCATCGACTGCACCCTGTGCGTGCAGGTGTGCCCCACCGGCATCGACATCCGCGAGGGCCTGCAGTACGAGTGCATCGGCTGCGCCGCCTGCGTGGACGTGTGCGACGGCGTCATGGACAAGATGAACTATCCGCGCGGCCTGATCCGCTTCACCACGCAGAACGCGCTGAAGGAGGGCGGCGGCCGCGGGCGCCAGTTCATCCTGGGCCGCGTGCTGCGGCCGCGCGTGCTGGTCTACGGGGCCATCCTGCTGGCACTGACGGGTGCCATGATGTTCAGCCTGGCGCTGCGCATGCCGCTGAAGGTCGACGTGGTGCGCGACCGCGCCGCGCTCTCGCGCATCGTCGCGGGCGGCCGGCTGGAGAACGTCTATCGGCTGCAGGTCATGAACGCCACCGAGCAGCCGCAGCGCTACCGCATCGAAGCCGAGGGACTCGAAGGGCTTTCGATCGCCTCCGAGGCGGAGGTGGAGGTCGGCCCGGCCGAGTCACGCTGGGTGGCGGTGCGGCTGCAGGTCCCCTACGGCAGCGCGCCGGCGGGCTCGCATCCCATCCATTTCGACGTCCGCACCGTCGGCGGCGACGCCCACGTCCGCGAGAAGTCGGTGTTCCTGGTGCCCCGTTGAGGAGAGACGAATGAACGATGACACGACGACGACGGGCCCTTGGTGGAAGTACGGCCTTGTCTGGCTGGTGATCGCCGGACCGGCCGCCGTGGTGGTGGCGGGCATCGTGACGGCCGTGATCGCCGTGCGCGGTGCCGACCCGGTGGTGGAAGCCGACTACTACCGCCGCGGCATGGAGATCAACAAGGCGCTGGCGGCCGCGCAGGAGCGCGCCACGCTTCCGGCCGTGCAGGGCCGCAACCATGCGGCGACGCCCGCGCGCTGAGCGGTGCAGTCCATCGCGCTTCAGGAGACATCGACCGTGACCAACCGCTTCCTGTGGATTGCCTGGCCGGCCTTCATGGCCGCCTGTGCCCTCGAGCTGCTCGTCTTCGCCTTCGTCGACCCGATGGAACTGCAGTGGTCGGGACGCGACCTGGGCTGGTCGCGGCAGGCGGTGTACACCGCCAGCTTCTTCGTGTTCTGGCTGGTGACGATGGGGGCCTGCGCGCTGACGACCTTGCTGCGGCTCGCGCCCACCCAGGTCAACGCGCGGCCGTTCGACGCGAGCCCGGCGCCGATCGGCTCGCAGGAGCAGGGCCGCACCGCAGCCTGACTACATCGAGCTTCCGGACGGAGTGAGCGGCGCCGGGGCGGAGTTCGCTCCCATGACGGTGCACTGGTGCGAGCAGTAGTCCACCAGCGCGTCGATCTCGGTGGACTTGTCGAACACGGCGTCGACGCCGAGCTGCGCGCAGCGCTTGCGCACGCTCGCGTTGACGTAGTTGCTGAACACGATGATCTTCTGTTCAGGCCGCGAGCGCTGCACGTGCTGCACGACCCGCATGCCGCTGCCGCCCTTGAGGAACAGGTCGACGATCAGCATGTCCCAGTGGTTCTGCGCCCCGATCCAGGCCAGTGCGCCTTCCTCGGTCGGAGTGCCGCCGACCACTTTCACGCAGGTCAGCTCCTCCAGGGCCCCCACGAGGTTCTCCCGGATCTCGGCGTTGTCCTCGACGACAAAGACTTCCAGTTGCACGAGAGCTCAATGGGTAAGGGTGGGTGTCAAGGCGTAAGGGACTCTAGCCCCTGAGGTAGGCGACATGTTCCGCCTTGGGCTCCCGTCTGCACGTAGGAGAGTGCCTACGGCCGGACCCGGTGCGGGCGTGCTCCACGTAAGATGCCCGACAAGGAACGACATGGATCCGGTGACCGTCCACGACCCAGAACGACTGCTGCACCTCGTCGAGCGCAGCACCTTCGTGGGTTTCTGGCGGCTCGACGCAGCCGAGCGCACCTTGTACTGGTCGCAGCAGATGGCGCGCCTGCACGGCGCGCCGCCCGGCTACACGCCCGGTTTCGACCACGCGCTGACCCACTTCGCCGAGGAGCATCGCGCCGAACTCGCGGCGCGCCTGCAGGCGTGCGGCGAAAAGGGGCAAGCCTTCGACGTCGAGGTGCAGGTGCTGTCGCTGCAAGGCAGGCGCATCTGGGTGCGCTGCGTGGGACAGCCGCTGCGCGACGAGGACGGCCGGCCCGTGGGCTGCGAAGGCTTCGTGCAGGAGATCGCTCCCGCGGGATACGCACCCGGCACGCTGCTGCGGCACACGGTCGGCATGGGGGGGGCGCTCGGAAGCGCCGAAGCCTTCGTCACGGTCGACCGGCAAGGCCGGATCAACTATGCCAACGAGCAGGCGGAGCAGGTGCTCGCCCCGGGCGGCGAGCCGCTCATGGGACGCAAGATCTGGAGCTTCTTCCAGAAGCGGGTGCGGCTCGCGCTGGAAGAGCGCTTCATGCACGCGCTGGAAAAGCGCGAGGCGATCGAGCTCGAGGAGCTCGATGCGCAGGTGGTCCACTGGCTGGAAGTGCGCGGCTTTCCCTTCGGCGCCGGCCTGGCCCTGCACCTGCGCGACGTGTCGACGCGCCGCCACGCCCAGCAGCACCTGACGCTGCTGGAAAGCAGCATCGCCCGCCTGAACGACATCGTCATCATCACCGAGGCCGCCCCCTTCCGCGCGCCCGGGCCGCGCATCGTGTTCGTGAACGAGGCCTTCGAACGCCGCACGGGCTACACCCGGCAGGAGGTGATCGGCCATTCGCCGCGCCTGCTGCAAGGCCCCGATACCCAGCGCGCGCAGCTCGATCGCATCCGCTCCGCGCTGGAGCAGTGGGAGCGCGTGCGCGTCGACCTGATCAACTACACCAAGGCCGGCGAAGCCTACTGGGTCGACCTGGACGTCTCCCCCGTGTGGGACGAGTCGCGCCGCCTCACGCACTGGGTGGCGGTGGGGCGCGACATCACCGAGCGCAAGCGCGACGAGGAGGAGATCCAGTACCTGGCCTTCTACGACACGCTCACGCAGTTGCCCAACCGGCGGATGCTGCTGGACCGCCTGCAGGCGGCGGTCGGCGAGAACGGCCACGCGCACGAAGGCGCGCTGATGTTCATCGACCTGGACAACTTCAAGGTGCTCAACGACACGCTGGGCCACCAGAAGGGCGACATGCTGCTGCAGCAGGTCGGGCGGCGCCTGCGCAACTGCGTCGCCAAGGGCGACATGGTCGCGCGCCTGGGCGGCGACGAATTCGTGGTGCTGATCGAGAACACGCCGGAAAAGCCGCTCGACCCCCTGACCGCTGCCCGCGTCGTGAGCCAGCGCATCCTGGACGGCCTGGGCGAGCCCTACGTGCTGCCCGGCTACCTGCACCACAGCACCTGCAGCGTGGGGGTTACCCTGTTCGGCAAGACGCCCTCCAGCGTCAACGAGCTGCTCAAGCAGGCCGACCTGGCCATGTACCAGGCCAAGGCGGCCGGGCGCAATGCGGTGCGCTTCTTCGATCCCGAGATGCAGGCGGTGGCCACGGCCAATGCGGCGCTCGCGGCCGACCTGCGCCAGGCCTGGCAGGACAGCCACCTGCAGGTCGAATACCAGCCGCAGGTGGGCATGGACGGCCGCATGACCGGCGTCGAGGCGCTGCTGCGCTGGGAGCACCCGACGCGGGGCACGGTCGGCCCGGACGAGTTCATCCCGACGGCGGAAGAGACCTCGCTCATCATCCCCATCGGGCACTGGGTGCTGGAGTCGGCCTGCGCGCAGCTGGCGCTCTGGGCGCAGCGGCCCGAGCGCGCGCACCTGCTGATCGCCGTCAACGTCAGCGTGCGCCAGTTCCGCCATCCCGAGTTCGTCGACGAGGTCGTGAGCTGCGTGCAGCGGGCCGGCATCCGGCCCGACCGCCTCAAGCTGGAACTCACCGAGAGCCTGCTGATGGAGAACATCGAAGCCACCATCGCCAAGATGCGCACGCTCAAGGACATGGGGGTGCGGCTGTCGGTCGACGACTTCGGCATCGGCTACTCGTCGCTGTCCTACCTGAAGCGGCTGCCCATCGACGAGCTCAAGATCGACCGCGGCTTCGTCAAGGACATCCTCACCGACGGCAACGACGCGGCGATCGCCGGGACGATCATCGGCCTGTGCCGCAACCTGGGCCTGGAGGTGATCGCCGAGGGCGTGGAGACGGAGGAGCAGCGCGCCTTCCTGGCGCGCCAGGGCTGCCAGCGTTACCAGGGCTACCTGTTCTGCCGGCCGCTGCCGATCGAGCAGCTGGAGGCCTTCATCCAGGCGGCCGGCGGCGCCGGCGCCGCGCTCACACCGGAACCATCTTCAGTGGGGTCGTGACCACGGCGCGCGGCAGGCGCAGGATGATGGCCTGCCCCTTGCGCTGCAGCTCCACGTCGTACTGCGTCGCCAGCGCCTGCACCTCCACCCAGGACAGCGGCGCGTCGCCAGGATCGTGCAGCTGCGTGAAGTTGCCTTCCGGTTGCGGCTGGTACTCCACGGCGATGACCCCGTGCGAGGAGGACTGCTCCGTGCGCACCGCCACTTCGCCCGGGGCGGGCGCCGCGTCGGTGAGCGTCAGGATGACGGCGGCCAGCAGGAAGCGCAGGGCGCTGCGGCACACGGCGAATTCGCCGTCGCCCAGTTCCGTGCGCAGGTCGAAGCCGCGGAAGTTCAGGCTCGTGGACAGCAGCCGCACCATTTCGCCGACGCCGTCGCGCAGCGTGATGTTGTCGTCTTCGGCCGGCTCCATCCAGGTGCAGACGTCCAGGCAGCGCGCCACGGCCTGGCGCGACAGCCGGTTCAGCTTGGACACCGAGTTCGCGAGGTCCTCGCCCGCGACGGCGCCGCGTTCCACCCGGGCGCTCAGCGCCTCGGCCATCATGCCCAGGGACTGCAGGTGCACGACCATGTCGTGCCGCAGCGGCGGCGTCACCCGCCGCAGGATGTCGTGCTGCGCCGCGCGCGCAAGGCTGCGCAGGCGCTGCGGCGATGCGTCCGAGGCGGCCGGGGGCGGGGCCCCTGCGGGAGGGACGATGGAGTCTTCGATGGCCAACACTGCTAAGGTTGATGCATTCCTGAGCCAAGTCTCCTGTCCCGGTTCCATTCGACATGTCAGGAGGTCCCGGGCCGGCCTGTAGGACGCGTGCGATATCCTGCGGTTGTGCTGTAATTTTGATCCATGCAGGTGCCCGTGACCTTCTCCTTGCCGTCCGACGACAGTGCCGCCGCGCGACTGGGGGGCCTGCTCGACTCCGCGATGGACGGGATCATCAGCGTCGACGACACCCAGCGCATCGTGCTGTACAACCGCGCGGCCGAGCGCATGTTCGGCTGGTCGCTCAAGGAGATCCAGGGCCAGTCGCTGGACGTGTTGCTGCCCCAGCGCTACCGCGGGGTGCATGGCCAGCAGGTGCGCCGCTTCGGCGCGACCGGCACCACCTCGCGCCGCATGGGCGACGCCACGGTGCTGCACGCCTTGCGCAAGGACGGCAGCGAATTCCCGATCGAGGCGTCCATCTCGCAGCTGCAGACGCCCGAGGGCAAGCTGTACACGGTGATCCTGCGCGACGTCACGGAGCGCGTCCGCTCGCAGGAAGAACTGGCCGCTTTCGCCGCCGAGTCCGCCGGCGTGCGCGAGCAGGAGAAGTCGCGCATCGCGCGCGAGCTGCACGACGAACTGGCGCAGTCGCTCACCGCGCTGAAGATGGACACGATCTGGCTGCGGGAACAGCTCGCCGCGCACGACACGGCCGCCCAGCAGCGGGTCACGCAGATGCTGGCGCTGCTGGATTCCTCGGTGGCCGCCGTGCGCCGCATCGCCGCCGACCTGCGGCCTCTGGTCCTGGACGACCTGGGCCTGGTGCCCGCGATCGAGTGGCTGGTGCAGGGCTTCCGGCAGCGCACCGGCATCCCCTGCGACCTGGACGTGGACGAATCCCTGGAGCTGCAGGAGCCTTGCGCCACGGGCGTGTTCCGCATGCTGCAGGAGTCGCTCGCCAACGTCGCCAAGCACGCGCAGGCGAGCCACGTGCACGTGGAGCTGCGCACTGCCGCTGCGCAGCTGCTGCTGCGGGTGGAGGACGACGGCGTCGGCTTCTGCGTCACCGATGCGCGCCCGCCGCAGTCGCTGGGCCTGGTCGGTCTGCGCGAGCGGGCGCAGCTGCTGCGCGGCGAGGTCCGCGTCGACAGCCGCCCCGGCCGCGGCACGCGGGTCGAGGCGCGCATCCCGCTGTCGGCGAGGGTGGCGTCATGACCGTGCGCATCGTGCTGGCGGACGACCATGCCATCGTGCGCGAAGGCCTCAAGCGCATCGTCTCGGACGTGGCCGACTTCGCGGTGGCGGGCGAGGCGGCCGACGGCGCCCAGGTGATGCAGATCGTGCGCAGCCTGGAGTTCGACGTGCTGCTGCTGGACCTGTCGATGCCGGGCCGCAGCGGCATGGAGCTGATCAAGCTGGTGAAAGCCGAAAAGCCGCGGCTGCGCATCCTGGTGCTGAGCATGCACCAGGAGATGCAATACGCGGTGCGGGCGATCAAGTCGGGTGCCAGCGGCTACCTGACCAAGGAGAGCGCCCCCGCGCAGCTGGAACAGGCCATCCGCAAGATCGCCGGCGGCGGCGCCTACATCAGCGCGGAAGTCGCGGAACAGCTCGCGCTGGGCGCCATGCCCGGCAGCGATGCGCCGGCCCACGACACGCTCTCGGACCGCGAGTTCGAGGTGTTCCGGGCGCTGGTGGCGGGCGACGCGGTGTCGGACATCGCGGCCAAGCTCAACCTGTCGGTGAAGACGGTGAGCACGCACAAGTCAAATCTGATGCAGAAGCTGGGACTGGCGAACCAGACGGAGCTGGTGCGCTACGCGTTGAAGCACGGGCTGGCGGACCCGCTGTCCTGACCGCCTATTCCACGACCTCGAACTCCAGCACGCAATCGTGCCGCGGCGCATGCACGGTCATGCGGCTGCTCGTGTCCGCCACGTAGCTCTCGCCCTCGCGCAGCACGACGTCGCGCGGGTCCCCGTCGTGCGTGATCCAGACTTCCCCCTGGCGGCAGTGCACCGTCACAACGCCGGGCGGCGGATTGACCTCCCGCGTGCGCCCGCCCGTCACCAGGGCGAAGAAGCGGCGCGTGATGCTGGGCCGCACCGTCGGCGCGAGCCCCACCAGGCGCGCCATGTCGCTCAAGGCGGGGAGCCAGGGGAGGGCGGGGACCGTCAGCTGCATGGCTGCGGATCTTGCGGCCGCCGCGGCGCAAGCACAGCCGGACAAACGCGTAGCACGATCGTAGGACGGCGCCGCACCTCCTTGTAGGCGGGCGCCGGACCGCGCTTCGGCTGCGTAGTCGCCGCGCCCCGCGAGCGCGGGGCAAAGCCCCGATTCCGTTGCGCAGGCGTCCTACAGTCGCGCCTAGCTCGGCGCTTCTAGATTCGTGCACCACCTGGAAGAGAGCACCATGAACGAAAGAATCGAGGGCATGGCGGCGGGCCTGGGCGCAAGACTGCTTCGCCTCGGACGATGGATGCGCCGCCACCCGATCAAGGTCGTCGCGGCGGCCCCGCTGGCCGTGGCGCTCTACGTGGCCGCCCTGTACCCGTTCACACCGAGCATCGGCGACATCCGCAAGTCCAAGCAGGAGTCCCCCTCGGTCGTCATGTCCGCCGACGGCAAGCAGCTCGCCGTCTTCCGGCGCGCCAACCGCGACTGGGTCAAGCTCCCCGACATCGCGCCGCAGGTGACCGAGGCGCTGCTCGCGACCGAGGACAAGCGCTTCTACGACCACCACGGCATCGACCTGGTGCGCACCGGCAAGGCGGTGATCAACACCCTGACGGGCGACGTCGAAGGCGGCTCCACCATCACCCAGCAGCTCGCGCGCAACCTGTACCCCGAGGAGATCGGCCGCCAGCAGACCGTCTCGCGCAAGGTGAAGGAAGCGATCACCGCGCTGAAGATCGAGGCGATCTACAGCAAGGACGAGATCCTGGAGTCCTACCTCAACTCCGTCTCCTTCCTCTACAACGCGTGGGGCATCGAGATGGCCGCGCGCACCTACTTCGGCAAGTCGGCCAAGCAGCTGAGTGAACTGGAGGCGGCCACGCTGGTGGGCATGCTCAAGGGCACCGCCTACTACAACCCCGTGATCAACCCGGAGCGCGCCGTGCAGCGGCGCAACACGGTGCTGGCCATGATGGTCAAGGAAGGCAAGCTGCCCGAGGCGCGTTACGAGCAGCTCAAGGCGCAGCCGCTGAAGCTGAACTTCGAGCGCGTGGAGGAGAACACCGGGCCCGCGCCCCACCTGGCCGAGTCCCTGCGCCGCTGGCTGATGGACTGGGCGGACAAGCACGACTACAACGTCTACGCCGACGGCCTGGTGGTCAAGACCACCATCGACTCGCGCCTGCAGGCGATGGCCAACGAGGCCGTGGAGCGCCAGACCAAGGCGCTGCAGGCCGTGGCGGACGTCGAGTGGAGCAAGAGCGGCCTGCCGGGGCTGGGCAGCGACACGGCGGCCTATGTCGCCGCGCGCAGCCGCGTGTCGCCCTTCGAGTACTTCTGGACCAGCAACGCGCCCCTCGTGAAGTCCTGGATCAAGGACTCCGTGGAGTACAAGCAGGCGCGCGACAAGGGCGTCAGCGAGGCGGACGCCATCAAGCAGCTGCAGGGCGACGCGGAGTTCATGCGCGACCTGCGCCGGCAGAAGACGATGCTGCAGGCAGGCTTCCTGGCCATCGAGCCGGGCACGGGCGCGATCCGCGCCTGGGTCGGCAGCCGCGACTGGGGCGACGACAAGTTCGACCACGTGCAGCAGGCCAGGCGCCAGCCCGGTTCGACCTTCAAGCCCTTCGTGTACGGCGCCGCCTTCGAGCAGGGCCACCAGCCGAGCGAGACCCTGATGGACCAGCCCGTGGCCATCCAGATCGACCGCAACCAGGTCTGGCGCCCCGGCGACGTGGAAGGCTCGCCCAGCAACCTGCCGATGACGCTGCGCGACGGCCTGGCCAAGTCCAAGAACACCATCACGGCGCAGCTGATGATGCAGGTCGGCCCATCGCGCGTCGCCAGCCTCGCCCGCGCCATGGGGGTGCGCCAGAGCAAGCTCAACGAAGTGCCCTCGCTCGCCCTGGGCACCAGCCCGGTGACGCTCAAGGAGATGGTGACCTCCTTCGCCACCATCGCCAACGGCGGCAGCTACGTCGAGCCCATCGTCGTGACGGCGGTGGAAGACCGCAACGGCAACGTGCTGGAGAGCTTCGGCCGCGGCACGACCGAGCAGGCGCTGTCCAACCAGGCGGCCCAGACGCTGCTGGACGTGATGCGCGGCACCATCGACTACGGCACCGCCGCCGGCCTGCGCCCGCGCTTCGGCCTCGCCGGCGACCTGGCCGGCAAGACCGGCACCACCCAGGACAACACCGACGGCTGGTTCATCCTGATGCACCCGCAACTGGTCGCCGGCGCCTGGGTCGGCTTCAACGACAACCGCGTGACGATGCGCAGCTCGTACTGGGGGCAGGGCGCGCACAACGCGCTGTTCCTGGTCGGCGACATGATGCAGCAGGCGCAGAAGGCCGGCGTGATCGACACCAAGGCCGCTTTCGCAGCGCCGCACCTGCTGGACCAGGAGAAGCCGCTGATGGACCGCATGGGCGACTGGTGGAACAGCGTGTTCAACACACCGTCGTCGCCCGAAAGCGCCCCCGCGGTGGCCACCATCCCGGAGATGAAGCTGCCGGAGATCAGCACGGAGCCGCCCAGGCTGGAGCCGCCGCCGAGGTCGCTGGACATGGCACAGACGCCGGCTGCGCCGGCGGTGATGCCGACGGCGCCCGTGATCGCCACCGATTCGCAGCGCGTGCCGACCTTCCCGCGGCCGCTGGAGGCCACGCGCCCGGTCGACACGATCCCGGGCACGCAGGTGTACCGCAGTCCCGAGACGGCAACGCGCACGCCCGAGGCTGCGAGCCCCGCGGACGCGGCGAGGGCGCCGACGCAAAGCGCGCGGGTGGCGCCGGCGGCGGGCACGGGCACGGGCAATGGTTCCACCGCGTCCATGGGCAGCAACGGCGCGGCGGCGTCTTCGTCTCGGAGCACTCGCGAGGGTGGTTCCACCATCACCTTGTCGCGGGATTCGGCGGCGACGGTGACGGTGCCGCACGACGGCGCATCACCGCCGGCGGGCCGGCGCGAGACGAGCAGCCAGGTGGGGTCCGGCACCCCGGCGTCGCCGCGGACGGCGCCGCTCTTCGACGGCGACTCCGGCAACGGTGCCAGCAGCCCGTCATCGTCCAGCGCGCCTACTGCGACCGGCTCGGTCGGCGACGCGACGGGGAGCGCGACGAGCTCGCAGTGAGGGAGGCCACATGAAAAGAGCCGGGGGAAACCCGGCTCTTTCACATCGTCTGCGCCTCAATTATCGAGGTCGCGGTCCTTCTCGACGTTGTCCAGCTCGCGCTCGGTGCGGACGTCGTCCTTCGCATCGCCGACGCGCTGCTGCAGCTTGCCCTTGAGTTCGCGGGCGTGGCCCTTGACCTCCAGGGTCTTGTCGCCGGTCAGCTTGCCGACCTGCTGCTTGATCTCGCCGGTGGCCTGGTTGGCGGCGCCCTTGACGTGGTCCTTGTTCATGAGGATCTCCTTTGTGTTTCCGATACTTCCATGTTGGGTCGCGGGCTGTGACGAGGTAGGCGTAGGGGGCCGCAGTTGCCGTGCGCGCCTTCCTACAGCAGAGGACACCACGGCAGGGCCAGGCGTCCGGCCTAGAGAGCGCCGACCGGCTGTGCCAGCACCGCGCGCAGCCGCTCGACGTCGACGATCTTCACGTGGCGGTGGTGGACCTCCAGGATGCCCTGCCCGGCGAAGGTCGAGAACGTGCGGCTGACCGTCTCCAGTTGCAGGCCGAGGTAGCTGCCGATCTCCTCGCGGGTCATGCGCAGCAGCAGCTCCGAGGGCGAGAAGCCGCGGGCCTGCAGGCGCTGCACGAGGTTGAGGAGGAAGGCGGCCAGGCGCTCTTCCGCGTTCATGGTGCCCAGCAGCAGCATGACGCCGTGCTCGCGCACGATCTCGCGGCTCATGACGCGGTGCAGGTGGTGCTGCAGCGCGCCCACCTCGCGGGAAAGCTCCCCGATGCGCTCGAAGGGCAGCACGCAGACCTCGGAGTCCTCCAGGGCCACGGCGTCGCAGGTATGTTCGTCGCCGACGATCCCGTCCAGGCCGACGATCTCACCGGCCATCTGGAAGCCGGTCACCTGGCCGCGGCCGTCCTCCGCCGTCACGCAGGTCTTGAACACACCCGTGCGGATCGCGTACAGCGCCTGGAACTTCTCGCCCGTGCGGAACAAGGGTGCCTTGCGCTTGACCCTGCGCCGGGTGGCGACCAGGCGGTCGATGCGGGACATCTCCTCGGGCGAGAGGCCCGCCGGCATGCACAGCTCGCGCAGGTTGCAGTTGGAGCAGGCGACGGACTGGGCGACGGCAGCGGTGGGGATGGGTTTCACGGAGGGAGGGCCTGGTGACCTGCATCAAATTCTGCGGCGCGACGGGCGGACGGGGCTTGATGCAAATCAAGCCGGCCGGACCGGTTGGCGCGCACCATGGCGGCTCGCTGCAAGAACAAGCCATGAACGCCTCCATCCTGCCCAAGCTCCTGCGCGAGTACGACGTCCCCGGGCCGCGCTACACCTCGTACCCGACGGCGGACCGCTTCGTCGAGGCCTTCGGGCCGGGCGACTACGGCTGCGCCCTGGCGCAACGCCGGGAAGGGCCGGCGGCCATGAACCTGCCCTTGTCGCTGTACGTGCACATCCCCTTCTGCGAGTCGCTGTGCTACTACTGCGCCTGCAACAAGATCGTGACGAAGCAGCATGCCAGGGCCGCGGCCTACCTGCGCTACCTGGCGCGCGAGATCGAGCTGCACACGGCAGCCCTGGGCACCGCGCAGCCGGTCAGCCAGTTGCACCTGGGGGGCGGCTCGCCCACCTTCCTGTCCGACGACGAACTGCGCAGCCTGATGGCGATGCTGCGCCGGAACTTCGCGCTGCTGCCCGGCGCCGAGTGCTCCGTGGAGATCGACCCGCGCACCGTGACCGCGGAGCGCCTGCAGGTGCTGGCCGATCTGGGCTTCAACCGCATCAGCTTCGGCGTCCAGGACTTCGACCTGGAGGTGCAGAAGGCGGTGCACCGGGTGCAACCGTATGCGCAGGTCGCCGCGCTGATCGAGGACACGCGCCGCATCGGCTTCGATTCCGTCAACGTCGACCTGATCTACGGGCTGCCGCGGCAGACCTCGCAATCGTTCGCCCGCACGCTGGCGCAGGTCGCCGGGCTGAAGCCGGACCGCATCGCGCTCTATGCCTATGCCCATCTGCCGGAGCGCTTCAAGCCGCAGCGCCGCATCGCGGCCTCGGAGCTGCCCGGAGCCGGCGCCAAGGTGCACATGCTGTCGAACGCGCTGGCCACCTTCCTGAGCGCCGGCTACGTCTACATCGGCATGGACCACTTCGCGCTGCCCGACGATGCGCTCGCCATCGCCAAGCGCCAGGGCCGGCTGCACCGCAACTTCCAGGGCTACAGCACCCATGCGGACTGCGACCTGGTCGGCCTGGGCGTGTCCGCCATCGGCAAGGTGGGCGCCACCTACAGCCAGAACGCGAAGACGATGGAGGAGTACTGCGACCTGCTGGACCAGGGCAAGCTGCCGGTGGTGCGGGGCCTGGCGCTCTCGCGCGACGACCTGGCGCGGCGCGCCGTGATCATGGCCCTGATGTGCCAGGGGCAGGTGGTGTTCGAGTCCATCGAGCTCGCATGGCTGCTCGATTTCCGCAGCTACTTCGCCGCGGAGATGCAGCAGATGGAGGAGCTGCGCAAGCAGGGGCTGGTGATCCTGGACGGCACCGGCATCCAGGTGACGGCCCAGGGCTGGTTCTTCGTGCGCGCGGTGGCCATGCAGTTCGACAAGTACCTGCAGGCCGACCGCAACCGCAAGCGCTTCTCGCGCATCATCTGACATGACGCTCACGCTCGCAGGGACCGCATTCCTCATGGGGCTGGTGGGAGGGCCCCACTGCCTGGCCATGTGCGGCGCCGCCTGCGGCGGGGTGATCCGGGCCGCGGGCGCGAAGCCGGCGCGCGGGATGTGGACCTTCCAGGGCGGGCGGCTGCTGGGGTACGCCGTCGCGGGCGCCGCGGCAGGGTTTGCGGTGCAGACCTTCGCGTGGCTGTCCTCGCAGACAGTGGCCTTGCGGCCCGTGTGGACGCTGTTCCACGTCATGGTGCTGCTGTGGGGGCTGGTCCTGTTCGCGCAGGCAAGGCAACCGGCCTGGGTGGAAAGCGCGGGGCGCAGCGTCTGGTCGCGCGTGCGGCCGCTGGCGCAGCGGCGCGGCGGCCTGGTCGCCACCGGCGCCCTGTGGGCCTTCCTGCCCTGCGGGCTGCTGTACTCGGCGCTGCTCGTCGCTTCGCTCTCGGGCGGGCCGTTGCAGGGGGCGCTGTGCATGGCGCTGTTCGCGGCCGGCAGCGGCATCTCGCTGGGGCTCGGGCCGTCGGCGCTGCGCAAGCTGCAGCAACTGGGCAACCGCCTGCGCCAGGACTGGGGCACGCGCATCGCAGGCGGCCTGCTGGCCCTGACGGCCGCCTGGGCGCTCTGGATCGACGTTGCGCACCGGGTTGCGGAATGGTGCGGCATCGGTTGAGCTGAAGCGCTGGCCGCGCTGACGGCCCGCGACCACAATGGGACGGAGCCTCGCGACGGCGCGAGGGGAGGGCGCCATGCCTGACAACCCTGCTGCCCCGGACCCGATCACGGTGGCCTTGACCGGCATGTTCCCGGCCATGGTGCTGCTCGCGGCGCTGTTGTCGTACCCCGTCGCCCGCTGGCTGCTGGCGCTGTACCACCGCAGCGTGGGACGCGGCATGCAGGCGTCCGGCACCGCCTCGGCGCCACCGCCAGTGGAAACCGCCGGGCCGCAGGAGGGTGCGCCGCTGAAGATCGTCGAGCTCGCAGGGGGCCAGACGGGTGGGAGCGACGTGGCCTGGTTGCTCGCGGCGCCGCGCCGGGCGGCCTGGGTGTACGCCGCTGCCGGTGCGGTGTACGCCCTCGTCATGGCCGTCGGCTGGCTGACGGCCACCGGCATCAGCCTGTCGGTCACGCGCGTGGTCGCCATCGCCTGGACCTACCTGTGGCCCACCGTGATCGGCGTGAGCCTCGTGGCCACCGTGGAGCGCAGCAAGTGGTGGCTGGTGGGCGCGTATGCGGCGATGCTGGTCGCGCTCACGGCCGCGGCCTATGCCGCCAGCCCCAACCTGCGCTGGCACGAAATGCCCTTCTTCTGGCTGCTGGAGAACGGGGTGCCCACCGTGCTGCTGGCGGCCTTCCTGTCGCGGCGCATCCGCGCGGTGGGTCCGATGGTGCTGGCCTTCATGGTGCTGGCGCTGATCGGGTCGCAGCTGCCGCCCATGTTCCTGACCGACGACGCGTCCATCCGCGCGCTGGCCGGAGCGGGCGGCGCCGTGGGCCTCGGCGGCGCGGAGACCTTCTGGGCGATGCTGCTGGTGGGCGCGGCCGTGTTCGGCCTGGTCGGATGGTGGCTGCTGCGGTGGCTGGGGCGCCGCTACGAGCACAAGCGCATCACCGACCACATGCTGATGACGGACGCGCTGTGGCTGCTGTTCGGCATCACCCACTCGTACACGCTGGCGTTCCAGGGCTGGTGGTGGGTGTTCACGGGGCTGGTCGCGTTTGCCTGCTTCCGGGTGACGCGGGCGCTCGGCTTCCGCTGGCTGCGCGCGCGGCCGCCGCCCGCGCGGCGCACCTTGCTGCTGCTGCGGGTGTTCGCGCTGGGCCCGCGCAGCGCGCGGCTGTTCGACGTGCTGCAGACGCACTGGCTGCGCCTGGGCGACATCACGATGATCGCCGGGCCGGACCTCGTCACCACGACGGTGGAGCCGCACGAATTCCTCGCCTTCCTGGGCGGCAAGCTCTCGCGCCAGTTCGTGGACGGCCGCGCCGACCTGGACCGGCGCCTCGCGCGCCTGGACACCGCGGCGGACGTGGACGGCCGCTACCGCGTGAACGAGTTCTTCTGCCGCGCCGACACCTGGCAGATGGTGATGCGCGAGCTGGCCGCGCGGAGCGACGCGGTGCTGATGGACCTGCGCAGTTTCTCGCCGGTGCACCGCGGCTGCCTGTTCGAACTCGGGGAGCTGCTGCGCGGCGTGGACCTGGAACGGGTCGTGTTCGTCATCGACGCGAGCACCGATCGCGACTTCCTGGAGACCTCGCTCGCGCAGCTGTGGTCCACGGTGCCGCCGCAGTCCCCCAACCGCCGGCGGGCGGAAGCGGCGGCGCGCATCTTCGATCTCACCTCGCGGCCCAGGGCGTCGACCTGGCATGCCTTGCTCGCCGCGCTGGCGGGCGCGCAAGGGCAGTCCGAGCCGCGGGCGCGCGGCACAATGGGCGAGACCGCATCCTCCGGAGCCGCGCCATGAATGCCGTCGCCCGCGCAGCCTTCGCGCTCGCGCTGTGTTTCCCCGCCGCGTGGGCCGGCGCGGAAACGCTGCGCTGCAACGGCGCGATCGCGGCCGAAGGGGACTCCAAGCTCTCCGTCCTGTACAAGTGTGGCCAGCCGGCGCTGGCGGAAACCTATTGCGCGCAGATCTACGCCTACGGCTATCCGTACACCCCGCCCCCCGTCGTGCCCTACGGCGTGCCTTGCCAGAATGTGGAGGAGTGGCTGTACGACCGCGGGCCGGGGAACCTGATGGCGACGGTGCGGTTCCGGGATGGGCGGGTGTCGTCGATCCGGTACGAGCGGCTGCCTCAATAATCGCGTATGCGCACCCAGTACTACACCGCGTCCAGCCTCGATGGCTTCCTCGCGACGCCCGACGACTCGCTCGACTGGCTGTTCCCGCTGGGCGACATCAACGACACGGGCTACCCGGATTTCATCCGCGAGGTGGGCGCACTGGCGATGGGCTCGGCGACCTACGAGTGGATGCTGCGCCACGTCGTGAAGGCCGACGGCTCCGGGCCGTGGCCGTACACGCAACGCACCTGGGTGTTCTCGAGCCGCGCGCTGCCCCCGGTGCCGGGGGCGGACATCCGCTTCGTGCGGGGCGACGTGCGGCCCGTGCACGCGGAGATGCACGAGGCGGCGGCGGGGCGCAATGTCTGGCTGGTGGGCGGCGGCGACCTGGTCGGGCAGTTCCACGACGCCGGCCTGCTCGACGAGATCATCGTGCAGGTGGGCTCGGTGACGCTGGGAGCGGGAAAGCCGCTGTTGCCGAGGAGGATCACTTCGCCGGCCTTGCGCCTGGTGTCGGCGCGGCGGATCGGCGACGGTTTTGCCGAATTGCGGTACGAGGTGAGGCGAAGCTAGGAGATGCGGTCCGGTCTTCCATGCGACGTCGTCATCATCGCCGATGGGCGTCGTTGTACGACCCTCGCAGGAGGTCACCATGGACCCACACACCATGCGGCGCCGTTTTGCCCGCGGCCTGGTCACGGGGCTGCGCGTGGTCTGGCCCATCCTCTCGGTGCTGCTTGCGCTGGTGATCGGCCTCGGCCTTCCCGTCGGCTTCCTGGAGGGCTGGCCCTTGCAGGATTCGATCTATTTCGCCTTCATCTCCGGCCTGACCCTAGGCTACGGCGACCTCGCGCCCAGAACCCTGCTCACCCGCTCGCTGGCGGTGATGATCGGGATCTGCGGCGTGCTGTTCACGGCCTTGCCGGCGGCCCTGGCCGTCAAGGCCATGACGGACATGACCAGCGAGGATGAACCATGAGGCGCATCCCGCCGCGCTGCCCGCCTTCGCAGGCGCTGCGCTGGTGCCAGCGCGGCGAATCGGAGAAGGCTTCGCGGAATGTCGGCTGCGACGGGTGGCAGTCCAAAGCGCCCTCTCCTCCTAGAGTTCCGCCATCCGCCCCCCATCCACGACCAGCGCCGCGCCGTTCGCGAAGGCAGCGTCATCCGATGCAAGATAGGCGATCGCGGCCGCGATGTCTTCCGGCTGGCCGAGTTCACCGGCGTCGATTTTTTCCACCCCCGCCTTGACTTCCGGGTTGTTGCGAAGCATCGGCGTGTCCACCGCCCCGGGCAGCACTGCGTTGGCGCGAATGCCCTTGTCCCGGCCTTCCAGGGCGGTCGACCTCGTCAGGGACAACAAGGCTGCCTTGGCGGCCGCATACGGCGCCACGAACGGGGTAGTGCGCACGGCGTGCACGCTGGAGACGTTGACGATGGCGCCGCCGTGCTGCATGTGCAGGAAGGCGAATCTCGTGAAGAAGAAGGCACCCAGCAGGTCCACGCCCAGGATCTGCGTCCAGTCCACGCCGGTGAACCGTTCGAGGGGCTTGAAGGACATCCGTCCCGCATTGTTCACGACGACGTCGAGCCGGCCGAAGCGCTGCATGCAACCTTCGATGACCGCCTGCACCTGGTGTTCGACCGAGACGTCGCAGCCGGCGGCCCAGACATCCGGTGCACCCGCCGTCCTGAGGTCGGCACAGAGCCCCTCCAGCGCATCCTGCTTCAAGTCGACGAGCACCAGCACGGCGCCTTCGTCTGCAAGGCGCCGCGCCGTGGCAAGGCCGATGCCACCGGCCGCGCCGGTGACGATCGCAACCTTGCCGTGGAATCGTCTCTTCATGGCAATCACTCGCTGTTCTTGGGGGCGGCGGTGTCGTCGCGCGCTGCCCCGGCCGCGTCCTTGCGCCAGCGCGGCGCGTCGTCGCCTGGATGTTCACTGGGAAGGATCACCGGAACCTGCAGGCACACGCTTTGCGTCGGCAGCACCGTGCGCCAGTCGGCGATCAGCTTGCGGTACGCCTCGCCGACCGGGCGGATCTTCCGGTCGAGGTCGTAGAGACCCAGGGCGTTCGTGCGGCCGTTGTCTTCCCGCAGCGCCGTGTCCCAGTCGACCTGGTCGGTGAGCGAGTACCAGGTGAAACCGAGCACGGGGATGCCGTCGTTGCGCACGCGCAGCACGTTGGCCCATTCCTTCCAGAGCCAGTTGACGGACTCGTCGCCGCGCGGGCCCTGTACGAGGTTCGTCTCCGTGTGCATGACGGGCAGCCGGTAGCGATCGTAGTACTGGTTTGTCAGCACTGCATAGCCGAAGACCTCGCCTGAAGCTGTCGTCACGCCGTCGGCGGCAACGCGGTGCTCGTTCGTGACGTAGTAGTCGCTGCCCATGATGCAATGGTGCTTGAGCGAGTTGCGCATGAAGAAGTGGTAGTCCTCACGGCGCATGCCGTTGTCCATGAGGTACTCGTACATCTGCGAATCCACGTGCCGCCCATAGTTCAGGTCGAGGGAGAGGAAGCGCTTGGCATTGAGCATCTCCGCGGGGCCGATGGCGGCCGGGTTTTCGGCGTGGAAGTATTCGGAGGATTCGCTCTGGATGAAGATCGCGTCCGGGCGCCGGCTGATGATGGCACGCATCGCCAGCACGTTGGCCTTGACGATGTTGGTCAGGGCGTTGACGAACGAGCGATCGTCGCTCAACTGTTCGTTCCACCAGCCATGCAGCGCCGAGAAGCGCGCGCAGATGTACATCTCGTTGACCGGTGTGTAGAGCTGCACCCACGGGTACCTCCCGGCAAACGCGCCGGCGTAGTCCGCGAAGATCCGCGGGAAGTCCGGGTTCTGGAAATTGCCCACCCAGTCGGGCACGCCGAAGTGGCACAGGTCCACGATGGGGACGATGTCCAGGCGCTTGAGCTCGGCGAAGGCCAGGTCGCTGAAATCCCAGTCGTGGCGACCGGCGCCGAGCAGGGTGCGGTGCAGCGGCGGCCCGTAGCGCAGGAAGCGGATGCCCAGTTCGCGCACCAGCGAAAAGTCCGTCTTCCAGTGCCGGTAGTGGCCGCACTTTTCCATTTCGTCGACGCGCACGCGTCCGGCCTGGATGGTCGGGATGCTGTTCTCGACCCCCGTGGCGAAGATGAAGCGTGAATCCGTCATGACCCGGCGGGCACCCTTCAGTGGAGGGTGTAGAGGAACGCCGCGATGTCGCGGGCCTGGGCGTCCGACAGGCCGGTGTCCGGCATCGCGTTGCCCGGAACCACGGACTGCGGCTGCCGCAGCCAGCGCACCAGGTTGTCGGGTTCGTTGCGCAACATGCCTGCGACGAAGGTGCGGTCGGCGAAGCGGGTCAGTGGCGGACCGACGTTGCCGCGCGCACCGCGCACGCGCGGGATGGTGTGGCAGTGCGCGCATCCGAATTCGGCGACCAGGCGCTGGCCGCGCCGGGCGTCGCCGCCTGCGACCTGCCAGGTCTGGCGCGGCCCCGCTGCTAGGGCGGAGGCAGCAGCGCATGCCGTGACCAGGGCAAGCAGCACCCGCCTCGCGATCACAATCCGCACTCCCGCAGGATGAGGTGGCTCGCCAGGCTGTAGACAACAGCCAGGGCGATGAGCGCGCAGGTCAGGAGGCCGGCCATGGCCATGAAGCGTGTCCGTCCGGCGCCGCTGGCCAGCAGGGCGTGGCCGCCGCCGGGCTGTTCCGCCGCCGCGCGGCGCCAGTTGCGCCATGCAACCATCGCGGCGACGGCGGTGAGGAGGAGGGCGAAGACGTCCATCGCCAGCACGAACGCAAGCACGGACCCGGCACCCGCGGCGGCTGGCGCGTTGGCGAGGTCGCATGCGTTGCCCAGAAGCGCGGTGTCTATCGTCAGCTGCAGGAACCACGCCGCAGGGCCCAGCAGGAGGCCGATCCACAACGAGCGCAGCGACGCCTTCTGGCGGTGCGGCGCCGGATGGTCCGTGTGCCGGGCGACGTCCGGGGAGCCGGTGCTCATGGCGACATGCCCAGGCGCGGCATCAGGTAGAGCGCGGTAAAGACCGCAAGCCAGACGGCGGTGACGAAGTGCCAGTAGATCGCGCCGATCGAAAGCGCGGAATGCCGGCGCTGGTCGAAATAGCCGAGCGTGCTCCACACGAGCAGCACGAGCAGCATGAGCAGTCCCGCGGCGACGTGCGCCATGTGGAAGCCGGTGATGGTGAAGAACAGCGAGCCGTACACGTCCGTGCTGAGGGTGAAGGGCTTGTTGCTCCACTCGTACCATTGCAGCGCGAGGAACAGCACGCCCAGCACCAGGGTGGCCGCCAGGCCGATGCGCAGCTGCCCCGGCCGCCCGCGCATGATCCCGCGCTCGCCCCACCACACGGTCAGGCTCGCCGCGACGAGCACCACCGTGCCGAGCGAGGCGATGCCCAGCTTGGGCGGACCGCCGGCGGGCCAGGGCGCCGGGGCCTGCGCCGCGATGTAGAAGTGCGAGAACAGCAGGTAGGCGAACAGGCCGCCCTCGGTGGCGATCACACCCCACATGCCCCACCAGCCGCTGGATTCTCGTCCCACGCTGCCCACCGGCAGGGGACGGGTGAGCGCCATGCGCGCGTCAGGCATAGGCCACCTCCCGGGTCTGCCCCAGTTCGCGCTCGGGCCACAGCCACACCAGCGTGGCCAGCGCGGCGAGCAGCGCGAACGCGCCGGCGACCCACCACGCGTGCACCAGGAGCGCTGCGAAAGCGCCGGCCAGCGCGAGGGCCAGCAACAAGGGCGCCGGCGAGTCGCCCGGCATGCGCAGGATCACGGCCGGCTCCGCATCCAGCGCGGTGGTGCCCAGCGTCTCGCGCCCCTGGTCCAGCAGCAGGCCTTCGTCGAAGGTGCTGCGCTGGACGCGGTCGTCCATGCGGCCTTCCCACAGCGGGTTGCGGCTGGTGATCGTGGGGATCACGGCGAAGTTGTAGGGCGGCGGCGGCGATGCCGTCGCCCATTCCAGCGTGGCCGCGTCCCACGGGTTGGCGCCGGCAACGACGCCGTGGCGGAGGCTGCGCACGACGTTGACGAGGAGCAGCAGCACCCCCACGGCGAACAAGTACGAGCCCAGGCTGACGACCAGGTTGGTGGCGCTCCAACCCATCCCGGCGCCATACGTGTAGATCCGGCGCGGCATGCCCAGCAGCCCCAGCAGGTGCATCGGGAAGAAGCCGACGTTGAAGCCGATGAACATCACCCAGAACGTCCAGTGGCCCAGGCGCTCGTTCATCATGCGTCCGGTGAACTTGGGAAACCAGTAGTGGATGCCGCCCGCCACCGCGAACACGTTGATGCCGACGATCACGTAGTGCAGGTGGGCCACGACGAAGTAGGTGTCGGTGAGCTGCCGGTCCACGGGCACCGCCGCCGTCATGAAGCCCGACAGCCCGCCGATCACGAACAGCACCACGAAGCCGGCGAAGAACAGGAACGGGGTGCGGAACACCGGCGTGCCGGTCCAGATCGTCCCCAGCCACGCGAACACGGCAACGGCGCTCGGCACCACGATCGTGAAGCTCGCGGCGCTGAAGAAGGACAGCGACACCGGCGGCAGGCCGGTGGCGAACATGTGGTGCACCCAGACCCCGAAGCCCAGCACCATCGTCGTCACGGTGGCCAGGGCCACGGCGGTGTACCCCACGAGCGGACGCCGGCAGAACGTGGGCAGTCCATCCGAGACGATGCCCATTGCGGGAAGCACGATCGCATACACCCACGGGTGGCCGAACATCCAGAACAGGTGCTGCCACAGCAGCGGCTGTCCCCCCGTGGCCGGATCGAAGAAGTGCGTGCCGAACTGCCGGTCCATCCACAGCATCAGGAAGGCGAGACTCACTGCGGGGACCGCGAGCAGGTTCCCCACCGAGGCCGTCAAGGTGCCCCACACCAGGATGGGCACGCGGTTGATCGACATGCCGGGTGCGCGGGTGCGCAGCAGCGACACGATGAAGTTGATCGAGCCCACGGTGGTGGAGATGCCCAGGAGCAGCATGCCCAGTGCGTACACGTCGATGTTGATCCCGGGGTTGAATTCGCGGCTGGTGTAAGGCACGTAGTTGAACCAGCCGGCATCGGGCGCGCGCCCCAGCGGGAAGCTGGCATACAGGAACAGGCCCGCAGCCAGGAACACCCAGTACGAGAACGCATTGAGGCGGGGGAATGCCATGTCACGCGAGCCGAGGATCAGGGGCCAGAGGAAGTTCGAGAAGCCCGAGAGGACGGGCAGCGCGTACAGGAAGATCATCGTCACGCCATGCATCGTGAACAGCTGGTGGTACTGCTCGGGCGTCAGCAGGTGCTGCCCGGGGCGTGCCAGTTGCAGGCGGATCACGGCCGCCTCGATGCCGCCGGCGAGCAGGAACAGGAACGAGGTGACCAGGTAGCGCAGTCCGATCTGCTTGTGGTCGACGCTGCACAGCCAGCCCCAGGGTCCGGGAGCCGTTTCCCACAGCCGCTGGAGCCGGGGCGCGATGGAGGTGTCGTCGGCCAGGCGGACCAGGCTGGGCGCACGGGTGTCGGCAGCGGCTTGCATGGAGGCTCCTTCAGTCCAGCGTGTGCAGGTAGGCGAGCACGGCCTGCAGCTCCGGCGGCGACAGCCGCGGAGCCGGCATGCGCGAGCCGGGCTTGATGCCTTGCGGGTCGGCCACCCACGCCGCGAGATTGCCGGGCGTCGTGGGCAGGGCGCCCGCCGCGATGGTCTTGCGCGACATCAGGTGCGTCAGGTCGGGGCCGAGCAGCCCGCCCGCCTCCCGCGCCCCCCGCACGGTGTGGCATGCGCCGCAGTGCGCCGCGAATGCCGCTGCCCCCGCCTGCACCAGCGGGTCGCTGCCGGGCGCCCGCGCGGGCTCCAGCTGGTGCGCGCGCCAGGCGGCATAGTCGCCGGGCGCATCGGCGACCACGACCATCGCCATGAGCGCATGCTCCGCGCCGCAGAACTCGCCACACTGACCACGGTACACACCGGGCCGGTCCGCCTGCAGCCACAGCACGTTGGTGCGTCCCGGGATCGCATCCATCTTGCCGGCCAGTTGCGGAAACCAGAACGAGTGGATGACGTCCTCGCTGGTGACTTCCACGCGGACCGGCCGGCCCACTGGCACGTGCATTTCGTTGGCCGCCATGAAGGGCGACGGCTGCGCGGCGTCGCGGTAGCGCACCCGCCACCACCACTGCGCCGCCGTGACTTCGAGCGTCAGGTCGGCGGCATGCGCGGGCATGGTGATGGCCCGCAGCGTCAGCACGGTCCACACGGTGCAAGCCGCGAGGACGACGACAGTGATGCCCACGCCGACATAGATCCAGGCCAGGCCCCCGTGGTCGGACGCCACCGCGAGCTCGCCAGCCGGCACCACGGCGCGCCGCCGGGCCAGCCCGAGCAGGAGCGCGGCGCAGACACCGGCAAGCACCACGCCCGAGATGACCGCCAGCCCCCAGCCCAGCGCCGTGACGGGATCCGCCGCGGGGCCCGCGGTGCGCAGGTATTGCAGCGGCGCGTCCGCCAGGGACGCTGCCGGTGCAAGCACGGCGCACGCCGCGATGCGGCGCGTGCGTGTCATGGCCTGCCTCCGGCGTCCGGCCGGGCTTCGGGTGCGCTGGGCGTCGCACTGGGAGCTGCTTCCTTCGGCTGTTTCGCATCGACAGGCAGCACGCGCGTGACTTCGGGCGCGTAGCTGGTGGCCGGCGTGTCGCCCTGGATGGAAGCGGCCAGCCCGCCGGCGGGGTAGCTTCCGCCCAGCGACTGGAGATAGGCGACCAGCTTCCAGATGGTGTCCGGAGGCAGCGCCGGGTTCCACGCCGGCATGCCCTGCGGGCGGCCCTCGTAGATGGACTTGAACAGCGACACCGGCGCGCCGCCGTAACGCCAGTAGCCATCCTGCAGGTTGGGGCCCATGCCGCCTTCGGCCGTGTAGCCGTGGCAGCCCGCGCAATTCATGCGCACGAACAGCGTCCTGCCCTCGGCCACCGCTTCGGGCTGGCCGGCGTACGGGTTGGCAATGACCGCCGCCGTGGGCGCCTGGGCGCCGATCACGTCACCGAGCGGGACTGCCGCAATCGCATCCATCGCCGTCTGGGCGTGCGCCGGCGCCGCGGCGGTGCTTCCGCCCTGGACGCGGTGGCAGGCCGCAAGCGCGAGCAGCGTCGCGCCCAGCGCGATGCCTGCGAGCGCTTTCACGGCTTGCCCCCCATGCCGTGGTCGTGCCGCGCCGCCGGCATGCCCGCCTCCGTCTGCAGCAGGCCCGTCCCGGAACTGGGCGACTCGCCGTCGATCGAGAACACGTACAGCGTGCTGCCGCGCGGCGGGAACCCCGGCATCGAGGAGCTGACCATCGCGGCGCCGCCGACGCCCGAGTACACCGCGACGTACTGGCGCTTGTCCGGACCGAGGTACGTCATGGGCTGGCCGATGACGCCGGAGCCCAACTTGTGCGACCACAGGACCTTGCCGTCGCGCGCATCGACCGCGCGGAACCAGCCGTCGCTGGTGCCGTAGAAGGCCACGTCCCCCGCGGTCGCGAGCACGCCGCTCATGGTCATGAACTTCTCCCGGATGGACCAGACCTTCTTGCCGGCGACGGGGTCCCACGCCATGAACTCGCCCCAGTTGTCGCCCGGGCCCGCATAGCGCTTCATTTCCATGCCGTCGTACGGCGTTCCGGGGATGTACGACTGCGGATGGTCCGTGACGTCCATGCAGATGTTGAAGATGCCCGCATACAGCAGCCCCGTGCGCGGCGAGAACGCCGAGGGCTGCCAGTCCTTGCCGCCGATGTCCGGAGGGCACACGTTGGGCAGCTTCACGTTCGGCTTGGGCTGCATCGCCGGATTGACCACCGGCATGCCCGTCTTCAGGTCGATGCCGCTCGACCAGTTCTGGTACGCGAACGCTTGCGCGGACAGCACCTCGCCGGTTTCGCGGTCCATGGTGTACGCGAAGGCATTGCGATCGAAATGCACCAGGGCCTTGCGCGGCTTGCCCTGCCAGGTGATGTCGACCAGCACGTTTTCGTTCACGCCGTCGTAGTCCCACTGGTCGTGCGGCGTGAACTGGTAGGCCCACTTCGCCATGCCCGTGGTCGCGTCGCGCGCGAAGACGGCGCTGGTCCACAGGTTGTAGCCGGGGCGCTGCGTGGGCACGCGTGGCCCCGGATTGCTGGTGCCGTAGTAGATGAGGTTGAGTTGCGGGTCGTAGGAGATCCAGGCCCACACCGACCCCGCGCCCTGGCGGTGCATGCCGGCCGGCCAGGTGGAGATGCCCAGGTCCTTGCCCTTCATCCAGTCGTAGAACGGCTTGAACTCGGGCCCGATGCGCACCTCCTGGTCGGTGCCCGTGCTGTACGCCCGCCAAAGTTCCTTGCCGGTGGCCACGTCCAGGGCCGCCATCCAGCCCCAGACGCCCATCTCGCCGCCGCTGTTGCCCACGTACACCGTCTTGCCGACCACGAAGGGCGCCATCGTCATGGTTTCGCCGTGCGTCACGTCGCCCATGCGCACCCGCCACACTTCCTTGCCGGTCTTCACGTCGACCGCGATCGTGTGGTTGTCGAGCAGGTTGTAGATCAGTTTCCCGTCGGCGAGCGCGCCGCCGCGGTTGACCGTGTCGCAGCAGGCCTTTCCGATCGAGACCGGCGACGGGTTGGGCGCGAACGACCATTTGATCGGTGCCCCGGCTTTCGAGAGGTCCAGCGCGTAGGCGATGTTCGGGAACGGTGTCACCAGGTACATCGTGTCACCCTGCACCAGGGGTGCGGCTTCATGGCCGTTCTGCGTGCCGTCCGAGAAGGTCCACGCCACCTTGAGGCGGGCGGCGTTGGCGGCCGAGATGTCCGTCAGGGTCGAGTAGCGAGTGTTGGCCCAGTCGCGCGCCTGGCTGCGCCATTCACCTGGCGGATCGTTGGGCGCGGCATTGGCCGTGGTTCGTGCCGTCTCCTGCGCCAGCGGCATGGCGGCCGGCCAGGGCGCCAACATCGCCGCGATCACCAGCAGGCGCGCCCGTGCTGCCGCGGCCAAGAGTCTCGACGTCATGCTGAATCTCCCGCTGGTCCAAAATATCGGACTACGATATATACGCGGTCTGCGCGCCCGGCGGGCCCCGGAACACTCATCCATGGTCAAAAAAAACAAACTGGACAAGGCCGACTACGTGGCACGCGCACGCTTTCGACACCAGCTGAGGCTGTTCGAACGCTTCACCGAGGAAGCGTGCGCCCGGCAGAAGATCACCCTCGCGCAGTACCTGTTGCTGCTGCAGGTCAAGGGCCGTCCGGATCGCGACTGGGCGCTGGTCGCCGAGCTGGCCGAGTGCCTGCTGCTGCGGCATCACACGACCGTGGAACTCGCGGGACGGTGCGAGCTGGCGGGACTCGTCAGCCGGGAGCGCGACCCGGACGATCTTCGCAAGGTGCGGGTGAGCCTCACGCCAGCCGGCGAAAGGGTGGTGGAGCGGATTGCACGGGAACACCACGGGGAGCTCGAGCAGCTCCAGGGCCACATCCGCAAGGTCTTGCACCCCTAGGGAAGCGCAAAGCCGGGCTCACCGTGCAAGCGCACGTTCTCCAGGCCGGCAGCGCTTGCCACTTTCGGTACGATGGCCACAAGCATGAAACGCATCGCCGCAACACTGATCACGTTCTGGGCCGTCGCGTGCCTGGCCGCGCCATCGCCTGCACGTCCCGAAATCGATGCGCTGCTCGCGCGGCTGCAGGCCTCCGGCTGCAGCTTTGCCCGCAACGGCTCCTGGCACGGGGGAGCCGAGGCGCGCACGCACCTGATGCGCAAGCTGCAGTACTTGGAGGACCGCAACCTGGTGCAGACCACCGAGCAGTTCATCGACCGCGCCGCCTCGCAGAGCAGCATGTCGGGCAAGCCCTACCAGGTCCGCTGCGGCAACGAAGCGCCGATGGAAAGCAGGACCTGGATGACGAAGGAACTCAAGGCGATGCGGGCGGCGAAGTAGCCATGCCGGAGCCGGGCTTGCGTTTCGAGCCCTTGCGGGAAGCCGACCTCGCGCTGCTGCACGCCTGGCTGCAACGCGCGCACGTCGCCGCGTGGTGGCAGCCCACGCCCACCGTGGACGAACTGCGCGCCGACTACTTCGGCCCCGAGGCGGACGCCGCCCAGGCCTGCATGGCGTGGCACGAAGGCGAGCGGATCGGCTTCATCCAGTGCTACTCGGTCATGCACTCGGGCGCGGGCTGGTGGCCGGATGAAACCGATCCCGGTGCCCGCGGCATCGACCAGTTCCTCGCCGACGGCACACGCCTGGGCCAGGGCCTGGGCCGCGCCATGATCCGCGCCTTCCTGGAGCAGGTCTTCGCCGACCCGGCGGTGACCGTCGTGCAGACCGATCCGCAGCCCGGCAACGAGCGTGCCATCCGGTGCTACCGCGCCGCCGGCTTTCGCGATGCCGGCATCGTGAAGACCCCCGACGGCCCGGCCTTGCTGATGCGCTTGCGCCGCGACCAGCTCTAGGGTTTTCCCGCGCGGGCCCCAGTCGATTTCCGCCATAGTCCTTCGTCGTGCATGCAGAGGGCCATCCTCTGTCCAACAGGAAGCACCATGCCCAGCACCAACACCAGCACCGTCCGCCTGCACCGCGTCCTGCGTGCCCCGCCGGAGCGCGTCTACCGCGCCTTCCTCGATCCCGATGCCATGGCCAAGTGGCTGCCGCCCCACGGCTTCACCGGCAAGGTGCACCGCATGGATGCCGAGGTGGGAGGCGAGTGGCGCATGCACTTCACCAACTTCGGCACCAGGAACGCCCACTCCTTCGGCGGCAAGTACCTCGAGCTGGTGCCCGGCCAGAAGCTGCGCTACACGAGCGTGTTCGACGACAAGAACCTTCCCGGCGAGATGACCACCACGGTGGTGCTCACGAAGGTCTCGGTGGGCACCGAGATGCAGGTCACGCAGGAAGGCATCCCGGCGGTCATTCCGCCCGAGGCCTGTTACCTCGGCTGGCAGGAGTCGCTGATGCAACTGGCCAAGCTGGTGGAGCCCGAGATCCCGGGCTGAGCAACGATGCACAAGAGCCGCCTGGGGACCATCGTCATCGACTGCCAGACGCAGGACGTGGCCGCGGCCGCCGCCTTCTGGTCCCAGGCGCTGGGCTGGCCGGTGCGCGAACTGTCCGATCCCGGCGACGCGCAGTACCGCCTGTTCGACACGCCGCCCGACCAGCCCACGATGCTGGTGCAGGCCGTGTCGCACCCGAGCCGCGTGCACATCGACATCGAGACCGACGACCTCGAGGCGGAAGTGTCGCGCCTGGAGAAGCTGGGGGCGAAGCGGCTGCAGTTCGTCAAGCGCTGGTGGGTCATGGAGTCGCCCACCGGGCAGCGCTTCTGCGTCGTGCGGCCGCAGCGCAGCGACTTCGCCGAGCGGGCCAACGTCTGGGACGGGGACCGCTAGCCTTTGGACCTGCTGCTGGTCCTCGTCGCGGGGCTGTTCGCCGGCACGCTGGGCGGCATCGTCGGCACCGGCTCCTCGCTGGTGCTGATGCCCATCCTGGTCGTGATGTTCGGGCCGCGGCAGGCGGTGCCGATCATGGCCATCGCGGCCATCATGGGCAACCTGGGGCGGGTGCTGGCCTGGCGCCGCGACATCGACTGGCGGGCCGTCGCTGCCTACTGCACCACGGCCGTTCCTGGCGCCATGATCGGGGCGCGCCTGCTGCTGGCGATCCCGCCGGGCGTGGCCGAGACGGCGCTGGGCGTGTTCTTCCTCTCGCTGATCCCGGCGCGGCGCTGGCTGCACCGGCACGAGTTCAAGCTCTCGCGCACGCACCTGCTGCTGCTGGGCGGACCGATCGGCGTGCTGACCGGACTGGTGGTGTCGACCGGGCCGATCACCGTGCCGCTGTTCACCTTCTACGGGCTGGAACGCGGTGCGTTCCTCGGGACGGAGGCGGCCGGTTCCATCGGCATGTACGCGGCCAAGGTCGCCACCTTCCAGGTCTTCGGTGCCTTGCCGATCGAGGTGGTGGTGCAAGGGCTGGGCGTCGGCGCGACGCTCATGGCCGGGTCCTTCATCGGACGCTTCGTCGTGCTGAAGATCTCGCCGTCGGCGTACCGGTCGCTGATCGACGGGCTGATGCTGTGCTCGGGGGTGTCGCTGTTGTGGGCGGCTGTGCGCTAGGGGGCGGGGCGCGTGGGGTGAGGGGTGGTCGGTGGGCCACCCTGCAAAACCCACGTCGTCATTCCAGCCCCACCACCTGCAGATAATCCGGCACCGTCACGTTCCACCGCAGCTTGCGTTCGATGCGCTGGCGCAGCGCGTCGGCGGCGGCGGGTTCGCCATGCGTAACGAAGATGCGGCGCGGGGCCGAGGGCGCCGTGCGCAGCCAGGCCTCGATCTCCCCCGCGTCCGCATGGGCCGACAGGGCGTCGATGCGGGCGACTTCCGCGCGCACCGGCACGTCCTGGCCGTGGATGCGCACCGTGGGCGCGCCGGCGGCCAGCGACGCACCGCGCGTGCCACCGGCCTGGAAGCCGGCCAGCAGGATCGTGTTGCGCTTGTCCGGCGCGAAGCGCTCGATGTGGTGCACCACGCGCCCGCCCGTGGCCATGCCGCTGCCGGCGATGATGACCATCGGCCCCTTGCGCGCATTGAGTTCGCGCGACTCCTCCGGCGTGCGCACGATCTGCGCGCCGTGGCAGATCGCATCGCATTCCTGGGCCGAGATGCGCAGCTCCGCCCGGTGGCGGCGGTACACCTCCAGCGCGTCGGTGGCCATGGGGCTGTTCAGGTAGACGGGCAGGTGGTGGATGCGCTTGTGCTTCTTGAGCACCTGGATGCCGTGCAGCATGGTCTGCGCCCGCCCGATGGCGAACGCCGGGATCACCAGCGTGCCGCCCCGCGCGGCGGTCCGGTTGATCACCTCCGCGAGCTGCTCGAACGGGTCGACCCGGGAATGCAGCCGGTCGCCGTAGGTGGACTCGACGACCGCATAGTCGCCCTGCGGCATCGGCTCGGGCGCGTGCAGCACCGGGTCGTCGCTGCGCCCCAGGTCGCCCGAGAAGACGATGGAGCGGGCGCCGTCCGTGATGCGCACCACCGACGCGCCAGGCATGTGGCCGGCATGGGACAGGCGCGCGGTGAGCCAGGGCGTCGGCCGGAAGTCCTCGTGCCAGGGCATGGGCTCGAAGCGCTCCAGGCAGTGCACCGCGTCCGCGCGCGTGTACAGGGGCAGGGCGGGTGCGTGCTTGCTCGTGTGGTGGCGGTTGGCGAAATCCGCTTCCTCTTCCTGCAGCCAGCCGCTGTCCGGCAGCAGGATGCGGCAGAGGTCCCGCGTGGCCGCGCTGCAGAAGATCGCCCCGCGAAAGCCCTGCTTCACGAGCAAGGGCAGGTAGCCGCTGTGGTCGATGTGCGCGTGGGTGAGCACCACGGCCGAAATGTCCCGCGCCTGCACCGGCAGCGGCTCCCAGTTGCGCAGGCGCAGCTGCTTGTAGCCCTGGAACAGGCCGCAGTCGACGAGCACGGCGCCGTCGCGGCCGCGCAGCAGGTACTTGGAGCCGGTGACGGTGCCGGTGGCACCCAGGAACTGGAGCTGCATGCCGCGATCTGGCCACTGCCCGGCCGCTGGCGGTTTGCGCTGGATCAAGCCCGGCGCCCCGCACGGCTGGGCGTGCTGGCGCGGCTTTGCGGCTGGGATACCACACTCGAACGCACGCGATTCCTACAGGCAAGCCCTCCTGGCCGCAGGACCATTGGTTCACCTCTACCATGGGACCATCGCATGCCTGACGTGAAGCAGGAGCCTGCCAGCCAAACCATGGACGCGAATCCCAAGACGTCCCCCCCACTCCCCGAGCCCCCGCTGGACGCGCGCCTGACGGAGCAGCGCAATCCGCGCAGCACGCGGATCGACCAGCTGTCCTCGCTGGAGATCGTCGACCTGGTCAACGCCGAGGACCGGCTGTGCGCCGCCGCGGTCAGCGACGAGCGCGTGCAGATCGCGCGGGCCATCGACCTCGTCGTGGACTGCTTCCAGCAGGGCGGCCGCCTGATCTATGTCGGCGCGGGCACCTCCGGCCGCCTGGGCGTGCTGGACGCCTCGGAGATGCCGCCCACGTACCGCACCGACCCCGACATGGTGCAAGGGGTCATGGCCGGCGGCTACGAGGCCTTGCTGCGCGCGCAGGAGGGCGCCGAGGACCATCCCGGCGACGGCGCCGCCGCCATGGACGAACGCAACGTGGACGCGAAGGACTTCGTGCTGGGCATCGCCGCCTCGGGCACGACGCCCTATGTGCACGGCGCCTTGCAGCGTGCGCGCGAGCGCGGTGCGCGGACCGGTTTCCTGCTGTGCACCTATCCGTCCGAGGAGCTGCTGCAGACGCACGACGTGGTCATCGCGCCGCTGGTGGGACCCGAGGTGGTCACCGGATCCACCCGCATGAAGGCGGGGACGGCGACCAAGATGGTGCTGAACATGTTGAGCACCGGCGCGATGGTGCGCATGGGCAAGGTCTACGGCAACCTGATGGTGGACCTGCAGGTCACCTGCCAGAAGCTGCAGGACCGCGGCGAGCGCATCCTGGTGGAGACGCTGGGCGTGGACCGGGCGGAGGCCGAGCGCCTGCTGGACGCCTCCGGTGGCCACGTGAAGACCGCCATCGTCATGAAGCGCTTCGGCGTCGATGCCGAGGAGGCGCGCAGGAAGATCGAGAAGGCGGGCGGGTCGATCGCGGCGTTGAAGTGAACGCAAGACGGTGGGGTTCGCGTTCGCTCACCGGCCGCGGCGTCGCCGCGCCACCCTACGAAGCGTGGTTCGTCTTGTAGCGTGGCGGTGCGCCAGCGCAGCGGCGAACCCCACCGCGCACGCGTCGCTCACTTGGTCGCGGTCTCGCTCCAGGGCATCTCTTTCCACAGCTGCTTGAAGCCGGCTTCCGCTTCCTTCAGCTCCGCCTCGTACTTGGCCGGCGGCATGTAGCGCAGCGGCGCGAAGTAGCCGGCCGCCTTGGCCTGGAACTCCGGATCGGCGGCGGCCTTCTCCACGGCCTTCACCAGCTGCTCCTTCACCGCAGGCGGCAGCCCCTTGGGCGCGGCGATCCCGCGCAGGGATGCCATCACGATGTCGTAGCCCTGTTCCTTGAACGTCTGCAGGCCGGGGGCCAGCGTCGTGCGCGAGGTGCTCATCTGGCCCAGGTTGCGCATGGGCGAGCCGCCCTTTTCGTACTGCAGCGCCTCGCCGATGTTCATGGACGCCATGTAGATCTGCTTGCCCACCACCCCCTGGTGCACTTCGGCCGCGCCCTTGAACGGCACGTGCGTCAGCTTCACGCCGGCGGCGCGCTCGAACATCATCGCGGCGAGGTGGTCGTCGGAGCCGATGCCCGTCGTGCCGTAGCTCACCTTGCCCGGATTGGCCTTGGCATACGCGACCAGCTCCGCCAGGTTCTTCACCGGCGTGTCGGCGTGCACCGAGAAGTTGCCCGGATCGTCGATCACGTTGCCCAGCAGGTCGAAGCCGCTCCAGTGGTACGTCGCCTTGCGCTCGATGGGGATCGTCAGCACGTTGGGCGTGTTGATGAAGCCGATGGTGTAGCCGTCGGCCGGCGCATTGGCCACCTCGGAGAAGCCGATGCCGCCGCCGGCGCCCGGCCGGTTCAGCACCACGACCGAGGCGTTGTTGCCCAGGTACTTGGCGATGTAGGGCGCGATCAGCCGCGCGGTGATGTCGGTGCCGCCGCCGGGGGCGTAGGCCACGATCATCTTGATCGGCTGCTCGGGGTAGGCCGCGTGCGCGACGGCCGCGACGGCGCCAAGCACCAGGCCAGGCAGCAGCCGGCGCAGCACGGTGGGAATGAACTTCATCTCTTCGTCTCCTTGGGTCTTGCGAGCACTCAGCGCAGGATGCGCGCGCGTCTCTGTTCGTAGGCGGGCCACACCTCGGGGTTGACCAGCCGCGGCGGACGGCCGCCCTGTAGCACCTGCGCGATCTGCTCGGCCGACATGGCGGCCACGTCGCGGCGGCACTCGTGCGTCACGCCCGCGGTGTGGAAGGTGGCGTAGACGTTCTCCATCGCCAGCAGCGGGTGGTCCAGCGGCGGCGGTTCGCGGTCCCACACGTCCACGCCGGCGCCGGCGAGGTGGCCGGAGCGCAGCGCCTCCACCAGGGCCTGCTCGTCGTGGATGCCGCCGCGCGCGGTCGTGATGAAGATGGCGCCCTGCTTCATGCGCGCAAAGGCGCGGGCATCGATCATCTTCAGCGTCGTGGCATCGCGCGGGCAGTGCAGCGACACGATGTCTGCTTCGGCCAGCAGCTCGTCGAGGCTCACGGCACGCGCCCCACGCCGCTCGATCTCTTCCGGTGCCAGCAGCGGGTCGCAGGCGATGACCTCCAGGCCGAAGGCCTTCGCCAGGGCCGCCACGCGGGTGCCCACGTGGCCGATGCCGACCAGGCCCACCGTCTGGCCGCGCAGCTCGTGGCCCATGATCGTTTCGCGGCCGAAGCCGGTCTCGCGGCGCATGCGCTTGTCGCACTCGATCATGCGGCGCGACAGCGACAGCATCATGGCCAGCGTGTGCTCGGACACCGACGCGGCGTTGCCGCCCGCCTGGTTGACCACCAGCACGCCGGCGGCGGTGCAGGCCGCGACATCCACCGTGTCGTAGCCGGCGCCGCTGGAGGAGACGCACAGCAGCTGCGGGCAGCGTGCCAGCAGCTCGGCGGTCACGAACCACTCGCGCGGCAGTTCGTCCTTGGCAGCGGACACGTGGTACACGTTCGCGGCAGCCAGCAGGTCCCATGCCGCGGCCGGGTTGCCGCGGGTGGGGAAGACGGCAACCGAGACGCCGGCTTCGTTCTTCAGCCGCCGGTCGAAGGCGGGGTTGATCCAGAGGTCCGTGCGGACGACGCGTTTGTGGTCGGTCATCGTCAGCGCGACGTGGGATCGCAACCCTGGGCCTTCAGGCGCGCGTCGACCCAGGAGGTGTCGTGCTTGCCCGAGCGGATGTTCTCGATCGTCTTCTGTTCCAGGGCGACCTTCTCCCGGGAGGCAGCCAGCACCTGTTCGACGTCGTCGAAGGGCACGCACAGCAGGCCGTCGGCGTCGCCGATCACCAGGTCGCCGGGCTGGATCACCATGCCGTCGATGGCCACCGGGACGTTGATCTCGCCGGGGCCGTCCTTGTAGGGGCCGCGGTGCGTCACGCCGGCCGCGTAGAGCGGGAAGCTGCCGGCGGCGATCACGTCGATGTCGCGCACCGCACCGTTCAGCACGATGCCCGCGAGCTTGCGCGTGATGGCGTAGGAGAGCATCAGCTCGCCGAACAGGGCGTTCGTCAGGTCACCGCCGGCGTCCACCACGATCACGTCGCCGGGCTGGGCCATGTCCAGCGCCTTGTGGATCATCAGGTTGTCGCCGGGACGGCACTTCACCGTGAGCGCCGGGCCGCCGAGGCGGCCGCCCTTGTGCATCGGGCGCAGTCGCGGGCCGCCCGCCGTCATGCGGGTCATGCAGTCGCTGACGTTCGCGACCGGAATGTCCGCGAAGGCCTGCACGTGGCGCGCGTCCACCTGGCGGCGGCGCTGGAGGATCTGGAAACCGACCATGGTCTTGTCCTTGAAGGGTGCGAGGGGAAAGGGGAAATCACCGCCGAGGCGGTGAGGTATGGGATTCTCAGGCTTTCAGCAGGTAGCTGGCGTCGAGCTCGGCCAGGGTGTTCACGCCCAGCATTGCCATGTTGCGCGAGACCTCCTCGCGCAGCAGCGTGATCGCCTTGCGCACGCCGGCCTCGCCGGCGACCGAGGCCGCGTAGTTGAAGGGGCGGCCAATGAAGACGAACTTCGCGCCCAGCGCCAGGGCCTTGAGCACGTCGGTGCCGCGGCGAAAGCCGCTGTCGATCATCACGGGCACCTCGGGGCAGGCCTGGACGATGGCAGGCAGCACCTTCAGCGGCGGCACGGTGCCATCGAGCTGGCGGCCGCCGTGGTTGGAGACGATGATGCCGTCGGCGCCGAGCTCCACCGCGATGCGCGCGTCGCGCACGTCCAGGATGCCCTTGACCACGAGCTGCCCGGGCCACAGCCGGCGGATCGTGCGCAGGTCGTCCCAGGTGAGGTGGCCCCGGTCGGAGAAATCGCGCTGCACGCTGGACGACAGGATGGGGGCGCCGCGCCGCGCGAAGTTGTTCTCGAAGTGCGGCATGCCATGCTGCACGATCGTGCGCAGGAAGGTGCCGAGGGTCCAGCGCGGATGCGTGAGGCCCTGCCACGCCAGCGAGAGGCTGGGGCGCAGCGGCGTCGAGAAGCCGGCGCGGACGTTGTTCTCGCGGTTGGAGGCGATGGACGAGTCCAGCGTGACCACCAGCGTGCGGTAGCCGGCGGCCTTCACGCGCTCGACCAGCGCGATGCGGTTCGGCTCGTCGCCCGGCAGGTAGGCCTGGAACCACGCCTCGGGGTTGGCCTGCACGATCTCCTCGAGCCGGATCAGGGACGAGCCGCTCATGATCATCGGCACGTTCTCCACGGCCGCGGCCTGCGCAAGCACCAGGTCCCCCCGGTAGGCGGACAGCGCGCTGATGCCCATGGGTGCCATGCCGAAGGGCGCCGACCAGCGCTTGCCCAGCAGGGTGGCGGCGGTGGTGCGGCGCGAGATGTCCACCAGCATGCGCGGCACGAACTCGTACTGCCCGAAGCTTTCGGCATTGGCGCGCAGGGAGGCATTGCGCTCGACGGCGCCGGAGACATAGGCGAACACCGGCTTGGGCAGGTGGCGCTGCGCCTCCCGCTCGAAGTCGTCGAGCGACAGGATGTGGCCCAGGCGCGCCGGCAGCGCGAGCTGCGCGGCGGCGGCTGTGCTGGCCGCGGGTTGCGCCGCGGCCGTGCCGTCGGCGGAGGGTTCGAATTGCATGGACGCGCGAGTGTGGCGCCCGGCCAGCCTCGCGTCCAATACATAATCGACCCCTGATTGATGCCTTGCCGGCATCGTCGCCCATGATCGACATCCGCCAGCTGCGCTATTTCCAGGCCGTCGCCGAGGAGCTCCACTTCGGCCGCGCCGCCGCGCGCCTGTCCATCGCGCAGCCGGCACTGTCGCGCCAGATCCAGCAGCTGGAAGAGGCGCTGGGCACGCCGCTGCTGCGCCGCACGCAGCGCCGCGTGGAGCTGCTGCCGGCCGGCGCCCTGCTGCTGGAACGCAGCCGCGCGATCCAGCAGGAGCTGGCACGCACGCTGGCCGACGTGCGCCGCACCGGCGCGGGCGAGCTGGGCAAGCTGGCGCTGGGCTTCATCCACTCCTCCACCTACGGCCTGCTGCCCACCGTGATCCGGCGCTTCCGGCAGCTCTATCCGGGCATCGAGCTGGAGCTGTCCGAGATGCCGATCACCACGCAGCTGTCGGCCCTCGTGCGCGGCACGATCGACCTGGCGCTGCTGCGCGTGCAGCCGGCGCCGCCCGAGCTGGAGATGGCGATCGTGATGCCCGATCCCTTCGTGCTCGCCGTGCCGGCCCGGCATGCGCTGGCGGGCCGGGAGAAGGTGCGCCTGAAGGAAGTCGCCGGCGAACCCTTCGTGCATTTCAACAAGGCGGAGGCGCCGCTGCTGCACGACCGGGTGCAGGCGATGTGCGAGCAGGCCGGCTTCAGCCCGGACGTCGTGCAGCGGGCGACCCAGTTGCACACCATCGTGGGACTCGTGGGCGGCGGGCTCGGCGTGGCCGTCTTGCCGGCCTCGGCGCGCAACCTGCATCCGCGGCAGGTGCGCTTCCTGCAGATCGCCGACAAGGCCGAGCCGGTGCACGTCGCGCTGGCCTGGCGGCGCGGGCAGGAGACGCCGGCGATCCGCTCCTTCCGCAAGGTCACGGAGGAGGTCGCGGCGGCCATGATGCCCTGAGGGCATCAATCGGGGTGTTCTTATGTATTGGACGGCGCGGCGCCGCCACCCCACACTCGCGCGCAACCCAAAGGAGACAGGCATGAACTCGCAACACGGCGGGATGACCCGCCGCCAGGCCGCTTTCGGCCTCCTGGCCGCCGCGGCCGCGCCCGCATGGGCCCAGGAATGGACGCCCACGCAACCGATCACCATCCTGGTGGGCTTCGCGCCCGGGGGCTCGGCCGACCAGATCGCGCGCCAGCTGTCCTTCGCGGCCAGGGGCATCATCCCCGTGCCGGTCGTGGTGGTGAACAAGGTCGGTGCCGCCGGCGCGATCGCCGCGCAGGCCGTCGCCGAGGCCAAGCCGGACGGCTACACGCTGTTCGTGGGCGGCGGCAGCGAGACCACCGCGGTGGGCAATTTCAAGGCGCTGCCTTACGACCCGCGCAAGTCCTTCGTGCCCGTGATCAAGGTGTCGCGTGCGCCCAGCATCCTGGCCGTGCGCGCGGACGCGAGGTTCGCGGACATGAAGGCGCTGCTGGCCGAGGCGAAGCAGGCGCCGGAGAAGGTTTCCTACGGCTCCACCGGCGAGGGCGGGATCTTCCACGCGACGGGCGTCGTGCTGGAGCGCCAGACCGGCGTGAAGCTGCTGCACGTGCCCTACAAGGGCGCGGCCGATTCGATGAACGCGCTGCTCGCGGGCCAGGTGGATTCGGCGTTCGGCGCGTACGAGGAAATGAAGCCGATGATCGACGCCGGCCGCGCACGGCCCCTGGCGCTGTTCTCGCGCACGCGCCTGCCGGGGCTGCCCAACACGCCGACGATGACCGAGATCGGCGTGCCCATCGTCCTGGACAACATGAAGGGCCTGATGGGGCCGGCCGGCATGCCCGCGCCCGTGGTGCGCTACCTGCACGACAGCTTCCGCAAGGCGATGCAGACCGCCGCGTGGAAGGAGTACGTGGCCAAGTCCGGCCTCACCGAGGACTACGCGGACGGCGCCACCTTCCAGAAGGAAATCGTCGACGCCTATGAACTGATCGGAAAGGCGATCGCGAAATGAGCTTCGGCAAGGACGACGGCATCGGCTTCATCGGCCTGGGCGTGATGGGCGCGGGCATGGCCAGGTGCCTGCTGCGCGCGGGCTATCCGCTGCAGGTGTTTGCCCGCCGCGACGATGCGGCGCAGGCTGCGGTGGCGGCCGGTGCTACGCGGGCGGCCACGCCCGCGGCGCTGGCGCGCGAATGCCGGCTGGTGTTCCTGTGCCTGTCGGACGATGCGGCGGTCCAGGACGTGTTGTTCGGGCCGCAGGGCCTTGCCGGCGCGCTGCCCATGGGCAGCTGCGTCGTCGACACGAGCACCATCGCGGCCACGTCGGCGCGCTCCTTCGCGCAGCGCCTGTCGGCGCAAGGCGTCTCCTATCTCGACGCGCCCATCAGCGGCGGCCAGCAGGGGGCCGAGACCGGAACGCTGGCCTGCATGGTCGGAGGTCCGGCCGAAACGGTGGCCGCCTGCCGCGACGTGATGTCCGCGATGTGCAAGACGATCACGCACGTGGGGGACGTCGGTGCCGGGCAGACCGTGAAGGCCTGCAACCAGGTGGCGGTGGCGGGGGCGATGCTGGGCGTGGCCGACGCGATCGCGCTGGCGAAGTCGCAGGGCGTCGATCCGAAGGTGATGCGCGAAGTGCTGCTGGGTGGCACGGCGCGCAGCTTCGCGCTGGAAAAGCACGGCCAGCGCATCATCGATGGTGATTTCCAGCCCGGCTTCCGTGCGCGCCTGATGCGCAAGGACCTGCGCATCGCGCTGGCGACGGCGCAGGCCGGCGGGGCGCAGTTGCAGGCCGCCGCGCTGGCGGAGAAGCTGGTGGGCGAGCTGTGCGACGGCGGCCGCGCGGAGATGGACTGGAACACGGTGGGGCTGCTGGTGCAGGAGAAGGGCAAGGGCTGACCTTGTCGCGGTGGGGGCGCCGACCGCTTCGCGGGCGGTGGGGTTCGCGCTGCTCACCTTCCGCGGCTGCGCCGCGCCACCCTACAACTTCGTTCGTGCCGCGTTTGCCGTTCGTGCCGCGGCTGCTGTTCGTTCCGCATTTGTAGGGTGGCGGCCGCTCGCGGCCGGAAGGTGAGCGACAGCGAACCCCACGGCCTGCGCGCCCCTTACCGGCACTGCTCCATCATCGCCTGCATCCGCGCCCGCATCTCCGGCGACATGTCCTTCATGTGTTCGTCCATGTGGGCGCGCTGCTCGGCGGGGCTCATCACTGCCATTTCCTTCCGGTGATGCTCGCACATCGCCTGCATGTCCATCGCGCTGCCGTAGTTGTGTGCGTCGTGCGAGTGCGACCCTGCCGGTGTGGCGCAGGCCCCAAGCAAGGCGCAAAGAAGGATGGCCGGCAGGGCCCGGCGCAGCGCGAAAGTGATGGTCATGGCGAGCTCCTGAGATGCCCCGATCCTAAGGTGCCTGTTGCCCCCGCATTTGACGGATCGCAAGCCGGCAGGCCGCGTCTTGCACGCGAGCGCCGTTCGATCACGCCTTGCCCCAGCCCGCCAGGCGGCTGGCCTGCTCCACCCACGCAGCGAGCTGGTCGTCATCGATCGTGTCGTCCTCGTGGAGGTCGAGGTACCGCACGGCTTCCTGCTTCGATGCACCAGGCGGAGGAGGGCGCAGCGAGGCGCCGTCGAAGAAGGTCAGCTTCACGTACTTCGTGAAGCAATGAAAACTGAGGAACCAGCCGCGGCCCGCCATGCCGTAGAAGGGCGAGTTCCACTTGACGGCCTTGCGCACCTCGGGGACGGTGCGCGTGACGAGCGCGTCGATGCGCTGCCCGAGGTCGCGTTTCCAGCCGGGCATCGCCGCGATGTACGACTGGACGGCCTCGTCGCCATCGGCCTTGGCGATCTGCGGATTGCCGCCGGCGAGCGGGCGCGGTTTCGCCATGCTCACGCCGCGGAGCTCACCAGCTCGCCCCGAACGTGCTGCGCAGTTCATCGATCGCCTCGCCCGACAGCGGCGTCGGCGGCACGGCACTCAGCTGCCACAGCTTCGCCGTCTCCTCCAGTTCCTCCAGCACCGCCATCGCCTGCCCGGGCGACTCGTGCCAGACGTTGGGACCCAGCCGACCGAGCATCACCGCGCGGATCGGCGTGCCTTGCGCGCCGTAGCGGGCGATCAGCGCGGCAACCTGCTCCCCCACCTGCGGGTCCCCCGGACGGTGGTAAGCCACGACCGGCACGTGGCCGACCTTCATGATGAAATAAGGCGTGATCGGCGGCAGCAGCTCCGCTCCGACGTCCGCGCGCAGCGTCAGCGCCACGCAGTGCGTGCTGTGCGTGTGGATCACGCTGCGCACGGGTGCGCCGAGCGCGGCCTGTGCCTCGTAGATGCGCCGGTGCAGCGCCAGCGTCTTGCTGGCCTTGCCGCCTGCGAGCTGGCGGCCTGCGAGGTCGACGCGGGCGAGTTCCGCCGGGTCCAGGAAGCCCAGGCACGCATCGGTGGGCGTGATCAGGAAGCCGTCCTCGAGCCGCACGCTGATGTTGCCGGCGGTGGCGTGCACATAGCCGCGCTCGAACAGCGAGCGCCCCACGCGGCAGATCTCCTCGCGGGCCAGGCTTTCGTTCATGCGAGCTGGCCGAAGGCCTTGGTGAAGAAATCGGCGGTGCCAAAGTTGCCGGACTTCAGGGCCAGGTGCACCGGCTGGCCGCAGGCTTGCGCCTCCGCATGGCACCAGGGCACGCCCGGGTCGATCTGCGGGCCGATGCGCATCTGGCGCACGCCGAGAGCCTGGACGCAGGCGCCCGAGGTCTCGCCGCCGGCGACGACCAGCTTGCGCACGCCGCGGTCGACGAGGCCTTTGGCGATGGCCGCCAGGGTCTTTTCCACCATCTCGCCGGCATCGCCCACGCCGAGCTGCTGCTGCACCGCGCGCACCGACTCGGGCGGCGCGCTGGAGTACACCAGCACCGGCTGCTCGCCCAGGAGCGGAGTGGCCCAGGCGAGGGCTTCGCCCGCCACGTCGCGGCCGGAGGCGATCTGCAGCGGGTCGACGGCCAGCGCGGGCAGGCCGCGGCGCAGGAACTCCGCCACCTGCGCATTGGTGGCCAGCGAGCAGCTTCCCGACACGACGGCGCAAGCGCCTTGCGCGGGCGGCAAGGCCGCGGCGCCCGCGGACGGCGCGAGGCCGTGGTTCTGCGGCAGCCCGATCGCGACGCCCGAACCCGCCACCACCAGCGGCATGTCCGCGATGGCGCGGCCCAGGTGCATCAGGTCTTCGTTGTCCAGGGCGTCGACGATGGCAAACCGGTAGCCCTCGTCCTGCAGCTGGCGGATGCGCGCGTGGATGGGCGCAGCGCCGCCGCGCACCACGCGGTGCTCCACGAGCCCCACCTTGCCTTGCGACTGCGCCTGCATCACGCGCACGAGGTTGGCGTCGGTCATGGGCGTGAGCGGGTGGTTGCGCATGCCCGAGTCGCTCAGGAGCACGTCGCCCACGAACAGGTGGCCCTTGTAGACCGTGCGCGCGTTCTCCGGGAAGGCGGGCGTCACGCAGCAGAACGTGCTTCCCAGTTCCTGCAGCAGCGCCTCGGCCACCGGCCCGATGTTGCCCCTGGCGGTGGAGTCGAAGGTGGAACAGACCTTGAAGTAGAACTGGCGCGCGCCCTGGGCGCGCAGCCAGCGCAGCGCCGCGAGGGACTGGGCGACGGCTTCTTCGGCGGGAATGGTGCGCGACTTGAGCGCCACCACCACCGCGTCGGCCTCCGGCGCCGGCCCTTCGGGGACGCCGATGGTCTGCACGACGCGCATGCCGGCGCGCACGAGGTTGTTGGCGAGATCGGTTGCGCCGGTGAAGTCGTCGGCGATGCAGCCCAGCTTGAGGGTCGAAGTCATCCTGTGTGGTTCATGCGGCGGCGACGGCGGCGACGACTGCCTCGCCGAAGGCCTTGCAGCCGATGGTACCGCCGATGTTGCGCGTTCGAGGAGGGTGGGGGTGCGGCGGTGGGGTTCGCGGTGCTCACCGTCCGGCGGCCGCTGGCCGCCGCCACCTTACATGTGACGGGCAGCCGTTGCCACCCAGCGAGAAACGCGCAATCAATACGGCGGCGCGAAACCGGCGCGGCCGGCGCTGGCGCGCGTGGCGGTGGGCTTGCCGGCGACCTCCTGCGCGGTGACGGACAAGGCGGCGCCGGGCACCAGCAGGCTGCGCTCGCCGGGGCGCAGGCTCACGATGGGCGTGCCGGGCGGGACCACGATGGTCTTCTCGCCATCCTTGTAGCGCAGCACCATGCGCTCGCCGTCCGGCGAACCCGCCACCTCGGCCACCGTCGCATTGGTCATCGTGCTTTGCGGCAGGAAGTCGAAGGGATGGTGGCCTTCGCCGGTGCCCCGCATCGCTTCGGGGAACACCGTGACGGCGATCGCGCGCTGCGTGCCGTCGGCCTGCGGCATCGCACCCACGCCGACGAAGCTGCCGGAACGGATGTCCGCCAGCGTGACGGGATACACCTCCGTCACGGTGAAGTCCGGCGCGAGAGCCAACTCCACGCGGTCGCCGTTGCGTTGCCGCAGCGTGAGGCCGGTGGCGGAAACCGCTTCGAGCGTGCCGCGCAGCCGCACGCGCGCCGGCTGCTGCGCCAGCGCGGCCAGGGGGAGGGTGGCTGCGAGGGCACCCGCCACCAGCAGATCGCGTCGTGTGCTCATGTTTCCAATCCTTCCCGTATGGCCCCGAGCAGCGCGTCCGGCCCCGCCGGCTTCACCAGGTGCTGCTGGAAGCCGGCCTCGCGCGCCTTCGCGACATCCGCCGCCGTGCCATAGCCGGTGAGGGCCACCAGATGGCAGCCGCGGCCGTTGCGATGCGTGCGCACGCGCTGCGCGAGCTCGTAGCCGCTCATGCCGGGCAGGCCGATGTCCAGCACCGCGACCTGCGGGGAGAACTCGTCCAGCAGGCCCAGCGCCACGCCGGGATCGTAGGCCACCTTGACCTCGTAGCCCGAGAGTTCCAGCAGCGACGCCGCCGTGTCTGCCGCATCCTGGTTGTCGTCGACCAGCAGGATGCGGCCCTGGCCGCCGGGCGCCGTGGCGCCGGTGCCGCTGTCCGCGGAGCCGGCGGGAGGCTGGATGGTGGGCAGGTGCACGATGAAGCTGCTACCCTGGCCCGGGCCCGCGCTGGCACCGCACACGGTGCCGCCATGCATCTCGACCAGGCTGCGCACGATGGCCAGGCCCAGGCCGAGGCCGCCGCGGGAACGGTCCGCCTCCTGCGGCGCCTGGTAGAACAGGTCGAACACGTGTTCCAGCACCTCGGGCGGCATGCCCATGCCGTCGTCGCGCACCGTGATCTCGGCCCCGTCGTCCACGCGCTGCAGCCGCAGCGCCAGGTGGCCTTGCGGCGCCGTGAACTTGATCGCGTTGCCCAGCAGGTTGTTCAGCACCTGCGCGAGCCGCACCTCGTCGCCGGCCACCCACAGGTTCGCGGCCTCCGGCGCGATGTCCACGTCCAGCCGGCGCAGGCCCAGCACCGCCTGCACCGACTGGGCGGCGTGCCACACGAGGTCGGCGAGGCGCAGCGGCTGCTGGCGCATCTGCAGGCGCTTGCCCGTGATGCGCGAGACGTCCAGCAGGTCGTCGACCAGCCGCTTCATGTGCGCCACCTGGCGCTCCATCACCTCGCGCTCCAGCCGCGTGCCCGGGTCGCCCTTGCGCGCCATGAGGTGCAGCGCGGTGGCCATGGGCGCGAGCGGATTGCGCAGCTCGTGCCCCAGCATCGCGAGGAATTCGTCCTTGCTGCGGGCCGCGTCCTCGGCATGGCGCAGCGCTTCGGTCACGCGCGCGAGCAGGCCTTCGCGCTCGGCTTCGGCGGCGCGCCGCGCGTCGTTGGCGCGGTCGCGGTCGGCCGAGGCGATCTGCAGGGCCTTGCTGACTTCCTCCAGTTCGGCGATGCCCAGGGGCCGCAGCTGCAGCGGCTCGCCGCGGCCGAGGGCGCCGGCCGCGGACTTGAGCGCATCGATGGGATCGGTCACGTCCCGCGCGAAGTACCACGCCGCGAAGGCGGCAAGGGCCAGCGAGGCGAGCAGGCCCGCGCCGACGGCACCCAGCACGCCGTACATCCCGCGGTCGGCCTCCTCCACCGACATGCCGGTGGCGACGACCCAGCCGGAGCCCGGCAGGCGCACGTAGCCGGTCTGGCTCTTCACACCCTCCAGCGTGTACGTCGGCCCGGTTCCTTCGGGATGTCCCTGCTCCAGCAGCGCCTGCAGGGAAGGCGAGGGGCGGGCGGAAGAGTGCAGGCGCGAGCGCGCCACCCGGTTCATCTTCTGGTCGAAGATGCCCACGGTCGACGCGGGAGAGAGTTTCTGCCGCTGCACCACCGCGGCGATGCGTTCGACCGGCACGACGGCGGACAGGACGTACAGCAGCTGGCCGTCGGCGAGCACGGGCACGCGCACGGCAAAGGCCGGCCCCAGGCGCTGGCGGCCTTCCGCGACCGTGCCGACCACGGGTTCGCGCGTGGCGATCACGCGCTGCATGCTCTCCTGCTCCACGGGCCGGCCCGGCAACGCCCCGAGCGGCTGCGACGAACTCAGGACCACTTGCCCGGCCCGGTCCGCCAGCACGATGGCACGCCATCCCTGCTGTTCGGCCACGCGGCGCGCGAGCCCATGGAATTCGGCGTGCCGCGCGGGCTGCAGCTCGTCGGACAAGGACAGGCTCTGCAGGATGCCGACGGTGGAACTCAGCTCGGCGTCCACGGCGGAGGCGATCGCGCGGGAGACGGCCAGCGCTGCGTCCTGGGCGTCGTGTTCGCGCTCGCGCGTCACGTACGACACCACGATGGCGGCCACGATCGCCAGCGGCAGCAGCCCGCTCGCCGCCAACAGGAACAGCCGGAAGCGCAGCGGACGACCGAGCGGCTTCATTTCTGCCGGATGACGTAACGGACGAAATCGTCCGCCCCGGTGAAGCGGTCGTACAGGCGCCGCGCCTCCGCGTTGTCCTGCTTGGTCAACCAGTAGAGGCGCGCCCAGCCTTCCGCGCGCATGGCGTTGCGCAACCACTCCAGCAGCGCGCTGGCGATGCCGCGCCCGCGTGCGCCCGGGCGCACGTACAGGTCTTCCAGGTAGCAGACGGCCTGCGTCTCCCAGGTGGCCTCGTGCACGACGCAGTTGGCGAAGCCGTAGGCCTGGCCGTCGACTTCGGCGACGACGCACATGATCTGCGAGTCCGGATCGAGGATGCGCTGCCAGGTGCGGGTGGTGACCTCGTCGGCGATCCGCGCGCGGTAGAACTCGCAGTATCCTTTCCACAGCTCCCTCCATGCGGCTTCGTCGGAGGGGATGGCGGAGCGGATGAGGCAGGGCATCGAGGTCACCTCTGCATTGTGCCGCGAGGCGTGCGATCGCGGGACCGCCGGCCGCCGCCCGGCGGCGCGGGGTGTCAGCTCATGTGCGTTCCATGGACATCCGCAGCACCACGGCCGCGTGGACGGCCTCGCGCTGCGCTCCGTCGTGGATCTGGTGGCGGCAGCTTGTCCCGTCCGCGACAACGATGGCGTCGGGCGCGTTGCGCACGGCCGGCAGCAGGCTCAGTTCGGCCATCTGCATGGAGACGTCGTGATGCTTCGCCTCGTAGCCGAAGCTGCCCGCCATGCCGCAGCAGCTGGACTCGATCAGCTGCGGCTGGGCGCCCGGAATCAGCTTGAGCACCTCCAGCACCGGCGAGACGGCGCCGAAGGCCTTCTGGTGGCAGTGGCCGTGCACGAGGATGGGCTGGCCCAGCGGCTTCAATTGCGCCTTCAGGATGTCGAGGCGCCCGGCGGCGGCCTCGCGCGCCAGGAACTCCTCCAGCAGCAGCGACTGCCCTGCCACCACCTGGGCCCGCTCGCCCAGGCCCATGGCCGTGACCTCGTCGCGCAGCGAAAGCAGGCAGGAGGGCTCCAGGCCGACCACGGCGATGCCGCGCTCGGCCAGGGGGTGCAAGGCGTCCAGCAATTCGGTCGCCTTGGTCCGCGCCTCGTCCACCATGCCGCTGGCCAGGTAGGTGCGGCCGCAGCACAGGTGCTTGCCGTCATCGCGCGCCTTGCGCGCCACGTGCACCGTGTAGCCCGCCGCCTCCAGCACGGCGAAGGCCGCGCGGGCGTTCTCCGACTCGAAGAAGCCGTTGAAGGTGTCGACGAAGAGGACGACCGGGCTGGCCGCCGTGAGCAGTTCCTCGCGCGTGACGCCCGGCAGCCGCCCCTGGAAGAAGTGCGCGCCCTGCCATTCCGGCAGGCTGCGCCTGGCCGAGAAGCCCAGCAGCTTTTCACCCAGCGCCGCGAGCAGGGGCACGCGGTTGCGCAGGTTCAGCAGGCCGGCGAAGCGGCTGGCGGTGGCCGCGTACTCCGGCAGGCGGGCGATCAGGCGGTCCTTGCGGGACCAGCCGTTCTTCTTGCCGTCGGCATGGCGGAACTCGATCTTCATGCGCGCCATGTCCACGCCGGTGGGGCAGTCGCGCTTGCAGCCCTTGCAGCTCACGCACAGGTCCAGGGCCTCGCGCACTGCATCGCTCGTCAGGCCGTCGGGCCCGAGCTGGCCGCTGACGGCCAGCCGCAGCGTGTTGGCGCGGCCGCGCGTGAGGTGCTGCTCGTCGCGGGTGACGCGGTAGCTGGGACACATGGTGCCCGCATCGAACTTGCGGCAATGCCCGTTGTTGTTGCACATCTCCACGGCCTTGGCGAAGCCCTTGGCCGGATCGCCGCCGGTGCCCGGCGCCGTCGTGCGCTCGGTGGCGGGATCGTTCTGCACGTCCCAGGCGCGCCAGTCCAGCGCGGGCTGCAGCGGGATCACCTTGTACGAGGGCGGGAAGCGCATCAGCCGGGTCTCGTCCATGCGCGGCGGCTCGACGATGCGGTTGGGCGAGAGCAGGCCGATCGGATCGAACAGGCGCTTGATCTCGCCGAAGGCGGTGGTGATCGCGGGGCCGAACTGCCACTGGATCCACTCGCCGCGGCACAGGCCGTCGCCGTGCTCGCCGGAATAGGCGCCCTTGTACTTGCGCACCAGCTCCGAGGCTTCCTCCGCGATGCGGCGCATCTCGGGCGCGCCGTTGCGCCGCATGTCCAGGATGGGGCGCACGTGCAGCGTGCCGACCGAGGCGTGGGCGTACCAGGTGCCCTTGGTGCCGTGCTTGCGGAAGACCTGCGTGAGGGCGTCGGTGTATTCGGCCAGGTGCTGCAGCGGCACCGCGCAGTCCTCGATGAAGGACACCGGCTTGCCGTCGCCCTTGAGGCTCATCATGATGTTCAGGCCGGCCTTGCGCACCTCCCACAGCGCTTTCTGCGGCGTCTCGTCCGGCATCAGCACGACGGAGCCGGGCAGGCCCAGGTCGCCCATGAGCTCCTCGAGTTCGGAGAGCTTGCGCAGCAGCGCCGCCTTGTCGGCACCCGCGAACTCCACGAGCAGCAGCGCGTCGGGCGAACCGATGAGGGCGCTGCGCACGGTCGACGCGAAGGCCGGGTTCTGCAAGGACAGCTCGATCATGGTGCGGTCCACCAGTTCGACTGCCGTCAGCGTGCCGTCGCTTCCCAGCTTGACGATGTGCTGGGCCGAGTCCATCGCCTTGTAGAAGGTCGGGAAGTTCACCACCCCCAGCACCTTGGCGCGCGGCAGTTCGGACAGCTGCAGCTTCAGGCTGCGCGTCAGCGCGAGCGTCCCTTCGCTGCCCACCAGCAAGTGCGCCAGGTTGACGCTGCCGTCGCGCGTGTACGGCTTCTCGTTCTGGTTGTGGAAGACGTCCAGGTTGTAGCCCGCCACGCGCCGCAGCACCTTGGGCCAGCGCGCCTCGATCTCGGGCTGCAGCGCCAGGGCGAGCTCGCGCACGCGCTCGCCGAGCTGGCGCGCGGTGCCGGTCGCCTCGTCGAAGCGGCCGAAGGTGTGCAGCTGGCCGTCGGACGTCCAGGCCTGGGCGCCCAGCACGTTGTGCACCATGTTGCCGTAGGCGATGGAGCGGCTGCCGCAGGAGTTGTTGCCGGCCATGCCGCCCAGCGTGGCCTGCGCCGAGGTGGACACGTCCACGGGGTACCACAGGCCCGTCTTCTTCAGCGCCGCGTTCAGGTGGTCCAGCACGATGCCGGGCTCCACGGTGGCGGTGCGGTTCGCCTCGTCGACCTCCAGCACCTTGCGCACGTGCTTGGAGAAATCGATGACGAGGCCGGCCCCCACCGTCTGGCCGCACTGGCTGGTGCCGCCGCCGCGCGGCACCACGGGCACCTTCAGGTCGCGGCAGATGTCCAGGGCGATGCGCGCGTCCTCGACGGACTTCGGCACGAAGACGCCGACGGGAATGACCTGGTAGATCGACGCGTCGGTCGCGTAGCGGCCGCGGTCGGCCGGGGAGAACAGGACTTCGCCCTGCGTTTCACCGGCCAGGCGCTGCGCCAGCTTGCCGGCGACCTCGTTGCTGGCACGGGCGACGGCGTCATAGGCGTCGGCGGTGCCGGCACCGATCTCGAGCGGGATGCGGGCGTTCATGCGGCTCCCCGCTGCTTCTTCGCCGCTTCGCGCAGCTGCTCCAGCACCACGTCGCGCTTGTTGCGCAGGTGCAGCTGCAGGATCTCGCGCATGGCGTTGCCGTCGTGCGCGGCGAGGGCTTCGATCATCTTCTCGTGTTCCTTCACGGCGCGCTTCCATTTCTCGCCGTCCTGGTTGGAGCGGAAGCGCAGGGCCTGCAGGCGGGCGTTGACCTGCTGGTAGACGATGGCGAGCACCGGGTTCTTGGCGGCGGCGCTGATCGCGGCGTGGATGCGCGCATTGATCGCGTAGTACGCGGACAGGTCGCGCCGCGTGTAGGCGGCCATCATTTCGAACTGCATCGCCTGCACCTCGCCCAGTTCCTCGGGCGTGATGCGCTCGGCGGCGAGCTCGCCGGCCATCCCCTCGAGGCCCGCCATCACCTCGAAAGTATTCAGGACGTCGGCCTCGGTCAGGGAAAGCGCTATCGCGCCACGGTTCGGCAGCAGTTCCACTAGCCCCTCGGCGGCGAGCATCTTGATCGCCTCGCGCAAGGGTGTGCGGGACACGTTCAGCAGTTCGGAGAGTTCGCGCTCATTGAGCTTGGCGCCGGGCGCGATGCGCCCTTCGACCAGCATCTGGCGCAAGCGCTGCGCCACCTGCTCGTGCAGGGCGGCGCGGGGGATGGAAATCACGTCCGCAGTCATGGAGGGCGATTTTGTATGCAAATTTCTTTGTATGCAAATGTCAGAACTAGGGTGAAGGGTTGTTGACAGCTGAATTTTGTATGCAAAAAATGGGCGCCTCCTGAACGCACCCGAGATACGCACGCATGGTCACGATCGATTTCCACCCCACCGGCCGCCACTTCCTGCAGATCCCGGGCCCGTCGCCCGTGCCGGACCGCATCCTGCGGGCGATGAGCCTGCCCACCATCGACCACCGCGGTCCCGAGTTCGCCGTGCTGGGCCTGCGCGTGCTCAAGGGCATCCAGCGCATCTTCCAGACCAAGCAGCCGGTGGTGATCTACCCGGCCTCCGGCACCGGCGCCTGGGAAGCGGCGCTGGCCAACACGCTCTCGCCCGGCGACCAGGTGGTGATGTACGAGACCGGCCACTTCGCCACCCTGTGGCAGAAGATGGCCACGCGCCTGGGCGTCAAGACCGAGTTCCTGGGCCTGCCCGGCATCGAAGGCTGGCGCAAGGGCGTGCAGGCGCACCTGATCGAGGAGCGCCTGAAGGCCGACAAGGAGCACGCGATCAAGGCCGTGTGCGTGGTCCACAACGAGACCTCCACCGGCGCCACCAGCAACATCCTGGCCGTGCGGCGCGCGATCGACGCGGCCAAGCATCCGGCGCTGCTGCTGGTCGACTCCATCTCGGGCCTGGCTTCGGCGGAATACAAGCACGACGAGTGGGGCGTGGACGTCACCGTCAGCGGCTCGCAGAAGGGCCTGATGATGCCGCCCGGCATCAGCTTCAACGCCCTGTCGGCCAAGGCCATCGAGGCGAGCAAGACCGCGAAGCTGCCCAAGTCCTTCTGGGCCTGGGACGAGATCGTGGAGATGAACAAGACGGGCTACTGGCCCTACACGCCCAACACCAACCTGCTGTACGGCCTGGCCGAAGCCTGCGACATGCTGCTGGAGCCGGCGTTCGGCGGCCTGGAGGGCACGTTCGCCCGCCACAAGCGCTGGGCCGAAGGCGTGCGCGGCGCCGTCAAGGCCTGGGGCCTGGAGGTCCAGGTGACCGAGGCGGCGAGCCAGTCGCCCGTGCTCACCGGCGTGGTCATGCCCGAGGGCGTGGACGCCGACGCCGTGCGCAAGCTCATCTACGAACGCTTCGACCTCTCGCTGGGCACGGGGCTGGGCAAGCTCAAGGGCCGCATGTTCCGCATCGGCCACCTGGGCGACTGCAACGACCTGACGTTGATGGCGGCGCTTTCCGGCTGCGAGATGGGCCTGAGGCTCGCCGGCGTGAAGCTGGCCGGCTCGGGCGTGCAGGCCGCCATGGACTACTTCGCCGGCCACCCGGCACCCGTCGCCCTGCAGAAGGCGGCCTGAGGTTTTTTCGCTTCCCCCAAACCAAGCCCTTCAGGAGAGAGAAAACATGCAACGCAGAACCTTCGTGACCGGTGTGGCGGCGTCCCTCGCGCTGCCCATGGTCCGCGCGCAGCAGTTGCCCACCGGCCCGGTGCGCATCATCGTGGGCTTCGCGCCCGGAGGCGGCACGGACATCCTCGCGCGCGTGATCGGCCAGAAGCTGGCCGACATGTGGAAGACCCAGGTCATCGTGGAGAACAAGGCAGGGGCCTCGGGCACCATTGCCTCCGACTACGTGGCCAAGCAGGCGGGCGACGGCACGGTGCTGCACATGGCGCACATCAACAGCCACGCGCTGATGCCCAACCTGCAGAAGCTGGGCTACGACGCCGAGAAGGACTTCCAGCCGATCGCGCTGGTGGGCGTCACGCCCAACCTGCTGATCTGCGGCCAGATGCAGCCGGCCAAGACCGTCAAGGACCTGGTGGCGCTGTGCAAGGCCGAGCCGGGCAAGGTGAGCTTCGGCTCCGCCGGCCCCGGCTCCGCCCAGCACATGGCGCTGGAGATGTTCATGCTGCAGGCCGGCGTGAAGGCGATCCACGTGCCGTACAAGGGCTCGGGCCCCATGCTCACGGACCTGATCGGCGGGCAGGTGCAGTACTCCTTCGACACGATGACGGCCGCCACGCCGCACGTGAAGAACGGCAAGGCCATCGCCATCGCGCAGACGCGCCAGAAGCGCGCCTCCGGCCACCCCAACGTGCCGACGATGGCCGAATCCGGCTTCCCGGGCTTCGAGGCCACCACCTGGTACGGCCTGGTGGGCCCCGGCAAGATGTCGCCGGCGCTGGCCAAGCGCATGAACGAGGACGTCAACAAGGCGCTCGTGATGCCCGACGTGATGGAGAAGCTCGAAGCCTCCGGCGCCGAAGACGGCGGCGGCTCCGCCGAGAAGTTCCGCGAGTTCATCCACGTCGAACACGCGAAGTGGGCCAAGGTGATCAAGGAAGCGAACGTCAAGGTCGACGCTTAAGGTTTCCCGCCTTCCTCCCTCCCCTTTCGGGGGAGGGCAGGGGTGGGGGCACGCACGGCCCCCGCCCATCAACGCTCTTCTTTTCTCCCCATGACAGACACTTCCCGCCCGCTGCCCCTGGCCGGCGTTCGCGTTCTCGACATTTCCCAGGTCATGGCCGGCCCTTACGCCTGCATGCTGCTCGGCGACCTCGGTGCCGACGTGATCAAGGTGGAGCCGCCCGGCACCGGTGACCAGACCCGCGGCTCCATGGGCTTCAAGATGAAGGGGGCCGACAGCCTCGGCTTCCTCAACATGAACCGCAACAAGCGCAGCATCACCCTGGACCTCAAGTCCGAGGCCGGCAAGGAGGTGCTCAAGACGCTGGCGCAGGACGCCGACATCCTCGTCGAGAACTATCGCCCGGGCGCCTTGCGCCGGCTGGGCCTGGGTTACGACGTGCTCAAGGAGATCAACCCGCGCCTGGTCTACACGAGCATTTCCGGCTTCGGACAGACCGGTCCCTGGGCCGACCGCCCCGGCTTCGACCTGATGGCGCAGGCCATGTCCGGCGTGATGAGCGTGACCGGCTATCCCGATTCGCCGCCCGTGAAGGCCGGCGTGCCCGTGGCCGACATCGGCTGCGCGCTGTTCGCCATCTACGCGACGCTCGCGGCCTACATAGGCGCGAAGAATACGGGGCAGGGCCAGTACATCGACGCCGCGCTGTTCGACACGGCGATGGCGTTCTCGGTGTGGGACACCTGCGACTGGTGGGGCACCGGCAAGCCGCCGCAGCCCCTGGGCACCTCGAACAAGATGACGGCGCCTTACCAGGCCATGGCCTGCGCCGATGGCCATTTCGTCATGGGTGCCAACAACCAGAAGCTGTGGGTGCAGCTGTGCCGGCTGATGAAGCGCGAGGAGCTGGTCGAGGACCCGCGCTTCACGACCATCGCGCAGCGCCTGGCGCACCGCGCCGAACTGCAGGAGGAGCTGGAGAAGAGCTTCCGCCAGCACGGCAAGGACTACTGGGTGGAGACGCTGCTGGCCAACGGCATCCCGGCCGGCCCCATCCTCACGTACCCGGAGGCGTTCGGCAGCGAGCACGCGCAGGTGCGCGGCATGCGCATGGAGATCGACCACCCGGTGGAGGGCAAGGTGCCCAACATCGGCTTTGCGGTGAAACTCTCGGGCACGCCGCAGCAGGTGCGCAGGCATCCGCCGCTGCTGGGCGAGCACACGGAAGAAGTGCTGGCCGAAGCCGGCATCGCGTCCAGCGAAATCGCGCGGTTGCGCGAAGAAGGAGCATTCGGATCATGAGCAACGAAGGCGTCGTCCATCTCACCATCGAAGGCCCGGTCGCCTCGGTCACCTTCGACCGGCCGGAAGCACGCAACGCGATGACCTGGGCCATGTACCAGCAGCTGCGCCGCCACTGCGAGCAGCTGCGCGAGGACAGGAACGTGCGCGTGGTGCGCTTCCAGGGCGCCGGCGGCGAGGCCTTCGTGGCCGGCACCGACATCGCGCAGTTCCAGGACTTCCAGTCCGGCAAGGACGGCGTGGAGTACGAGCACCGCATCGACGGCACCATGCAGTTGCTCGCGGCCCTGCCCATGCCCACCGTGGCCGTGGTGCACGGCTGGTGCATAGGCGGCGGCCTGGCGATCGCCAGCACCTGCGACTTCCGCATCGCCACGCCGGCGAGCAAGTTCGGGGTGCCGATCGCGCGCACGCTGGGCAACTGCCTGTCGATGGCCAACGTGGCCGGGCTGGTCGCCGCCTTCGGCCGGCCGCGCGTCCAGCGCCTGCTGCTGCTGGCCGACATGATCGGTGCCGAGGAGGCGCAGGCCTGCGGCTACGTGCTGGAGATCGCCGCGCCCGAGCAGATCGAGGCGAGCGCGCAGAAGCTGTGCAGCAAGCTCGCGAGCCTCGCCCCCGTGACGCAGGCGGTGAGCAAGGAAGCGCTGGCGCGACTGCTGCGCCACAGCCTGCCCGACGCCGAGGACCTCATCCGCCGCACCTACGGCAGCGAAGACTTCCGCGAAGGCGTGCAGGCCTTCATGGCCAAGCGCCCGCCGGCCTGGAAGGGGCAGTAGCCCGACCGTTCCCCCGAGTTCGCCTTCATGGCGATACTCGAGGCGTCGTCCTACAAACCGGAAGGGGTCTGGCTTCGTACTCGGTGTGACGGATGTCCGTCGTCCACCAGGAGTGCTCATGCCAAGCCCCACCCCCTCCCCATTGAGTCCGCCGCCTGCCTTCGGCAGAGCCGCGCGTGCGTGCCTGCTTTGCCTGGGCGCAAGCCTGGCGGCAACGAGTTTCGCGTCAAGCCACCGCGAGGCTCCGTTCGTGGCGGGGCAGCCCCAGGTGGACGCCACGGACCTGTACATGTTCCGCAGCTACGAGCCGGGCCGGCAGGACTTCGTCACCATCCTGGCGAACTACATCCCCTTCCAGGATCCGCAGGGCGGCCCGAACTTCTACATGTTCAACCCGAACGCGCTCTACGAGATCCACATCGACAACAACGGCGACGGGGTGGAGGACCTGACGCTGCAGTTCCGGTTCAGCAACACGTCCAAGGACACGGCGCTGACGGTGGGCAACAAGTCGACCAAGATCCCGCTGATCAACAGCGGCCCGATCAGCGGCGTCAACGCGGCCACCCTCAACGTGCGCGAGACCTACACGGTGAACCTGGTGCGCGGCGACCGCCGTGGCGGCGCGCGCAGCGCCGTGACCAACGGCGGCAACGCCAGCTTCGACAAGCCGGTGGACAACATCGGCGACAAGAGCTTTTCTTCCGGCTATGCCGCCTATGCGGCACAGCACGTGTACACGGTCAACCTGCCGGGCTGCGCGACACCGGGGCGGGTCTTCGTGGGCCAGCGCAAGGAGCCGTTCTACATCGCGGTGGGCAAGATCTTCGACCTGTTCAACCTCAACCCGCTCGGCCCCGAGTCCGGCGGCAACAACAACGACCTCGAGGCGAAGAACGTCAGCACGATCGCTGTCGAACTGCCGATCGGCTGCGTCGCGACGACTTCGGATCCAGTGATCGGCGCCTTCACCACGGCAAGCCTGCGGCAGGCCCGGCTGATCGATGGCGCTCCCACCGGCGGGCTCGGCAAGGCCAGCAAGGACGGTGGCCCGTGGGCGCAGGTGTCCCGGCTCGGCATGCCGCTGGTGAACGAGGTCGTGATCGGGCTGGCCGATAAGGACCGCTTCAACGCGTCCAAGCCCAGGAACGATGCCCAGTTCGCGGACTACGTCACCAACCCCGCGTTGCCGGCGCTGATCGAGTCCCTCTTCCCCTCGGCCAAGGCACCGACCAACTTCCCGCGCACGGACCTGGTGGCGGCGTTCCTCACCGGGCTGTCGGGCCTGAACCAGCCAAGGAACGTGGCCCCTTCGGACATGCTGAGGCTCAACACGTCCACCCCGCCCGTTGCGCCTGCCGCGCAGAATCCGCTCGGTGTCGCCGCGGGTGACAACGCCGGCTTCCCCAATGGACGCCGGCCGGCCGACGACATCGTGGACGTCGAGCTGCGGGTGGCGATGGGTGCGCTTTGCGTGCTGACCGGCGCCACCGACACCCTGAAGGTCGGCTGCAAGCCCGCGGATGCTCCTGCCGGCGGCCTGGCCTTCACCGATGGCGTGCGCAAGACGGCGGCCAACTACGGCGCGGCCTTCCCCTACCTCACGACGCCGCTGCCGGGCAATTTCAATCCTGCCGCGCCCGCCGGCGCGAGTTTCCCTTGAGAGGAGAGGCCTGATGAACCGACTGCAATCCAGGTGGGTGGCGGCACTGGCCCTGCTCGGTGCGGCCGCGCTCGTGACGGCTTGCGGGGGCGACAGTCACCGCAACGTCAATGGCCCGGGCAACGGCAACGCGGCATCCGAGGTCCCGCAGTCCGCGCAGGACAGCATCGAAGGCCTCAACGCGTTCCTGAAGGACCTGATCGCGAACCGGACCGACGAGACGAGCGAACCGATCGTGCTGGGCAACGCCACGCTGCCGACCAGCGAGACCAGCGAGCCCCTGCCTTGATCCCAGGGTGGCCGCGTCGCGGCTGCCGGCAGGCGCTGGCAGCCGCGTTCCTGCTGGCAGCCGCCGCACTGGCGGATGCGCATGAATTCTGGATGTTGCCGGACCGGTTCAGCGCGGAGGCCGGCGACACGGTCAAGCTCTCGCTCTGGGTCGGCCAGGACTTTGCCGGCGACCAGGTGGCCATCTCCGGCCCCCTGGTGGCCGACTTCCGCCGCTACGCCCAGGGCCGCAGCATGAACCTGCGGCCTCTCGTCCCCGCGCGCGCGGCGACTGCGGTCCTGCACATGCGGGTGCCGGAGGCCGGCACCCATCTCTTCGCGCTGGACACGACCCCGAGCGCGATCGTGTTGCCCGCGGACAAGTTCAACGCGTACCTGGAAACCGAGGGCCTGCGCGCCGTCCTTGCCGCACGCGAACGCGCCGGAACAAGCGCCATGCCGGGGCGCGAGCGTTTCCGCAGGAACATCAAGACCCTGGTGCAGGCCGGCGGGGCAGGCGATGCGACCGTGTCGCAGCGCACCGGCCAGCGCCTGGAGATCGTGCCGCGCTTCGATCCGCTGCAGTGGCGGCCTGCGTCGACCGCGGGTTTCGACGTGATCTTCGATGCGCAGCCGCTGGACGGCGCACTGCTCAAGCTATGGCACAAGGAGGGCGAAGAGCTCGTCGTGCGCCAGGGCGTTTCCGATGCCCGCGGCCGCGTGGATCTCGCCTTGCCCGCCGGGGGCATCTGGATGGCCAGCGTGGTCCACATGATCCCCACGCAGGACTCCGCCGATTTCGACTGGGACAGCTACTGGGGCAACCTCACGTTCGCCCTGGGGCGCAGGCCCGCTCAGGAAGCGTCGAGCAGGGACTCGGGCACGCCGCGCAGGTAGACGAGCGAGCCGGTGTCCGTGGTCACGCGTCCGTGCCAGCTGCCCTTGCGCGCCAGGTGGTAGTCGCCGGCGTGCAGCACCAGGCTGTCGCCGAAGCGAACGGTTCCCTCGAGCACGATGCATTCCTCGTCCCGGTCATGCACGTGGCCCGGCAGGAAGGCACCCGGCACCATGCGCCAGAGCGAGGGCCGCCCCTCAGCAGATGCGCAGAGGATCTTGCGTTCGACGCCGGGAGCGACCGTTTGCCACGCGCCTTCCGACGCACGCACGGTGTCGCAGGTGCCCTGGCCTTCACTCGCGATCGTGTCCAGCACGCGGCCCTTGACGCGGGCGATCAGGGCGGCGTCGTCCGCGCCCGCCAGCTGCTCGTCCAGGGCGCGGCGCACGGAGGGTGCGAGCCGGGACGAGCCGGGAGGTCCGGAATCTTTCATGCGGATGGAGGCATCGTTCGTGCCGCCCTGTCCCGCGAAAGGAGAACGCCCAATTCCCGGCGCAGCTTGTTCTGCGCGCGCGACATCATCGTTTTCACCGTGCCCAGGGGCAGGCCGGTGAGATCTGCGATCTCCTGCTGCGTGTGGTCCCGAAAATAGGCCAGTCCGATCACATTGCGTTCATCCGTACTCAGGCAGGGGCCCGACAGCATCAGCCGGACCAGTTTGCTTTCCTCCGCGCTCGACAGGAGTTGCTCAGGGTTGTAGCGCGTATTGCCCTGCTCCGCAAATGCGCAGGCGTCCTCGTGCGCATGGCCGTTCCCATGCACCTTTTCGCGGCGCAGGTGGTCCAGCGCGCGGCTGCGGGCGATCGTCCGCATCCAGGCGCCGGGCGAGGCGCGGTCGCGGTCATAGGTGCGCAGCGTCCGCCAGACCTGCAGGTAGGTTTCGGCCAGCACGTCCTCGGCTTGGCCGTCGCGCACCACGCTGCGCACTTCGGCAAGCAGCCACCGCACCGTCCGGTCGTAGAGCGCCTCGAAAGCAGCCACCGAGCCATGGCTCGCGAGCGCGACTAGTTCCGCCAGCTGCCGGTTTTCCTCCGCCCATTCGTCGGCGACACCTTCGGATCCGGTCGACTGCGGGGAAAGATTTTGCAATTTGTGCCAGCGGTAAGCAGTGGCACTGTAGGCACGCCCTCGATGTGCCCCTGTAGGAATTCGCCTCGTTCACGGTCGGTCCCCGCAGGGTGGCGGCGGCGCCGTCCTACGGGCAGCGGCCGCACTGCTGCCTAGGATGAATCCATCACCGAGGGACACCATGGCCGCAAGAGACGATTCCCCGCCGGGCTCCGGAACAACAGCGCATCCGGGCGATCCGCTCGATCTCGCCACCTCCGTGGCGGGCGAGGAAGATCCGGGTGCTTCGATGGACACGGTGCAGCCGCGCGGCAACGAAGGCCGAAACGACCAGCCTGCGGGCCAGGCACCCAGGCAGCCCGCCAACGCGCAGGCGCAGATGGCGCCCGGCGACGAGGCACCGGCCGGCACGCCCAGCACCGGCGAGAGCGTGTGCCCGCAATGCGGCGGCAGCGGGCGCCTCGGCGCCTCGTCGTGCGCCAACTGCCTCGGCACCGGCAAGGTGATCGTCGGGATCGGCGGGGCCTGAACAGCCTGCATGCCGATGCCGCGCGACCGCATCGGCGTCCTTCCACCCGTCCGCGCGCTGCAGACGCGCAGCGGCCGGCTGGGCTACATGCTCTCGGGATCGGGTGATCCGCCCATCGTGCTGTTCAGCGGAGCGGGCATGAGCCTGCAGGCGTGGGAGCCGCTGTATCCCGCGATCGAAAAGCTCGGCACGGTGTTCGGCTGGAACCGCTTCGGCATGCAGGGCAGCGACCCGCCCGTGCAGCGGCAGACCGGTACCGTCGTGCTCGCTTCCCTGCGCGAGCTCCTGGGCTACAGCGGCCTGCCGGAGCCCTTCGTGCTGGTCGCGCACTCCTTCGGCGGCCTGTTCGCAAACCTCTACGCGCGCCTGTATCCCGACCAGGTGGCCGGCGTGCTGTTCCTGGAGTCCACGCATCCCGACGACCATGAACTGCTGCAGAAGCACGAGGAGCACCTGGTGCACGCGCTGGGCAAGCTGCTCACGCTGCCCGAAGTCTTCTTCCGCCCCAACGTGCAGCGGGAGCTCGCCTGCGTGGAGGACACCGTGCGCGAGATCGCTGCGGCGGGGCCGTTTCCCGACATTCCCGTGCGCGTGCTCACCGGCGGGCTGACCCCCAAGGGCGCGCTGATGTCACCCGCGGCCGTCGGCGCCCGGCGTGCGAACCAGCAGGCGCTGGCGCGCCTGTCGCCGCTGGGAGAGCAGGTGATCGCGGAGAAGAGCGGGCATTTCCCGCAGCTCACCGAGGCCGGGCTGGTGCTGGACGTCCTGTCGGACCTGCTCGCGCAGGTCCGCACGCCCGCCTGAGGCTCACTCCCGGCCCTGCGCCTGCAGCCACTTCACGCCGTTGAAGTAGTAGACGCGCGAGGCCTTCTCGATGAAGGCGTCTTCGATGCCCGCGTACTTCATGCGCACGACCACGCGACCGAGCTTGTCCGTCTGGCGGCGATGCGCCTGGGGTGGCGCGATCGCGGCGATGGTGCGCGCGAAGCCGATCTTGCCGCCGCCCACTTCCTGCAGGAAATCCGCGTCCTTGCGCTCCGAACCGGGCACTTCCACCACGGACTGCGCGGTGCCGCCCGGGTACACGAGGATGCGCGATGCGCGCTCGATGGAGCAGAGCACGGCCCAGTCTTCGCGCTCCTTGCCGAGGAAGCTGCCCCGCGCGAAATTTCCCGGCCGCGCGTGGCTGAAGGCCTGCGGGATGCGGCAGCCGCGGCGCTCGAGGTCGGCGCGCGCGGGCGCGGGCAGCGCGGTGACCTCCGCAGGCGCCAGGCGGCGCATCGTGCGGTCGGCGTCGGTCCATTCGTCCGCATGCGCGGTGCCGAAGAGGGCGCAGGCCAGCAAGGTTGCGACCGCCTTCATGCGAGCTTCACCCCCAGCGCCGCCAGGCCGTCCTCGCCTGCGGCCGTGATCCGCACCTCCCGCGTGTGCTTCCTGCGCTCGATCCACTTGCGCTCCTGCAGCTCCTGCGCCAGCGCCGCGCCCAGGGCGCCGCCCAGGTGGTCGCGCCGCTCCGACCAGTCGAGGCAGCGGCAGGCGAACTGGCGTCGCCGCGTGGCCGTCGCTTCGAGGTCGATGCCCAGCTGCGCCAGCCCCTTGGCGCCGCGCGGCGTGAGCGTGAGCTGCTTGGGCTCCACGTCGTCCTGCAGCCAGCCCTTGCGCAACATGTGGGCGAGCAGGCCCGTGCCGAGCGCGCCGGCCAGGTGGTCGTAGCAGTAGCGCGCGCGGCGCAGGGGCAAGGGCGTGGTCACGCGCACCGGCAGCGGCTTGCGTGGCGCCACGCGCATCAAGTTCTCCACCAGCTGCGCGACCTGCTCGGAGGCGAAGCGGAAGTACTTGTGCCGGCCCTGCGCGGCGGCCTCGAGCAGGCCGTCCTCCAGCAGGCGTTTCAGGTGCGTGCTGGCGGTGGCAGGCTCCACCCCCGCGCCGAGTGCCAGCTCTTTCGCGGTGAGGGCGCGGCCCTCCATCAGCAGCGCGAGCATCTGGATGCGGCGCGGGTCGCCGACGGTGGTGGCGATGCGGGCGAGGTCGGGTTCGGCTTCCATGCTTCGATCCTAATCAAACTATTGCGGCTCGCCAAATCGCGGGCCGTGGTCCACACTGCATGCATGGAAGAACCGCGCCATGTGCTCGCAGCGCCGAGCCATCCCGATCCGTACGCCTGGTACGCGCGGCTGCGCGTGGCGCACCCCATCTTCTTCGATCACGGGCTGGGGCTCTGGGTCGTGAGCGGACCTTACCTCGTCGAGCAGGCCCTGGGGCATCCGCAACTGCGCGTGCGGCCGCCGGCGGAACCCCTGCCGCGCGCATTGCAAGGTCGGGCGGTGGGGGAGGTGTTCGCACAGCTGGCGCGGATGAACGACGGCGACTTTCATGCGCGGCATCGGCCCGGGGTGGAAGCTGGCATCGCAGCATTCGACGAGGCCGCGGTGGCCCAGGCGGCGGAGGCCGCAACGCGCTCGCTCGTTTCGCACTGCGATGCCAACGGCTTGCTCTGGTCCATCCCGGTGCAGGCGATGGCGCGGCTGCTCGGGGTGACCGAGGGCGAACTCGATCGCACCGTCGCGTGGGTGCACGACTTCACGCAAGGCATTGCGGCTGGTGCGAGTGTCGACGCCGTGGAGCGCGCCGATGCGGCCTGTGTGGGGCTGATGGCGCAGGGCGAACGCGAAGGCTTGTCGCGTTCGCGGTCCGCGAATCGCATCGCGCTCATGCAGCAGGCGCTGGACGCGACCTCGGGGCTACTGGGAAACGCGATCCGCGCTGCATTGTCGGGGGACACGCGTGATGCGACCCAGATGGTTGCAGCCTTGGCGCGCACGGATCCCGCGATCCACAACACCCGCCGCTTCGCGGCCGCCGACCTGGAGCTCGGCGGGCAGGCGATCGAAGCAGGGCAGGGCCTCGTGCTCGTGCTGGTGCCGGAGTGCGCCTTCGGACGCGGCGCGCATGCCTGCCCGGGCGAGCGCATCGCCCTGCGCATCGCCGCGACCGCCTTGCGCACGCTGCAATCCTTGGCGCCGCTTTCGCGCACCTTCGGCAAGTTGGACGGCTACCGCCCCCTGCCCAATGCACGCATCCCTGTCTTCACTTCGTGAGGAAACCCATGGTCACCGTGATCTTCGAAGTCTGGCCCCATCCCGAACACCGCCAGCCTTACCTCGATTGGACCGCGGAGCTGAAAAGCGAGCTGGTGAAGATGGAGGGCTTCCTGTCCATCGAGCGCTTCCAGAGCCTCACCGATCCCGACAAGCTGCTGTCGCTGCAGTTCTGGCGTGACGAGGAATGCCTCGCGCGCTGGCGCAACCTGGAAGCGCATCGCGCCGCCCAGAGCGCCGGCCGCCGCACCATGTTCAAGGAGTACCGGTTGCGGATTGCGGAGGTGACGCGGGATTATGGGAAGGACGCGCGGGAGCAGGCGCCGGCGGATTCACGGGCGAGGCATGGGTGAGGTGTGTGAGATGGAGGCACCCTATGGATTGCGGGTCAAGCCCGCAATGACATGCTTCCTTTGCCGCGGCCGGTTCCCTGTAGGCTGGCGCGGCGCCAGCCGCGGACGGTGAGCGGCCGCGAACCCCAGCGTTCACGCACCCAGCACCCCCCGCCCCATCGGCGAACAAACGAACAAGAACCCCGCCACGTTCAGGGCCACCGTCCCCCGGAACACACCTCGAAATTCCGCCTTCGCCGATTTGTGCCGCAGCACCTGCTGCGCGATCAACGCCCCCGGCCAGCCGCCGGCGAGGGCCAGCAGGTGCAAGGTGCTCTCCTTCGTGCGCCACGCGCCACGCTGCGCCGCCGACTTGTCAAACGCGTACGCGAAGAAGGTCACGATGCTCGCGCCCACGTAGACCAGCGGGAACCACGCCGGCGGCCTCCACAGGAGCGCGACCACCAGGCAGAGCACAACGAACGGCAGCAGCACCAGCAGCGTCGCCGTCGCGAACTGCGCAGGGGCTTCACGCCTTCCTCTTGGCCGCGGCGGCGCCCGCACCGCCCGCGCTACCCGCACCACCTCCACGTTCCGCGCGCGCTTCTTCCCCTGCGGCCCGGGTTCCACGTCGAAGGAAAAGCGCTGCCCCGCCTGCGGCCGCCCGCAACCGCGCGGCAGGGACTTGATGTGGACGAAGATCGTGTCGCCGCCTTGCGCGGGCTCGATGAAGCCGAAGCCGCGTTCGTCGTTCCAGGAATGCAGGGAGCCTTCGAAGCGCATGGGCGGCGTTATACGCGATCAAGGCCGCAGCAGCTGCTCGCGCCCATCCTCGTTGCGCAGGCGCAGGGAGCTTTCCCTGCCGCTGGCCTGAGGTGCCGCGCGGTTGCCAGTTGTGACGCAGCAAGCAGTGAGAAGATGCTTCCCTCCAAGACCACGGCCTTTGTCGAGTTCATCCTGAAGCCATTCAGAGCGGCTGGCTTCGACCGGCCCGCCGACCGCAGGGCGCATCCTTGCCGGCGGGCGGCGCACTCGCCTCGCTCGAGTCGATCGGCGCTGCCGACTTGACCTGGTCATTGCGGGGACGTAAAAAATTCTGTCGCCGCATTCAGGGATTGGAATAGACTGCCTTCGCTGGCGCTTCACAAGAGTCTGCATCTCCAGGTCACTCGTACCCTGCTCCCGCCACGGCGAGCCGCAGCCGAATCTCCGACCGATGATTTCTTGGCGCCAGCACTGCGTGGCTTGGCGCTGCGCGGCATCTTGACTTGCGATGCGCAGGACCTGCGGGTTCGGGGTCGACGGGTGGCTCACGGCCTCATCCGTCGGATTCATCCTGTCCAGTCGTGGTCGGACCATCTTCGTCTCGTCCTGGTCGGCTGCATTGGTGCGCATGCCGCCGGAGCAGCAGCACGCCGCTCCGCCAGGTCCGTGTCCAGCACCAGTGGAACAACATATGCGAATCCCTCCCTTGACCCGCGCCACGGTCCGCCCGGTGTCCTCTCATCCGATGCGCAAAGCGCGTGAGTGGCTCGTCCGCAGCACTTCCAGGAAGCGCGGCGTTGCCCATCCGCGCAGTGGACCCGAGAGACTCCGTGAGCGCGGGGTGCAGGACAAGGCAGCAGATCGCTCGATCTGGGTGGTGGTTCTGGCCGCGATCATCTTCTATGCACTGATGGTGGCTGCGGGACCGGTCAGCTTCGAGGTGTCGGTGCCGGACCTCGATCTGGGTGCCGGAATCACCATGACGGATACGGGAGAGATCAAGGTGAAAAATCCGCTGCCGACGGGACCGCCTCGCGTACCAGCGGAGTCCGAGTACGAGGGCATCACGACGCCTTGAACCTTTGCGCAGCACCGGCGCGGCCGCCGCCTGCGCTCATGCGGCACCTCCTTGGGACGTGCCAAATTTCTGCGCTAACCGCCCTCAAGCGAACGCTGCCTTCACCCTCTCCCGCGTGAAGGGCACACTGCGCAGCCGCACGCCGGCCGCATCGAACACCGCATTCGCCAGTGCCGCCGGCACGGGCGCCGAGGCCGCCTCGCCGGCGCCCAGCGGCGGCTGGTCCAGCCGCTGCACCAGTTCGATGTCCAGCCGCGGCACCTCGGGGAAGCGCAGCAGCGGGTAGCCCGCCCAGTCGACGCTGGTCACGCGGCTGCGGTCGAAGGTGGTTTCCTCGTGCAGCGTGCGCGAGAGTGTCTGCAGGATGTTGCCTTCCACCTGCGCGCGCACGGTGTCGGGGTTGATCATGAGGCCGCAGTCGTGCACGCAGGCAATGCGCAGCACGCGGATGGCGCCGCTGCGGCGGTCCACCTCGACGTCCATGCCCATCGCGACGAAGGTCTCGTTGTGCTTGTAGTGGATGTAGGCCATGCCCCGGCCGCGGGCCAGCGCGGCACGCGCGTCCGGGCCGGGGGAAGGGCGGGGCTGCCACTTCATCAGCTTCGCCAGCCGCTCGATGGTCTCGCGCCCGCGGGGCTGCGCGAGGTCGCGCAGCCGGAACTCCAGCGGATCGACCTGGGCCTGCGCCGCCAGTTCGTCGGTGAAGCCTTCCACCGCAAAGCAATTGGCCACCTTGCCCGGCGCGCGGATGTTGGACGGGCGTAGGGGCGCGTTCTCCAGCCAGTGCACGTGCACGCGCACGGCCTTGGCGGCATAGGGCGGGTCGCCGTTCTGCGAAATGAGGCCGGTCGCCTGGCCCTTGGGCTGCGGCAGCCCGGCAGCCTGCGGCGAGAGCAGCGGGATCCACGCCAGGTTGGCGGTCGCGCGCGGCACCCACATCTCGGTGTTCCATGCATCGATGCGCCCCTCGGGCGTGAGCGTCGCGCTGAGTTCCAGCACCTGCGGCGGGCCTTTGGGGTCCCAGCCCAGTTCGTCCTCGCGGCTCCACTGCACGCGAACGGGCGCACCCAGCGCCTTGGACAGCATGGCCGCCTCGACGCTGGCGTCGTCGTGCCCGTTCATGCCGTAGCAGCCGGCGCCATCGAGGTAGACCGTGCGCACCTTCGCCTGCTCCAGGCCGAGCGCGGCGGCGCAGGAGACGGCCAGTCGGTGGCTCGCCTGCGACGCGGTCCAGACCGTGGCGCCGTCGGCACGCACGTCGGCCACCGAGCAGGAGGGACCGATCGAGCCGTGGGACTGCACCGGCCAGTAGTAGGCCGAGCGCAGGTGCTGGGGCGCGCTGGCCATCTCCGAGAGACGGCTCGCATCGCCCTTGTTCACAAGCGTCTCCTCGGCCCCGAACGGCCCGGCCTTGGCCCAGGCCAGCACGCCTTCGTGCGAGGTGAGGGTGGCGTTCTCGCTCCATTGCACCTTCAGCTCGCGGGCGGCGCGGATCGCGGCCCATTCGTCCGTGCTGGCGACGGCGACGAAGTCCTGGATGCGCACCACGCGCACGCCCGGAAGCTTCGCGACGGAGGACTCGTCCATCGCCACCACGCGCGCGCCGACCGCGGGCGGACGCACCACCCGCGCATGCAGCATGCCGGCCAGGGTGAAGTCGTGCATGTAGACGTGGCGGCCGGTGATCTTGCCCGGCACGTCCGGCCGTGGCAGCGGCTTGCCAATGAGCTGGAACTCCGACGGCTTCTTCAGCGGCACGTTGGCGTTCATGGCGATCCGCAGGGGCGCGTCGCCCGTGAGCTCCGCCACCGCGACCGAGCGGCCGTCGGAGGCCAGCACGCGCCCGTCCTGCAGCTTCAGGCTGGCGGCGTCGGCGGCTAGCCTGGGGGCCGCCAGCGCGAGCAGCCCTTCCCGCAGGCTGGCCGCCGCGCGCCGCAGCTCCACGCCGCCCCGCATCACGCCGCTGCTGCCTGCCGTAGGCCCCTGGTTGGGGGTGAGCGCGCTGTCGCCTTCGACGAGCTCGATGCGCGCGACGGGCAGTGACAGTTCCTCGCCCACCATCTGGCGCATCGCGATGCGGTGGCCGGTGCCGAGGTCCACCTTGCCGGAATAGACCACCAGCGAGCCGTCGGGCCGCAGCGCGAGGAAGGAGTCGACCTGGTCCAGCGGCAGCGGGCCGCGGGCGGCCGGAACCTGTGCCGCAGCGGGTGGCAGCTGGCCGAGCAGCGAGAAGCCGACGAAGCACACGCTGCCCTTGAGGAGTTCACGGCGGCGCAGGTCCATCATGCTTCCCCCTGGCCCGAGGCACGGGCGATGGCGCGCAGCACGCGGTCGTGCGACCCGCAGCGGCACAGGTTGCCGGCGAGCGCCGCCTGGGCCTGTTCACGCGTGGGCTTCGGGTTGCGCGCTAGCAGGGCGGCCGCTGTCATCACCATGCCATTTGTGCAGTAGCCGCACTGCGCCGCCTGTTCGGCGATGAAGGCGGCCTGCACCGGATGCGGCTTCTCCGGGGTGCCCAGGCCTTCGTTGGTGGTGATGCGCTTGCCGGTCGCGTCGGACAGCTTCACGACACACGAGCGCACGGCCTGGCCGTCGATGTGCACGGTGCAGGCGCCGCACTGGCCCAGGCCGCAGCCGTACTTGGGCGCGTGCAGGCCCAGCGTGTTGCGCAGGGCGTAGAGCAGCGGCATGTCGCCGTCCCAGGCGTCCACCTGCTGCGGGGAGCCGTTGACCATCAAGCGGTAGAGCGCCATGGAGCCTCCTGAGCGTGCGGGGGGAGGATAGGGGAAGGGCCCTTGCGGCGCAATCGGCCGGGTGACCCGGTGCCGGCACCCGCGGCGGCGTGCGGCAGCCTTCCCGGCACCCCCAAAAGCCGCGAACGGACTACGCTCTCCTCCCGAGACCAAAAAACCTGAATGGGAGCGACATGCAAGCGAGCCAGTCCCTGTTGTGGATCCTGAGTGTCGGGCTGATCCTCGTCGGCCTGGCGGGCATCGTGCTGCCGGCCTTGCCGGGCACGATCCTCGTGTTGGGCGGCATCGTGCTGGGCGCCTGGATCGACGACTTCACCCGCGTCGGCTGGATCGCGCTCACAGCGATCGCGGTGCTGGCGGTGCTCGCCTGGGCGATGGACTACGTCGCCGCGATGCTGGGCGCCAAGCGCGCCGGGGCGAGCCGGCAGGCCATCGTCGGCGCGGCCATCGGCACGGTGGCCGGCATCTTCATGGGGCTGGTCGGTGTGCTGTTCATGCCGCTGGTGGGCGCCGCCATCGGTGAGTACATGGCGCGGCGCAACCAGCAACAGGCCGTGCGGGTCGGCATCGCGACCTGGCTCGGCCTCATGGCGGGGATGCTGGCCAAGTTCGTCCTGGCCTTCATGATGATCGGGATCTTCGTGGTGGCGCTGCTGGTGTAGCGCCACCCCGCCTCACTCGAGCTTGATCCCTGCTTCCTTCACCACCTTGCCCCAGCGATCGAGTTCCTGGGCCATGTAGGTGCCCAGCTCCTGCGGCGTGGACGACGTGGGCTCCACGCCGGCGTCGAACAGCGCCTTCTTCGTGTCGGCCGAGGCGAGCAGCTTGTTCACTTCGCCGTTGAGCTTCTGCACGATGTCCGGCGGCGTGCCGGCAGGCGCGAGCAGGGCGAGCCACACCGAAGCGTCGTAGCCAGGCACACCCGCTTCCTGCAAGGTGGGCACGTCGGGCAGCTGCGGCGCGCGCTTGGCGGTGGTGACGGCCAGGGCCTTCAGCCGCCCTTGCGGCACCTGCGCCAGCGCGTTGGGCACGCCGGCGAAGCTGCTTTCCACCTGGCCGGCCACGAGGTCGTTGGCGGCGCCGGAGCTGCCCTTGTACGGCACGTGCTTGAGGGGCGCGCCCGTCAGCGCCACGAACAGCCCGCCCATGAGGTGCTGCGCGCTGCCGTTGCCCGAGGACGCGTAGTGGATCGTGTCCGGCGCGGACTTGGCGAGGGCGATGAACTCCTTGACGTCCTTGGCCGGCACCTTGGGATGCACCAGCAGCACATAGGGCGAGTCGACCAGCTTGCCCACCGGCGTGAAGCTCTTGATCGGGTCGTAGGGCAGGTTCTTGTAGATCCAGGGGCTGATCACGTGCGTGCTGGAGACCATCAGCAGCGTGTAGCCGTCCGCAGGCGCCTTGGCGACGAAGTCGCTGCCGATGCTCGAGCCGGCGCCGGGCTTGTTCTCGATCACGAACTGCTGCCCCATGGCCTGCGACAGCTTCTGCCCCAGGATGCGCGCCACCACGTCGGTGAAGCCGCCGGGGGCGAAGGGCACGATCAGCTTGACCGGCCGGTTGGGGTAGTTCTGGGCGCCGGACTGCGCGTGCGCGGAGAGCGTGCCCAGCGCCAGGGCCAGGCCCGTGAGGATGGCGGGAAGGGTGCGTTGCATGGCATCACCCCGTGTACACCGGGTCCTGCAGCGTGAAGAACGCATGCAGGATCTGGTAGACCATCATGTAGTTCTTCTGCTGGAAGCTCGCGTGCGAGATGCCGCGCATCACGCTGAACTGCTTCTGCATGTTCGGGAGCTTCTCGAAGAAGGCCAGCAGGTCCGGCACGCTCGCGATGCCGTCCCATTCGCCGCGCAGCACGATCGTCGGCACGTCGATCTTCTGCGGATCCACCAGCGGCAGCCGCGAGCACATGTCGACGTAGGTGCCCGTGGGCATGGAAGAGTCCAGCGTGAGGATGGCGTCGGCGAACGCCTCGATCGTGGCCTCGTCGGCGGTGCCGGGGTGGTCGCGGTTGAAGATGCTGTGCACGAAGGCGCGGTCGATGGGCCGGCGGTTCTTCGCCTGGAACTCGGGAAGCTTCTTGCGCCGCTGCTCCAGCGTGGGGCTGCCTTCGCCGGTCCAGACGAAGGCGTCCAGCGCCAGCTTGGCCACGCGCTCGGGGTGGCGCTGCGCGAACAGGGCCGCCTTCAGCGCGCCGGAGGAGATGCCGTACATCAACACCTTGTTCGCACCGGTCTGCTTCTGGACGTACGCGGTGCCCGCTTCGAGGTCATCGGCCCCGCAGCTGATGCTGGAGTTGTGCGGGCGGTCCTTGGTCGAGCGGCCGTAGCCCTCGTTGTCCATCGTCCAGGTGTCGAAGCCCTGCTGCGCGAACCAGTCCATGGCCGACGAGAACGGTCGCCCCGGCACGTGCAGGTCGAACGTCGGCTGCGAGGCCATGGAGGAGCCGTGCACGAAGAAGATGGTGCCGGCATGGGGAACGTTGGGGGCGGCTTTCTTGTTCCACAGGAACAGATCGACGTCGCCCTTGCGCGTCCAGTGTTCCGTGCCGCCGGTCCATTTCACTTCGGTCATCGAGAGCGTCTCCTTGTTCGGAATGTGCGGGGGCATTCTGGAGGGGGGCTCGCGTGACGTGCAAGCGGGAGGACCCTTGCGCGGTTGAAGGAATCCGCGAGTGACCGGCTGGTTCAGCCGGCGCCGTCATTCCCGCGAAGACGGGAACCTAGAGCTTCCGTACTCAGCGGCGTGTGTTGACCGTCGCATGTCCCTCGCGCGGTACCGAAGAGGCTGGCGCCGCCTGGCGCCAGCGCCCACATCAAGGATTGCTGCAGGTGAAGTTGGCAGCGTCGTCAATGCTGCCAGTGCCCTTGTACGTCGCGACCTTCGGGTACGGACACAACGGTCGCGTCCGCGCGGTCACGGTGGATGACGCCGTGCGGGACGCGATCGGCGTGTTGCCGGCATTCGTGCCATCCGGTGCAACGCCGTTCTCCACCCAGTTTGCGAGCGACGTCATCAGCTCGAAGTTCGTCGTACCGCTGCCGCCGCCGCAATGGTCCATGCCAGGCACCATGTACAGGCGAGCGAAGGAGTCGACCTTCTGGCCACCCATCTGGGCCCGCATGCGGCTCCAGAACTCCAGGCTTAACGCCGGCGTGATCAGAGAGTCGGCCCAACCGTGGTACATGAGGAATTTGCCCCCGCGATCCGCGAACGCCGAATAGTTGCCATTGATGGCGTCGTAGGTGGGGCCCTCCTTCTCGCGGGCGAGGTCGACGTCCGTGTCCCAGTTGAAGTTCCGGAAGTCATACGTGGGATTCCCGAGAACCGCATAGCGCCAGTGGTTCGACCAGCTGCCCTGCGGGCTGTCGGGCGAGGTGGTGCCGGTCGGGAAGAAGTTGCCGCCGATGGCGTCCGGGTACCCCAACGCCACCACCTCGCCGGTGGACTTGCGCCGGCCCGCCTGCGCCGTCTTCAGCGCCGTAACCTGTGCCTGGGTGAGGCATGCCGCGGGATCGGCGCCAGGCGCGGTGCACAGCATCTCGGCGACGTCATAGTTGCAGCGGCGGGGGTCATCGAGGACACCGTCGGCCAGCTGGTCGATGCCGGGCTTTCCGTCGCACGCAGCGAGCGTCTTCGCGCGCACGGCGGACTGCAGGGCCTTGGATACGCCAGCTCCGGCCGTGTTGTATTGGGCGAGAGCGGCGTTTGCCTCCGCCGCCAGCGTGCCGGTCCAGTCATTGGCCGGTGCGCCGGCGATGATGCCGTCGTAGTCCTCCGGATAACGCTGCATCTCCATGATGCCGTGGTGACCGCTTTGCGAGCAGCCGTTGTAGTAGGCGCGCTTGGCTGCAGTCGCGTAGAAACGCGTGGTCAATTCCTTGCCGACCAGCGTGCTCACGTGCATGGCGCGGGACGCGAAATCGAGCTTGCGGTCCGGCGTGAGTGCCCAGTCCACCTGGCTGTTGGGGTGCCCGTTGTTGTGCCCGATGCTGGCGTAACCCATGGCAAGGTGGGCCTTCACGCTGGAATAGGCGATGTAGCCGCCCGATCCGCCGGACGCCGTGCCTGCGAACTTGCCGTTCCAGGCCTTGTCGAGCGGCATCCACAGCTCGAACTGGATGTCGGAAGCCGCGCTCGGACGGATCGAACCCGCCACACGGCAGAAGGGCGTCGTCATGGTCGCGGATCCGCCGCCGCCGTTCGGGCTGGTCCAGGGTTGCGCGGCGCTGGCATCGATTTGCTCGGACACCGTGATCACGGTGGGGGCCGCGGACACCGCTACCCCAGCGAGGTCTCCGCATTTCAAGGCCGTCGGAGGGGGCGGAGGCGGGGGAGGAGCAGCCGTGCCACCGCTGTCGCCACCCCCGCCGCCGCATCCACTCAGGACGGCGGCAGTGAAAGCGAGGCTGACCGCGCGCAGGCGGTTGCCAGAGAGTTTCTTCATCATGTCTCCTGTGTCTTCTTCGCTGAACTGCTTGCTGCACCATCGAGCGTGGTGCGCAGCCAGTGTAGAAAGTGGCTACCCGATCACGGTTTCGGGTAAACGTCAGAAGCTTGATTACTTACTCCGTGGCTCATCCGCAGTGCGCGACACCTGGCGGGGATCACGGAAAGCAAAAAGCACCGCGGAGGGTGCTTACCAGGAGCTCATGGTCGGTGGCATCGAGGCATGGCACTGCGTCGGAACGCCAAGCCTCAGCAACAGTTCAGCTAGCCCGCGCGACGAAGGTTCGTCAACAGAGCGGTCAATGGCAAGGCAGTTCCATGCCGTCATTCCCGCGAAGTCAGGAACCCAGAGCTTCCGTATTCAGCTGGCGGCGCGGCGTGGCAGCGCCTGCGTCACGCCGTTCTCGGCGGGCTTGCGATCACGGAGTGCCTGGATGCGCTTGGGGATCAGGTACAGGTACTCGAACAGGAAGTCCATGTACTGGATGATGTCCGTCGCATCCTGGGCGCTGGCCGCGGCCTGACCGGGCTGGAGGTTCGCCAGGTCGTTGCCAAGTTCGCGCACGTCGCGCGACCACTCCTGCATCTGCGGCGGCAGGAAGCCTTTGCCCGCGAGGTCATCGATCTCCTGCTGGAGATCGGCCCCCTTCGCGACGTACCCCCGAAGAGCGAGCTGCACCGCGCCGCGGGCCATGACGGCGGCAGCATCGAAGTTGCGCCCCACGAGGTTCCTCTTCGCCTGGAGCCAGTACCGGGCCACGTCTTCCGGAAAATCATCGGGTGCGGTGTCGTACTGGAGCGGCCAGGGCTGGACCCTGAAGCCATGCCGATCCTGGCTCGCCGCCCAGATCACCTGGACAAAGGATCCGCAGGCGGTGCACTTCAGCGTGTCGAAGTTCAGGACCTTGGCCCCATTCGGCTGCTTTTTCTCGGCATGGAATTCCGTCGAGAACTTGCCTTGCCCCGAACAGAACGCACAAGTGATCTTGTCTAACGCGAGCTTCGTTCCCGGATGTCCGGACCACTCGCCAAGGCTCCACCAGCTATCCACAGTCTCCCCCTTTGCCCTATTACTGCCAACCCTAAAACCTATTACAGCATGAGGCAAGCTCACCGTGGGACGTCTGCCTCGGTCCGATGCGGATCGGCCGGATCCACCAACGACTACTCGGAATGGGAGACAGCCTAGGGAAAGTCAGGAGACGGGTGTCACCCATCCGCGGCGAGTTTTTGCTAGCCATCCGCTCGCGGTTGGAGCCGTCATCGTGCACCTTGCCCTGGAGTGCCAGCATCGGTGAACGATGCGCCGAAGTACATGCGACTCACTCCGGCCTCGGCCGCTGCGGCCTCGCACAAACTGCAAGGCCGCGATGTGGAGAAGAGCACCGCACCAGGAAATGTCTGCCGTCCGAGCCTGCGGCGCGCGTCGCGAATGGCCTCGCGTTCTGCATGTGCGCTGGCGTCGTTGTTCTTCACGACCCGGCTCGGCCCCTCGCCGATGACGGACCCACCGAGCACGAGCACTGCGCCGTACGGTTGATCCCCCCACGACTCCGCGAGGCGCTTCATCTGAACGGCCGCCTCGAACCAACGCAGCTCGGGCTGGACTGCGCGGGATGGCGCACCGGCCTTCGCGCCAGCGCCTGCGAGGAACAGGGACACAGCACCAAGGATCGCCGTCCTTCGGCTGAGTGGTGCAGAGGAGGTGGGATGGGGGCTCATGACGTACATGGCCTGTGCGACCCATTGCACGAAGAAGGCGGAGGCGATGCCAAGCAGGTACAGCAAGGGGGGAGAGCTTCCCTTTCCAGTCACTGCCCACGGCGACCTTGAGAACCGACGCGGGACCCTCGGACGCGATGATTGTCTGCTGCAGGATCCAGTACGCGATCCGCCATCAGCAGCACGTCGCCGTAGAGCGCGGACGGCATGGCGGCGAAGTGGTTCTCGCCCATCCAACCCGTTGCGAAGGGAAAGAGCGAAAGCCAGAGAGGAGGTGGAGGTTGGCTCAGACGACGGAACCGGAAGTCACCCGGCACGCGTGCAGCATGTGGTGGTGGTTGTTCCAGTAGATCCCGACGTAGACGAAGCTGAGCACGCTGAGGAAGACCGGCACCAGCGGGAGCAGGGATTCCAATGAGTCGCCGTGCGGCACCTTCATCTCGAGCACCATGATCGTGATGATGATCGCGATGACGCCATCACTGAATGCTTCCAGCCGACCCTTGCCGATGGGACCTCCGGGTGTGCCGCGCGACCGTCGGCTACTTGCGGGGGATTTTCGCATCGCACTGGTTCGGGCTCGCGCTTGAGCGATGGAGGGGGCGTCCCTGAAGGTCCGACGCTAAAGCGGTGCAAGCTCCGTGTCCGTGTCGAACGACCTTAGAGCTCACTGCCACCTTCCTTCGCTCTCATGGCGGTCACGGGGCGTGTTTGGCTACCAGGCACATGCACCAGGTGAGCTCGACGCGCCGGCAAGCTGGCAGGCTCTCGAGATAATTGACAAAGCGCTTAAAACGATTAATATGCTTGAAACCACTTCAATCGGCAGGAGGATACCGATGCGTCCCGTCTACCTCGAAGATGACGTTTACGACCGAGTAGCCAAGCTGACGCTCGAAAGCGGCAAGTCTGCGTCTGCCTGGTTGCGCGACATGCTGCAGATTGAGACGGCGACTGCCGCGCAGGAGCGCGCGACGATTTCCCATCCCCCTCCGAGCGAAACGAAATCGGCGACCGCCAGCGCGAATCCGGAGCACGAACTGAGTGGGGTGTTGGAGGAGGCCACGTTTCGGACGTCCACCACGGCGGTTGCAAGAATGCTGCGCATCCTCCAAGCTGCGCACGAACTCAAACCGGACAGTTTCTCGAAAGTGCTGTCCATCAAGGGCCGGGATCGGGTTTACTTTGCGCGGAGCCGGGCCGAAATAGCCAAGTCCGGCAAGCACACACAGCCACACGCAATTCGCGGCTCGGAGTACTGGGTGATGACGAACTCACCTACGCCACAGAAGCAAGCAATGGTGCGTGACGTCCTGACACTCCTCGGCTTCTCCTCGGCGGCCGTGAATGCAGCAACTGCGCTGGTGCAGTGAGCTCGTGAGCTCTAACGTAAAGGTGAGCCGCACCCAGCGGCAAGGCGCCGCGGGGTGTACGGTCTTCCAACACGCTTGGCGGCGCCTTGCCTCTGGAGTCGGTCTCGACCGTTCTGTTAGACCGCACGCCGGTACCTGCGAATGAACTTGTCTACCTTGTCCAAGAAAACCTCTGTGTCTAGGTAGTAGTTTGGATAAGACTCTCTGATGGAACGCAGTGAGTCGGCCCCAACGAGCACTGCCTGCGCCCCGCTGTAATCAGATAAATCCGAGAAGAGCGATAACTGACCGCCAATTGGGTTCATCGGGAGTATTCGCTCGTACATCTCGTATTCTCGGTATGCCTCTTCCGCCTGACCCCGAGAGAATGACTTGATCTGCAACTGCTGTTGGTCGGGCAACAATACGAGCAGAAAGTACGCAGCCGACTTTGCGCTCTGGCTTTCTGTCGCACGGAGTGCGGCCCGATAGGCGGTGAGCTTCTTGTGTACGTCCAACTGCTTGCCGAGTGCAAGGAGCGTTCGAGCAAGCGTGCCCCGCGTTGTCTCCACCGCGACTGCTGGAACCGGGCTTTCTGTGTACTCCAAGGCAAGCGCAGCGTTCTGGAAATAGGTCAGCCAGGTTCGCTCGCCTTCACTGGCCTTCAGCGCCTGTCCAATGACGGCACCGACAGTCTCGACAGCGGTCGCCCAGGCGTGCTGGGTGCGCGTTCGAAGTTGAACCTCGAACATTAGCTTGTTGTACTGAGGATGACCGATGCTCTTGAATCGGTAAATGAGATGGAGGCTACGGTAGCCCGACTGCTTCGGTCTTGTGATGTAGTCGTCTTCGGTCACAAACTCGTGCAGTGACTTGCTCTTGCGAAATTGGTCGCGCAACGCATAGACCTGATCGATGGATTCCGTGACGGCACGACACCCACCTATATCTTGCATCTGGGTGAGGCGCATGCTCGATTCCTTTGCAAGCTTGGAAAGGATCGATCGAGCCCGCTTCAGGCGCTGTACGACAAGAGCGCCCGGTGCAACACGCTTGACCTTCTGGCGCAAGTCCATCGTGACCGTGTTGAGTGGAAACGCATGAACCGAACGCCAGTTCGCCAATGCGTCCCACGCGTCCTCAACGGCCGCCTGAGAAGCCCCTTCTGTGAGGAGCGTACGACCGGCGCGATCTACCGCGCCTCGACTAACCCTCAGAGTGTCGTGTGCCATCGCTTGTGCGGTCTACCGTCGGAGTTGACCGGCACGCAGCTGCATTGCGCCGCGACGCGTACGCTCACCTGCACGCCTCGCGGCGCAATGCAGCTGCGTGTCCGCGTCGAACGACCTGTTAGGCCTCACGCGCGCAGGAGACATTCACTTGCTCCTTCCAAGATACGCGGCGAGACTGAGAACCACCAGGCTCAGCGTTGAGATGACCTGGACGAAGACCATGTTCGCAGCGAACGAGTTTGGTACGGCCGAATACGCGTAACCCACATTGGTCAGAGTCCCCACGTTCAGGGCCAGGATCATGGCATCGTACGCGTTTGGGATGGGCAGAACTGTGTACGCAGCCGCCGAGTACAGGTAAATCTCGAGGTAGCTTGTCAGGGCCAATCGGACGCGCTCCTCCTTAGTCAAACCAGTAGATGCGGCCGTCGTCTGAAACACGTCACGAACGAATGCATATGTGATCTCGTAGCTGCGCGAGACGAACCGAATCACGCCCGCAGTCGCAGCCACGAGGAAGATGGCCGAGAACGGAGCGATGGTCTTTGCCGTAATACACACTACCGCCAGCGCGAGGCTTAACCACACGTTCAAGCGATTGTTCGATACAACGTAGGCCTTTAACAGCCCTGCCTGCTGCCCGGGCGGGGCCGCGGCAGCAAGCCGAAGTTTGAACCGTCGTGCCCACCAATAGTCCGGACTAAGAAAGAGAGCGTGCTCCTGTCCCGATTTCCAAGACTCCCGAGGGAGAGGACCCGACGCCAAGTTCCAAGGGTACAGGCGGTCCTTGAGGAGATACACGACAAAGCTGTACACCCAAAACACGACGAACGCCGATGCAACGTCCAAGATGAGGCCTAACGCAATTTCGACGTCGCTCCCAAGCCTCTTATCCCACACACGTGGTCACTGCAAGTCGAGGAGGTGGGTGCAAGTGATTGATTGATCTGAGCCCGGATCCCCCGGCTCGGGTCGCACATCTTCACAGCCCCGATTCTCTTATCCCGCAGAACGCGCATTTAGCGGCCTGACGGATAAAAGTGCCGGATAACACCGGTCGGCGTGCCCATGTGCTTCCCCCTTATGCGCGTAAGTTCGCGCCCTTGTTCATTTTCTGGGTGGATCCTAAAGGGGAGCGTGAGAGAAGTACACCGCCCAGAAGGTGCATCGTGAGGAAACACAACGTCTGAGGGAGTGCGCCAAACAAAAGCGCCGCGAGCGGCGCTTTCTGGGGGGCCCTGGGCCCCGCCTTCGCGGGGATGACCTGCTACTTCCGACCTACGCCAACTCCTCCTGCAACTTCCTCAATATCTGCCCCCCACCAAAACTCACCTGCTCCGGTGGCGTCCCACCGGCCACCACGCGGATCGCGCAGTACTTCAGTTCCGGGATCTTCGCCACCGGGTCGAACGCATCGTTCGTCACCCGGTTGATCGCCGCTTCGTAGTAGCAGAAGGGCACGAACACGGCACCACGCGGCGAAGTCTCGTCCGCACGCCCATACAGCGTCACCTTGCCCCGCCGCGACTCGATCGTCAGCAGCTCGCCCGGCTTCACGCCCAGCACTTCCAGGTCCAGCGGATGCACCAGCGCCACCGGATCGGGCTCGATCGCGTCCAGCACCGTGGCACGCCGCGTCATGGACCCCGTGTGCCAGTGTTCCAGCTGCCGGCCCGTGATCAGCACCATCGGGTACTCAGCGTCCGGGCGCTCTGCGGCAGGGATGATGTCCGCGGGCACGAAGCGGGCCTTGCCCTCGGGGCGCGGGAAGTCGTCGATGAAGACGACCGAGTCGCCCGGGTCGCCTTCCTTCACGCACGGATAGGTCACGGAGCTCTCGCGCTCCAGGCGGTCCCAGGTGATGCCGCCGATGCTGGGCATGGAGTGCCGCATCTCGTCGAACACCTCGGACACGTGCTTGTACTTCCAGTCCAGGCCGATGCGGTTGGCGAGCTCCTGGATGATCCAGAGGTCCTGCTTCGCATCGCCGGGCGGCGGCACGGCCTGGCGGCCCAGCTGCACGAGGCGGTCGGTGTTGGTGAAGGTGCCGGTCTTCTCGGGGAAGGCGCTGGCGGGCAGCACCACGTCGGCCAGGCAGGCGGTCTCGGTCAGGAAGATGTCCTGCACCACCAGGTGCTCCAGCTGCGCGAGCGCTTCGCGGGCATGGTTCGCATCCGGGTCGGACATCGCGGGGTTCTCGCCCATGACGTACATGCCGTGCACCTTGCCCGCGCTGATCGCGTGCATCACCTCGATCACGGTCAGGCCGGGCTGGTCGTCCAGCGTGCCGGGCTGCAGGCCCCAGTGCTTCTCGAAGCGCGCGCGCACCTCGGGCTCCACCACCTTCTGGTAGTCGGGGAACATCATCGGGATCAGGCCGGCGTCGGAGGCGCCTTGCACGTTGTTCTGGCCGCGCAGCGGGTGCAGGCCGGTGCCGGGGCGGCCGATCTGCCCGGTCATGAGCGACAGGGCGATCAGGCAGCGTGCGTTGTCGGTGCCGTGCACGTGCTGCGACACGCCCATGCCCCACAGGATCATGGAGCCGCTGGAGGTGGCGAACAGGCGCGCCACTTCGCGCAGCGTCTCGGCGGGGATGCCGCAGACCGGCCCCATCTCCTCGGGGCTGTAGCCCACGAGGTTCTTCTTCAGCTCCTCGTAGCCGGTGGTGCGGTCCTCGATGAAGGACTGCGCCACCAGGCCCTCGTGCACGATCACGTGCATGATGGCGTTGAGCATGGCCACGTCGGTGTCCGGCTTGAACTGCAGGTGCATGTGCGCCAGGCGCGTGAGGTCCGACTGGCGCGGGTCCATCACGATCAGCTTGGTGCCGTTCTTCGCCGCGTTCTTCATCCAGGTGGCGGCCACCGGGTGGTTCACGGTGGGGTTGGCACCGATCACGACGATCACTTCGGCCTTGGTCACGTCCATCACGGGGTTGGACACGGCGCCGGAGCCGATGCCTTCCAGCAGCGCCGCCACCGAGGAGGCGTGGCACAGGCGCGTGCAGTGGTCGACGTTGTTGCTGCGAAAGCCCGTGCGCACCAGCTTCTGGAACAGGTACGCCTCTTCGTTGCTGCCCTTGGCGGAGCCGAAGCCGACCAGGGCCTTCGGGCCCTTGGTGTCGCGGATGGACTTGAGCTTGCCGGCGGACAGCGCCAGCGCTTCTTCCCACGTCGCTTCACGGAAGATCTCGTGCACGCGCTCCGGATCGAACACCGCCTTGGGGTCCTTGGGCGCGTCGGCGCGGCGGATCAGCGGCTTGGTCAGGCGCTGCGGGTGGTGCGCGTAGTCGAACCCGTAGCGGCCCTTCACGCACAGGCGGCCGTGGTTCGCGGGGCCGTCGCGGCCCTCGACGTAGAGGATCTTGTCGTCCTTGACGTGGTAGGTGAGCTGGCAGCCCACGCCACAGTAGGGGCAGACCGAATCGACCGCCTTGTCGGGCACGGGCAGGGCGGCGCCGCGCGCGGGCATCAGGGCGCCCGTGGGGCAGGCCTGCACGCATTCGCCGCAGGCCACGCAGGTGGACACGCCCATGGCGTCGTCCATGTCGAACACGATCTTGGCGTGCTCGCCGCGGAAGGCCAGGCCGATCACGTCGTTGACCTGCTCGTCGCGGCAGGCCCGCAGGCAGCGCGTGCACTGGATGCAGGCATCCAGGTTGACGGCGATCGCGGGGTGCGACAGGTCGGCGCTGACCTGGCCGCGCGAGGGGAAGCGCGGCTTGCCCACACCCAGCTTGGCCGACCACTCGTCCACTTCGTTGTGGCGGGTGTAGTCGGTCTCCGGCATGTCGGACTGCAGCAGCTCCAGCACCATCTTCTGGGCGGCCACGGCGCGGGGGGTGTCGCTCTTGACGTCCATGCCAGCCGTCGGCGCGCGGCAGCAGCTCGGGGCCAGAACGCGCTCGCCCTTGATCTCCACCATGCACGCGCGGCAGTTGCCGGCGGTGTCCAGGCCCGGCTTGTAGCAAAGCCGCGGAATCTCCACGCCCTCGCGGTCGGCCACCTGGATCACGGTCTCGTTCGCGCGCGCCTCGACCTCCCTGCCGTTGAGCGTGAACCTCACGACGGGCGTTTCGATGGAGGCCAGTTCGGCACGGGTGACGGCGTTCATTTCATTCTTCTCCAATGGATGTCATCCCGGCCCTGGGCCGGGATCCACAGGGCCCCTGTTGCGGCGCCCCATGGATTGCCGGCCAGGGCCGCAACGACATGCCTACCCCAACTCATGCGGGAAATACTTGACCACGCAATCGAACGGGTTCGGCGCGGCCTGGCCCAGGCCGCAGATGGACGCGTCGCGCATCACCTGCGACAGCTCCGCCAGCAGCGGCAGGTCCCACTTCGGGGCCTGCATCAAGGCGTGCGCCTTCGCCGTCCCCGAGCGGCAGGGCGTGCACTGGCCGCAGGACTCGTCGCGGAAGAAGCGCAGCGTGTTCTTCGCCGCGGCCGTCGCCGTGTCCTTGTCCGAGAGCACCACCACCGCGGCCGACCCGATGAAGCAGCCGTAGGGCTGCAGCGTGTCGAAATCGAGCGGGATGTCGTTCATCTTCGCCGGCAGGATGCCGCCCGAGGCGCCACCCGGCAGGTAGCCGTAGAACTTGTGCCCCTTGGCCATGCCGCCGCAGTACTCGTCGATCAGCTCCTGGATCGTGATGCCGGCCGGGGCCAGCTTCACGCCCGGGTTCTTCACGCGGCCGGACACGGAGAAGGAACGCAGGCCCTTGCGGCCGTTCGCGCCCTGCGACGTGAACCATTCGGGGCCGCGCTCCAGCAGCTCGCGCACCCAGTACAGCGTCTCGAAGTTGTGCTCCAGCGTGGGCCGGCCGAACAGGCCCACCTGCGCCACGTAGGGCGGGCGCAGGCGCGGCATGCCGCGCTTGCCTTCGATGGACTCGATCATCGCGGACTCTTCGCCGCAGATGTAGGCGCCGGCGCCGCGGCGCAGCTCGATGCGCGGCAGCCCTTTCGACGGCGGGTCGGCCTGCAGGCGCGCGAGCTCCTGCTCCAGCATCGCCCGGCAGCCGTGGTACTCGTCGCGCAGGTAGATGTAGATGGCGTCGATGCCCACCGCCCACGCGGCGATCAGCATGCCTTCCAGGAAGCGGTGCGGGTCGCGCTCCAGGTACACCCGGTCCTTGAAGGTGCCGGGCTCGCCCTCGTCGATGTTCACCGCCATCAGGCGCGGCGCGGGCTCGCTGCGCACGATGCGCCACTTGCGCCCGGCCGGGAAGCCGGCGCCGCCCAGGCCGCGCAGGCCGGTGGCTTCCAGCCGCGAGATCACGGACTCGACGTCGTGCTCGCCCGCGAGGCACTGCTCCAGCAGCTGGTAGCCGCCGGCGGCCCGGTACTGCGACAGGCCCATGTAGCCTTCGGGCTCGTGCTTCGTCGCGCCCTCCTTGACGCACTCCACGACCTTCTGGGTCGTGGCGCAGGGTACCGGCTTCTGGCCGACCACGGCGGCCGGCGCCTGTTCGCAACGGCCGATGCAAGGGGCGGGGATCACGCGCACGTCGCGACCGAGCAGGGCAGGCAGCTTCTGCAGCAGCTGCTGCGCGCCCGCGAGCTCGCACGACAGGCCGTCGCAGACGCGCACGGTCAGCGCCTGCGGTGCCTCCTCGCCTTCCTTGACGATGTCGAAGTGGTGGTAGAAGGACGCCACCTCGTAGACCTCGCTCTGGGCCAGGCGCATTTCCTGCGCCAGCGCCGACAGGTGCGCGGCCGAGAGGTGGCCGTAATGGTCCTGCAGCTTGTGCAGGTGCTCGATCAGCAGGTCGCGCTGGCGCGAGGCGTCACCGAGCAGTTGCCGCACCTCGGCCAGCGCCTGGTCCGTGGGCTTGCGCCCTTTCGGACCCTGGCGCTTGCGCTCCCGCAGGGGGAGCGCGGCCGCGGCGATGGGGATGACGCGGTGTTGGGACATCAGCGCAAGCTTACTTGAGCAGTCCGGCGGCGCGGGCCCACTGGTACTTCGCACCCAGCACTTCCACCGGCAGTTCCGTGGAGTAGGCATACGCGGGGATGCCGTTCTCGTACAGGTACTGCGCGGCTTCCTCCACCTCCACGTCGCCGGCGAGCGAAGCGACCACGGGCTTGACCTTGCCCTTCTCCTTCATCTCGTTGACGACCTGCACCATGTTCTTGGCGAACACCATGGGCGGCGTCACGATGGTGTGCCAGTAGCCCAGGATGAGCGCGTGGACGCGGTCGTCCTCCAGGCCCAGCTTGACGGTGTTGACGTAGGTGATGGGCGGCTCGCCGCCGGTGATGTCCACCGGGTTGCCGGCCGCGCCGAAGGGCGGGATGAACTTGCGGAAGGCAGCGTCCAGGTCGGCGGGCATCGGCTTGAGCAGCTTCAGGCCGTTGTCCACGCAGGCGTCGGACAGCAGCACGCCCGAACCGCCGGCGCCGGTGATGATCACCACGTTCTCGCCCTTGGGCGTGGGCAGGATCGGCACGCCGCGCGACAGCTCCAGCATCTGGCGCAGGCTGCGGGCGCGGATCACGCCCGACTGCTTGAGGATGTCCTCGTAGATCTTGTCGGTGCCGGCCACCGCGCCGGTGTGCGAGGCGGCAGCCGCGGCGCCCATCTCGGTGCGGCCGGCCTTGAGCATGATCACGGGCTTCTTCTTCGAGACGCGCTTGGCGACTTCGGCGAACGCGCGGCCGTCTTTCAGGTCTTCCGCGTGCTGGGCGATCACCTTGGTGTTGTCGTCCTGCTCGAAGAACAGCAGCAGGTCGTCCTCGTCGATGTCCGACTTGTTGCCCAGGCCCACGATCGCGGACACGCCCATCTTGGCGGAGCGCGAGAAGCCGATGATGGCCATGCCGATGCCGCCGGACTGCGAGGACAGGGCGGTGGAGCCCTTGACGTCGTAGGCCGTGCAGAAGGTGGCGCACAGGTTGGACGGCGTGTAGTAGAAGCCGTAGATGTTGGGCCCCATCAGGCGGATGTTGTACTCGCGCCCGATCTTCTGCAGTTCTTCCTGGCCTTCGACGTTGCCGGTCTCGCCGAAGCCCGACGGGATCAGGATGGCGCCGGCGATCTTCTTCTCGCCGCACTCCTTGAGCGCGCCGGCCACCAGCGCGGCGGGAATCGCGAACACGGCGGTGTCGATCTCGCCCGGCACGTCCTTCACGCTCTTGTACGCGGTCAGGCCCATGACCTCGCCGCCCTTGGGCGTGATCGGGTAGATCTTGCCCTGGTAGCCGCCGTTGATGAGGTTCTTCATCACGGAGTTGCCGATCTTGCCGGCCTGGTCGGACGCACCGATCACCGCCACGGCCTTGGGCTTCATGATGCGGTTCATGGACGTGACCACGTCCTTCTCGTCCGGGCGGTAGCGCGGGGCCTTGGGCGTGAAGTTCACCACGATGCGCACGTCGGCGGCGATGGCGCCGGTCTCGCTCGCGAAGACCGGGTTCAGGTCCATCTCGGAGATTTCCGGGAAGTCCGACACCAGCTGCGACACGCGGACGATCACGTCCTGCAGCGCCTCGCGGTTGACCGGCTTGCCGCCGCGCACGCCCCTGAGCATTTCGGCGGCCTGGATGCCGTCGAGCATCGAGGCGGCGTCTTCACGCGTGGCCGGGGCCAGGCGGAAGGTGACGTCCTTGAGCACTTCGACCAGCACGCCGCCCATGCCGAAGGCCACCAGCTTGCCGAAGCTGTCGTCGCTCATCGCGCCGACGATGACTTCCTGCCCGCCCTTGATCATCTGCTGGATCTGCACGCCGACGATCTTCGCGTCCGCCTTGTACTTCTTGGCGTTGGCGATGATCTGCTCGTACGCGGTGGCGGCTTCGTCGGCGCTCTTGACGCCCACGATCACGCCGCCGGCCTCGGTCTTGTGCAGGATGTCCGGGGAGACGATCTTCATCACCACCGGGAAGCCCATGGAGGAGGCGAGAGTCGTCGCTTCCTTGGAGCTGGACACCACGCCTTCCTTGGGCACGTTGATGCCGTAGGCGTCGCAAACGATCTTGCCTTCCGGCGCGGTCAGCGCGTCGCGTCCTTCCTTCTTCACTGTGTCCAGGATCTGACGGACCTTCTGCTTGTCGCCTTGGGAAATGGCCATGGTGCCTCCGATGAAAACCGAGAAATGGGGGAAACGGGGTTAGACGACCTTCGCTGCGCGGAGCTCGGCGATCTGGTCTTGGGTGTAGCCGAGCTGCTTGAGCACTTCCTCGGTGTGCTCGCCCAGCAGGGGGGAGCGCTTCACTTCGGTTTCGCTGTCCGACAGCTTGATCGGGTTGCCCACGGACAGGTACTTGCCGCGCGTGGGGTGGTCGACCTCCACCACGGTGCCCGTGGCGCGCAGGGCCGGTTCCTCGGCGATTTCCTTCATCGACAGGATGGGGCCGCAGGGGATGTCGTACTTGTTGAGGATCTCCATCGCCTCGAACTTCGTCTTGGTCTTGGTCCACTCCTCGATGCGCGAGAAGATGGTCTTCAGGTGCGGCAGGCGCGCCTTGGGCGTGGCGTAGCTCGGGTCGGTGATCCAGCTTTCCTCGCCGATCACCTTGCAGATCGAGGCCCACACGGGCGCCTGGGTGATGAAGTAGATGTAGGCGTTGGGATCGTGCTGCCAACCCTTGCACTTGAGGATCCAGCCCGGCTGGCCGCCGCCCGAGGCGTTGCCGGCGCGCGGAACGGCTTCGCCGAACTCGGTCTCCGGGTATTGCGGATATTCCTGCAGCACCTTGGTGCGGTCCAGGCGCTGCTGGTCGCGCAGCTTCACGCGGCACAGGTTCAGCACGGCGTCCTGCATGGCGGCCAGCACCTTCTGGCCGCGGCCGGTCTTCTCGCGCTGGAACAGGGCGGTGACGATGCCCAGGGCCAGGTGCAGGCCGGTACCGGAGTCGCCGATCTGGGCCCCCGTGACCAGCGGCGGGCCGTCGTCGAAGCCCGTGGTGGAGGCGGAGCCGCCCGCGCACTGGGCGACGTTCTCGTAGACCTTGCAGTCCTCGTACGGGCCCGGGCCGAAGCCCTTGACCGAGGCCATGATCATGCGCGGGTTGATCTGCTGGATGCGTTCCCAGGAAAAGCCCATGCGGTCCAGCGCCCCGGGAGCGAAGTTCTCCACCAGCACGTCGCACTGCTTGATCAGCTCGATCAGCACTTCCTTGCCCTTGGGGTTCTTGGTGTCCAGGGTGATGGATCGCTTGTTGTGGTTCAGCATGGTGAAGTACAGGCTGTCCACGTCCGGGATGTCGCGCAGCTGTCCGCGCGTGGCATCGCCTTCGCCCGCCTTCTCCACCTTGATCACGTCCGCGCCGAACCATGCCAGCAGCTGCGTGCAGGTGGGACCCGATTGCACGTGCGTGAAATCGAGGATCTTGACGCCGTCGAGTGCTTTACCCATCTTGGTCTTCCTATCTAAGTTTCGAATCTCTTGGCACCTGCATGCCGGGATCCATGCGCTGCGGGTCAAGCCCGCAACGCCATGGGCCGGGGGTGCATGGTTTACGCCGTCTTCTTCTTCGCCGCCGGATTGAGGCTGGTGATGCGCCCCGACTCCGTGCCCGCCGTCTCGTCGATCAGCGCGTTGATCAGCGTCGGCTTGCGGCTGGCGATCGCCTCGTCGAGGGCCTTCTTCAGTTCCTCGGGGTTCTTCGCCGTGACGCCGACGCCGCCGAAGGCCTGCATCATCAGGTCGTAGCGCGCGTTCTTGACGAACTGCGTGGGCGCCATCGCGTCGCCGCGCGGGTTGACGTCGGTGCCCTTGTAGATGCCGTTGTTGTTCATCACGACGACGCAGATCGGCAGGTTGTAGCGGCAGATGGTTTCCACCTCCATGCCGCTGAAGCCGAAGGCGCTGTCGCCTTCCACCGCGATCACCTGCTCGCCGGTGACGGCGGCCGCCGCGACGGCGAAGCCCATGCCGATGCCCATGATCCCCCAGGTGCCCACGTCCAGGCGCCGGCGCGGCTCGTACATGTCGACGATGGAGCGCGTGAAGTCCAGCGCGTTGGCGCCTTCGTTCACGACGTAGGCCTTGGGGTTCTCCTTGACCGTGTTGCGGATCACGTTCAGGGCGGAATGGAAGTTCATCACCGGCGGGTTCTTCGCCAGCGTCTCGGCCATCTTGGTGAGGTTCTTGTCCTTGCGCTCGGCGATGGCGCCCGTCCAGTCCGCCGGCGGCTTGCTCCAGCCGGTGCCCATGGCCTGGTTGAAGGCGGCGAGGCAGGAGCCGATGTCACCGATCACCGGTGCGGCGATCGCGACGTTGCTGTCCGCTTCGGTCGGGGAGATGTCGACCTGGATGAACTGCTGCTTGCCCGCGGCCTTGGAACCGTCGGCGCCCCAGGTCTTGCCCTTGCCGTGCGACAGCAGCCAGTTCAGGCGCGCGCCCACCAGCATCACCACGTCGGCTTCGGCCAGCACGTAGGAGCGCGCGGCGGAGGCGGACTGGTTGTGGTTGTCGGGCAGCAGGCCCTTGGCCATGGACATCGGCAGGTAGGGGATGCCGCTCTTTTCGACGAAGGTCTTGATCTCGGCGTCGGCCTGCGCGTAGGCGGCACCCTTGCCCAGGATCACCAGCGGACGCTTGGCGCCCTTGAGCAGGTCGACGGCGCGCTTGACGGCCTCGGGGCCGGGCAGCTGCTTCGGGGCGGGGTCGACCACCTTGATCAGCGACTTCTTGCCGGCTTCCTTGTCCATGCTCTGCGCGAACAGCTTGGCGGGCAGGTCGAGGTACACGCCGCCGGGGCGGCCGGAGACCGCGGCACGGATCGCCCGCGCGATGCCCACGCCGATGTCTTCGGCGTGCAGCACGCGGAAGGCGGCCTTGCACAGCGGCTTGGCGATGGCCAGCTGGTCCATCTCCTCGTAGTCGCCCTGTTGCAGGTCGACGATCTCGCGCTCGCTCGAGCCCGAGATGAGGATCATGGGGAAGCAGTTGGTGGTGGCGTTCGCCAGCGCCGTCAGGCCGTTGAGGAAGCCGGGGGCGGACACCGTGAAGCAGATGCCGGGCTTCTGCGTGATGAAGCCGGCGGCGGCGGCGGCATTGCCGGCGTGCTGCTCGTGGCGGAACGAGATCACCTTGAGGCCGTCGGCCTGCGCCATGCGCAGGAAATCCGTGATCGGGATGCCGGGCAGGGCGAAGATCGTGTCGATGTCGTTCAGCTTCAACGCGTCGATGACCAGGTGGAAGCCGTCGGTCGTTTCGCGATCTTGCGTGTCGGTACTCATGGTCGGGGGGTCCTAGATGGGAGTGCGAGAATGGTAGAAGTCGGGTTCGTGAAACCCTCTTGACCGCAGTCAATTTTCGAAAAATAGGCGGCCCAATCAGGGGAAATCCCTCGCTCCGGAATCCATGTCGTCCATCGAGAAGCATCCAGAACGTAACGTCATCCGCGTCCAGCTCGCCCATAACGTGGCGCTGAAGGCCATCACCGCCGCCCAGATGGCGGAGCTGGAGCCCCTGCTGGTCGTGGTGGATTGCCAGAAGGGCGAGGCGCTGCTGAACCAGGGCGTGCACGAGATGGAGCAGTACTTCATCCTCGACGGCATCCTCAAGCGCGTGGTGAGCACCCAGGACGCCAAGGAGATGATCCTGCGCTTCGCCGAAGAGGGGCAGATGGAAACCAGTTACGCCGCGTGGCGGCTGGGCACGCCGGCGCCCTACAGCATCGTGTGCGTCACCCGCGCCCGGGTCGCCAAGCTCGCGCTGCGCGACTGGGTGGCCTTCATCGACCGCCACCCGAACATCAAGCAGGCCTTCGAGTACGAAGTGATGCACCACATGAGCGAGATCATGGCCCACACGATCACGCTGCACCTGCTGGACGCGCCCGGGCGGGTCAAGCGCTTCCTGCGCAAGCACCCCGAGCTGGAGGAGCGGCTGCCGAAGAAGGAACTGGCCTCCTACCTGAACCTCTCCGCCGAGACCTTGAGCCGGTTGAAGGCCAGGGGAAAGATCTGACGCCAGGAGGATGCCGGGCCAGGCCCGGCATGGCCTCTCAGGAGCCTTCCACCATCGCCTTGCGCATCGGCCGCAGCGCCACCCACGCCAGCACCGCCGCCAGCGCATTCATCGCGCTCGCGACGATGAACACCGCGTGCCAGTTGCCCGTGGCGGCGGTCAGCACGCTGGACAGGGGCACCAGCAGCGCCGCCGTTCCCTTGGCCGTGTAGAGCAGGCCCGCGTTCGCGGCCGCGTTCTTCGAACCGAAGGTGTCCGCGCAGGTGGACGGGAACAGGCTGTAGATCTCGCCCCAGGCGAAGAACACGATGCCGGTCAGGATCACGAAGGCCACCGGGTCGCTGCCGAACTGGTACAGCGCCAGGATGCCCACCGACTCCAGCCCGAAGGCGATGAGCATCGTCAGCTCGCGGCCGATCTGGTCGGAGACCCAGCCGAAGAAGGGGCGGGTGAGGCCATTGAGCACGCGGTCGATCGCCAGCGCGAAGGTCAGCGCGGGCAGCACCAGGCCGGCGATGCTCACCGGCACGTCGCCGATCTTGAAGTCCTTGGCGATCGGCGCCAGCTGCGCGGTGGCCATCAGGCCGCCGGCGGCAACCAGCACGAACATCAGGTACATCACCCAGAACACCGGCTTGCGCACCATCTCGCCCGTCGTGTAGTCGCGGCGCGTCTGCAGCACGCGGGAGGTGCCGGCCTTCTGCCCCTCGGGGGCGCGGGCCAGGAACCAGGAGAGCAGGAAGATGATGGCGCCCTGGCCGATGCCGAAGTACAGGAAGGCCGCTTCGTAGCCGTGGTGGTGGATGTACGCGGAGATCGGCACCACGGTGAGGGCGGAGCCCGCGCCGAAGCCCGCGGCCGTGAGGCCGGCGGCGAGGCCGCGACGGTCCGGGAACCACTTCAGCGCGTTGCCCACGCAGGTGCCATACACCGCGCCGGCGCCGATGCCGCCGACCGCGGCACCGATGTACAGCAGCGTGAGCGTGTCGGCGTAGGCGTTGATGATCCAGCCCAGGCCGGCGAGCAGGCCGCCGCCCATGACCACCACGCGCGGGCCGTACTTGTCGACCAGCCAGCCTTCGATCGGCACCAGCCAGGTTTCGGTGAGCACGAAGATGGTGAACGCGACCTGGATGGCCGCGCGGCTCCAGTGGTGCTTGTCCGCGATCGGATTGACGAACAGCGTCCAGCCGTACTGCAGGTTGGCGATCATCGCCATGCAGATGATGCCCATCACGAGCTGGGCCCAGCGGAAGGCCGCGCCGCGCGCATCGGCCGCAGCGCCGGCGGTGGCCGTCACTGGCGTGGGGAGCGCGCCAATAGTCTTTTCCATCCGAGATCTCCTGGAGTAGTGGTGTGGGAGGAGGATTGAAGCGGGGGGGGAGGGGGCATCGCAACACGCGACGCGGAGGCCATTCTGGGAAGTGAACGTGCACCGGAAATTGACCGCGGTCATGAACCCGGGTAAGCCCTTAGCATGCAAAACTACGTAGAGAAAAAGAAAAGCGGCCCCGGGGGCCGCTTCCAACTTTGCAGGTCAGCTTGTCCTCAGGTTTTCGAGTGGGTGAACTTGCGAGAAACCTTCATCAGGTGCAAGCGGTTATCGATTCTTCCAAGGCCGGCCACGCTGGTGGCAACACGCTCGGCCTCGGCCTTTTCCTGCTCGTTCACGACGATGCCATCCAGCGTCACGCGGCCGTCGCGCGATTCGATCTGCACGTCGACGCTGCTTGTGGATTCGTTGGCCTTCAGCGCGGCGCGCACGCGTGCCGACAAGGCCAGGCCCTCCAGCACCGCGCGCGACTCCGGCGTCTCCTGGAACTCCGGCCGGCGCGCCAGTTGCAGGATCGCTTCGACGCAGCTTTCCACCGAGAGCCGGTCCGTGTTGAGCACCATGTCGTACAGCAGCGGGTCGCCCCACGTGACGCCGAACTGCGCGTTCATGCGCTGCGCGTGGGCCGCGTCGCTGCGGCGCACCTCGCTTTCGGCCGCGTCGCGGTCGTCGGTGCCCAGGTGCTCCATCACCCACGCGACGCGCTGCTCGAAGGGGCGCGTGACGCGTACGCGCACGACGTGCGACACGGGGCGCAGCAGCACCGTGGCGCCCCAGCCGCGCAGCACGACGTTGCCGCGCACCGCCTGCGCGAACATCTCTTCCGCCGTGAACAGCGCGACCTGATCCTTGTCGGTGGACAGGCGCTCGACGAAGCCCGCCTTGCCTTCGCGCAGCCGGCGGATCAGGCTGGCCGGCACCTGCATGCGGCCGGCCACGTTGTCCACCACCTCGTTGCGCATCACGGTCAGGCCGCCCGCCTCGGCGAGGCGCAGGGCCACGTCCTTGGCGAGCGAACCCATCTCCTGGGTGAGGGCGATCACGGGCATGGCGGCTCCTTTTCAGTCGACCGGCTGTTCGGCGGAGAACGCCGACGGCTTGGCCGGTCGCACCTTGGCGATGATCCTGGAAATCAGCGGCCAGACCAGCAGCAGCAGCGCCAGCCCGGTGATGGTGCCCACCAGCGGGTTCGACACCATGATGGACAGGTCGCCTTGCGACAGCAGCATGGCCTGGCGGAACGCGTCTTCGGCTTTGTCGCCCAGCACCAGGGCCAGCACCAGCGGCGCTAGGGGGTAGTCGAGCTTCTTGAAGACGTAGCCCATCAGCCCGAAGCCCAGCATCAGCCAGATGTCGAACATCGCGTTGTGCACCGTGTAGGCGCCGATGGCGCAGATCACGATGATGACGGGCGCGATGATCGAGAAGGGGATGCGCAGGATCGAAGCGAACAGCGGCACCGTGGTCAGCACCACGATCAGGCCTGCCAGGTTGCCCAGGTACATCGAGGCGATCAGGCCCCAGACGAAGTCCTTCTGCTCGACGAACAGCAGCGGGCCGGGCTGCAGGCCCCAGATCAGCAGGCCGCCCAGCAGCACGGCGGCCGTCGGCGAGCCGGGGATGCCCAGCGCCAGCATGGGCAGCAGCGCGCTGGTGCCGGCGGCGTGCGCGGCGGTCTCGGGAGCGATCACGCCTTCGAGCTGGCCGGTGCCGAAGGCGGCGCCGTCCTTGGACATCTTCTTGGCCAGGCCATAGCTCATGAAGGACGCGGGCGTCGCACCGCCGGGGGTGATGCCCATCCAGATGCCGACCAGCGAGCTGCGCAGCGACGTCATCCAGTACTTGGGCAGCTCCTTCCAGGTCTCGAACACTACCTTCGGGTTGATCTTGGCGGACTTGCCGGAGAACGCGAGGCCTTCCTCCATCGACAGCAGGATCTCGCCGATGCCGAAGAGGCCGATCACCGCGATCAGGAAGTCGAAGCCGCGCATCAGCTCTTCGAGGCCGAAGGTCAGCCGCAGCTGCCCGGTGACGGTGTCCATGCCGACGGCAGCCAGGGCGAAGCCGATCGCCATCGAGCCGAGGATCTTGAACGGCGAGCCCTTGCCCATGCCCACGAAGCTGCAGAACGTGAGCAGGTAGACGGCGAAGAATTCGGGCGGCCCGAACTGCAGCGCGAACTTGGCCACCAGCGGCGCCAGGAACGTGATCATCACCACGGCAACGAAGGCGCCGATGAACGAGGAGGTGAAGGCCGCCGTGAGCGCCTGTCCTGCCTGGCCCTTCTGTGCCATGGGGTAGCCGTCGAACGTGGTGGCCACCGACCACGGTTCGCCCGGAATGTTGAACAGCACCGACGTGATGGCGCCGCCGAACAGCGCGCCCCAGTAGATGCACGACAGCATGATGATCGCCGACGTCGGCGACATGGAGAAGGTCAGGGGCAGCAGGATGGCGACGCCGTTGGCGCCGCCAAGTCCCGGCAGCACGCCGATGAGCACGCCGAGGGTGATCCCCACGAACATGAGGAGCAGGTTCATCGGCGTCAGGATGACGCTGAAGCCATGGAACAGGGCACTGAGTTCGGTCATGACGCTGGAGGCGGTGCGAAGTCGTTGGGAGGGACGGTCGCCGGGCTCAGTAGCCCAGGAAATCGAGCGGCTTGAACGTGCCCTTGTACAGGGGGATCTTGAACCAGACCTCGAACATGAAGAAAAAGAACACGGCCACCGCGAGTCCCAGCAGGATGCTCTTCACCTTGGAGAACTTGCCCAGCACGATCATGAAGCCGGCGATGTAGATGGCCGACGCCACATACAGGCCGAGCAGCTGGATGGCCAGCACGTACACCAGCGCCGGCAGCAGCACCGACAGCACCCGGCGGATCTGCTCGCCGTCGACGAAGATCTCCGTGTTGCGCTTCTTGCCAAGCAGCGCCTGGTACAGCGTGCCAGCACCCGAGATGCACAGGATCAGGCCGATGTAGAACGGGAAGTAGCCCGCGCCGGGACCGTCGCTGGTCCAGCCCGAACCGAGGTTGCGGCTGCCGAACAGCACCACCAGCCCGAAGATGAGGACGAGCGCGGCAACCGCGGCCTCGACGGCGAAGGTGGGAACGCCCGTGCGCTCGGCGGCGGATTCGTGGGGGGTGCTCATGGGGATGGGTCTCCTGCCTGTCGTGTCGCCTCCCCCGCGGGGGGAGGGTTGGGGTGGGGCAGGCGCCGTGCGTGCCCCCACCCCGCCTCCCCCCGGAGGGGGGAGGTGAGGAAACGGATCACTTCGCGAGGAAGCCCGCTTCCTTCATCAGCTCGCGATGCTTCTGCTCTGCGCTGGCGAGCCACTTGTTGAAGTTCTCGCCGTCCATCACGGTCTGGTTGAAGGCGCCTTTTTCCATGTACTCCTTCCACTCCGGCGTCTCGCGGACCTTCTTGAGCAGGTCGAGGTAGAAGGCGGTCTGTTCCTTGGTGTTGCCGGCCGGCATGAAGATGCCGCGGAGCATGGTGTATTCGGTCGGCACGCCCGCTTCCTTGCAGGTGGGCACGTCGCCCCAGGCCTGGGAGTCGGTGATCTTGGCCTTGTACGGCATGCGCTGGTCGTCGAAGACGCACAGCGCGCGCAGCTTGCCGGCGCGCCACTGCGCCACGGCCTCGGCCGGGTTGTTCACGGACGAGTCCACGTGCTTGCCCACCAGCTGTACGGCGACCTCGCCGCCGCCCTTGAAGGGGATGTAGATGAACTTCGTGCCGGTGGCCTTTTCGATGCCGACCGTGAGGATCTGGTCTTCCTGCTTGGAGCCGGTTCCGCCCATCTTCATCTTGCTCGGCCCGGCCGCCTTGACCGCGTCCAGGTAGTCCTTGGCCGTCTTGTACGGCGACTCGGCGTTGACCCAGAGCACGAAGTTGTCCAGCGCCATCATCGACACCGGCGTCATGTCGCGCCAGTTGAAGGGCACGCCCGTTGCCAGCGGCGTCGTGAACAGGTTCGACAAGGTGATCACGATCTTGTGCGGATCGCCCTTGGCGTTCTTCACGTCGAGGAAGCCCTCGGCGCCGGCGCCGCCGGACTTGTTCACCACGACGAGCGGCTGCTTCATCAGGTTGTGCTTGACCACGATGCCCTGGATGAGGCGCGCCATCTGGTCGGCACCGCCGCCGGTGCCCGCGGGCACGACGAATTCGACGGGCTTGGTGGGTTCCCAGGCGGCCTGGGCGGTGGGGGCTGCGAGGATCGCGGCCGAGGCGGCGATGGCCGGAAGGACCACCGTCATGCGGGTCTTGAGGTTCGAAATTCTCACGCGTTGTCTCCTGAAGTCGCCTCGCCTGCACCGGCTTGTCAACCGGCGTTCATCGCGAGACCGCCGGCGGATGGTCCGACCAACCTGCCTTGATTTCTCTTGACTGCGGTCAATTTTTCGGAAGAGAGAAGCCCGTCTAGGGTTTGTCCGGGGGACGCGGCGCCAGAGGGAGAATGCGAAGGTTCCGCCGGCGCTGCCGCAGCATTCGTACGAATGCGTACGGAATAAAAAAAGCCCGCGAAAGCATCGCGGGCGGGTAAGCAAATGTCTTAGCGGGCGGCGGGCCGGGCCGCATGGCGCGAACGCTCGACAGCGTTCACGAGGAAGTCGGCGTCATAGGCGCGCAACAAGTGCGGCCGCTCGCGCTCCAGCCAGGCGCGCACGCCTTCGCCACCGGTGCACGCGGCAGCGAGCTCGCTGCAGAAATCCAGCTGGTCGTCGGCGGTGTAGCCGGGGGTCTTGTCCTGAGCCATGGTCGTCTCCTGGTGTCGCTTCGATGGGGTCACTCTAGGCGCCGGGAACGATCAAGGATAGTGAAAGTATTTGATCGTTTGCATTAGCTCGGACTTATGGGATGATCCGGCCATGAAGAACGCGACCCTGCGCCAGCTGAAGGTCTTCGAGGCCGTCGCCCGGCACCGCAGCTTCTCGCGCGCGGCCGAGGAACTGCACCTGACGCAGCCGGCCGTGTCGACGCAGGTGGGCAAGCTGGCCGAGCACGCCGGGCTCGCGCTGTTCGAGCAGGTCGGCAAGAAGATCCACCTCACCGCCGCGGGCGAGCAGATGCTGCTGTCCAGCCGCGAAATCATCCAGAAGTTCCAGGAGGCCGAGGAGGCCATGGCGCAGTTCAAGGGCGTGTCCGGCGGCCGCCTGAACGTGTCGGTGATCAGTGCGGGCGACTACTTCTTCCCGCGCCTGCTGGTGCAGTTCGCGCAGCGCCACGCCGGCGTCACCTTCAACTTCGTCGTGGTCAACCGCGAGGAGCTGCTCGCGCAGCTGAAGGAGAACCGCACGGACCTCGCGGTGATGGTGCGCCCGCCCGAGGACGCCGACACCGTGGCGGAGCCCTTCGCGCCGCACCCTTACGTGATCGTGGCGCCGCCGGACCACCCGCTCGCGCGCTCGGCGCGCATCCCCGTCACGCGCATCGCGCGCGAGCCCTTCATCGTGCGCGAGCATGGCTCGGACACCTGGAACTCCATGGTGCAGGGTTTCGGCCACCACCTGCCCGGCCTCAACATCGCGATGGAGATCCGCAGCACCGAGACGATCAAGCAGGCGGTGATGGCGGGCATGGGCGTGAGCTTCCTGTCGGCACACACCATCAGCCGCGAACTGCAGGCCGGCAGCCTCGTCGTGCTGGATGTGCAGGGTTTCCCGCTGATGCTGAACTGGTACGTCGTGTGCCGGCGCGGCAAGCGGCTGCCGCCGGTGGCGCAAGCCTTCCGCAACTTCCTGCTGGCCGACGGCGCCGACCTGATCGAGCAGGCCCTCACGCCGAGGAAGAAGGCGCTCAGGCGGGACGCACCCACGCCCGCCAGGCGTCCGAGCTAGCCAGGCCGTGCTGGCGTGCGAAGTCGCCGGCGTTCATCTTGCCGCCGCCTTCGGGTCGCAGCTTGAGGATCTCGATCAGGCCGCCCTGCGCCCAGATCACGATGGAGTCCGGGTTGACGCCGGCCACGTCGCCCGGCTTGTGCCCGCGCGACACGTAGCGGCCCACGACGTGCTTGCGGCAGTCGTACACGCGCACCTTCACGCCGGCGAGCATCATCCACGCGCCGGGCGCGGGGTTGCACGAGCGGATCAGGTTGTAGATGGTGTCGACGTGGCCGGGCCAGTGGATCTCCGCCTCCTCGTCGTGCATCCAGCCCTCGTAGGTGGCTTCGCGCTCGTCCTGCGCCTGCTCCGCGTGCTTGCCGGCCATGACGAGGTCGGCCGCTTCCAGCAGCGCCTGCACCCCCAGCGGAAAGAGCTTGCGGAAATACACCTCGCCCAGCGTTTCGTCGGGGCCGATCTCGCACTTCTTCTGCAGCACCACCGGGCCTTCGTCGAGGCCGTCGTTGGGGCGGAAGATGGTGATGCCGGTCTCGCGCGCGCCCAGCGCGATCGGCCAGCTGATGGAAGACGGGCCGCGGTGCCTGGGCAGCAGCGAGGGATGGAACTGGATGGTGCCGTGGCGCGGGATGGTCACGAAGGACTGCGGCGCGAACTGCAGCACGTAGGCCATGATGCCCAGGTCGGCGTCCAGCGAGCGCATGGCGGCTTCGGCCTCGTGGCTGCGCAGGCTGGCGAAGGAGAACACCGGCAGGCCCAGCGCCAGCGCGTCGGCCTTGAGCACGTCCGGCTTCGCACCCGGCTTGTCGGGAGTGCAGAACACGCCGGCGATGGTGTCGCCGCGGGCGAGGAAGGCCTCGAGGACGGCCTTGCCGAATTCCTGTTGGCCGATGAAGGCGATGCGGGCGATTTTGGATCTCCTTGGTTCGTTCGTCCTCAGCGCAGGAGGAAATACGCGGCGAGGCAGTACAGCACGATCGCGAACAGCTTGCGCATCGGCGCGATGTCGATGCGATGGGCGGTGCGCGCACCGAGCGGGGCCATCAGCATGCTGGCCGCCGAGATGATGACCAGCCCGGGCAGGTACAGATAGCCGATCGATCCCGGCGGCATCTGCGGCAGCCCGTGGCCGGCCCAGATGTAGCCGAGCGTGCCCGCCACCGCGATCGGGAAGCCCAGCGCCGCGGAGGTGCCCACCGCGTCATGGATCTTGATGTTGCACCAGAGCATGAAGGGCACCGACATGAAGGCGCCGCCGGCGCCCACCAGCGACGAAAGGGCGCCGATTCCCGTGCCGACGGCGAACGTCGCCGCGCGCCCGGGCAGGGTGCGGCTGGGCTTGGGCTTGCGATTGAGCAGCATCTGCGTGGCGGAGAAGGCCACGAAGATGGCGAAGAACACGCCGAGCAGTTTGCCGGGCAGCGCGTGCGCGACCTGCGCGCCGAGCAGCGATCCGAGCAGGATGCCCGGTGCGAGCACCTTCACCACGGGCCACAGCACCGCGCCGCGCTGGTTGTGCGCGCGCACGGAGGACAGCGAAGTGAACGCGATGGTGGCGAGCGAGGTCGCCACCGCCATCTTCACCGTGTACTGCGGCGGATAGCCCTTGTGCGTGAGGATCATGGTGACGAACGGCACCATCACCATGCCGCCGCCGATCCCGAGCAGGCCGGCGAGGAAACCGGTGCAGGTGCCGATGAGGGCGAGCGCGAGAACGAGCTGCGGGTCCAGGACGGACATCTTGTAGTTGTGGGCGCGTGGCGACGATGCAAGACAGGAGTGCGCATTGTCGCCGCACCAGTGTCACAGTTCAGCTACGTCCTACATTGTCAAGCCCGGAATCCTTTCATGGCTTCACCAACGATTTGCACCCGCGCGTGCTTTTGCGTCCTAGAATCCAAACCGTCTGCAGTGTGTGTCGGGCTTTATATTTCCTTGAACCAATGCTCTTTGAGCGCGGGCTTGGAACATCGCCTGGAGAGCGTGAACGTCTCGCGTCAGATGATCCCAACTCCAGTTTGCTGACCTCGCCCACCTGAACTCCGGTTCAGGATGCGGTCCGGTGCCGCTCGCAGACACCTTTTCCAACGGGTTGCTTCGGCAACCCGTTTTTCATTGGGGCGGAGAACGGTGGGGTTCGCTGACGCTCACCGTCCGCGGCTGGCGCCGCGCCACCCTTGTATTGTTCATGATTGAATTTCCAGAGTTCGGCGAGAGCCGAGCGGAGCGGGTGTACGCCGTCGCCACCCTTTGGACCTCAGCCTGAGCTGTAGATCAAGCGGCACTCGCTCCTTTCTCCTGTCCTGTCCCAAAGATCGGACAGTATCTTTCTGCCCGGCATTGCCGGAGCCCGTATTCACAAGGTGGATCAGACAT